>NZ_JBTWMV010000219.1:0-203 GCF_054850255.1 Streptomyces sp. 7R007 | reverse complement strand
TTGGTGCGGTCGTGCTGGACGGCCTCACCGTTCAGCAGTCCGGTGATCTGAAGATCGTCGGGGTCGTCGAACTCGTCCGGGGTGACCAGAACCGGGCCGGTGGGGCCAAAGCCCGGAAAGGACTTGCCGAGGCTGAACTGGGCGGGCCTGCCCTTCAGTTGGGTGACGCGTTCGGACAGGTCCTGGCCGACCATCAGACCTGC
>NZ_JBTWMV010000218.1:0-207 GCF_054850255.1 Streptomyces sp. 7R007 | reverse complement strand
CCGTCACCTCCGGCACCGCCACCAAGCTGGTCTGGAACACGGTGGGTTCCCTGTCCGAGGACGGTGTCCTGGACCTGCGGGCCGCGTTCACCGACGGCACCACCACCGGCTACTCGCAGACCGTCGAGGTCACCCTCGACCGCGACGCCGGAACCGCGCCCACCGCACAGGTCGGACCCGGTCAGGTCAACGAACTCACCGGTGACT
>NZ_JBTWMV010000217.1:0-208 GCF_054850255.1 Streptomyces sp. 7R007 | reverse complement strand
CAGGGCTACGCCGCCTACAAGGTCGCCTCCACCGTCACCAGCCACCAGGCCTACGGCCTGGGCAGCTACTGCTACTTCAACGTCAACCCCTCCGTCGTCGCCACCCGCGCCATCGAAGCGCCGAACACCCCGGGCGTCCGCTTCACCAGCATGGTCACGGTCTCCCTCGGCGGCACCGGCACCATCAGCCACGTCATCAACAACACCG
>NZ_JBTWMV010000216.1:0-211 GCF_054850255.1 Streptomyces sp. 7R007 | reverse complement strand
CCGGCAACACGGACCAGGTCGGCGACGGTGGCCTCCAGCGGGGCGCGGGCGAGGTAGTAGGCGATCTCATCGGGCCTGCTGATGCTGCGGCGGGCCAGCATCCACCGCTGCCGGGTCGGCTCGTCGCCGTCGAACTCCCACACTGCGGGCAGGCGGGCGGCGGCCCAGTCGTAGAACCGTTCACCCTTGGCCCCCGGGCCCGCCGACAGGC
>NZ_JBTWMV010000215.1:0-214 GCF_054850255.1 Streptomyces sp. 7R007 | reverse complement strand
TCGCTCCGGACGGGCGGTGCAAACCCTTCGCCGACGCCGCCGACGGCACCAGCTGGGCCGAGGGCGCCGCCCTCGTCATGCTCGAACGCCTCACCGACGCCCACCGCAACGGCCACCGCGTCCTCGCCCTCATCCGCGGCAGCGCCATCAACCAGGACGGCACCAGCAACGGCCTCACCGCACCCAACGGCCCCTCCCAGGAACGCGTCATCCG
>NZ_JBTWMV010000214.1:0-222 GCF_054850255.1 Streptomyces sp. 7R007 | reverse complement strand
GCCGGCGGACGGGACTCGTCGCGCAGCGCGGCCACGGCGTCCAGGACGGCGTCCCGGTGCTCCTCGGGCACTCCCGCGGCCGCGCGCTCGTACAGCCGCGCGCCCTCCTCCAGCACGAGCTCCGTGTCCATCCCTGCCGGGATCTTGATCTGCGCGTGGTGACGCCAGGTGGTGACGGGATCGCCCCACGCCTCCACCGTGTACGTCCAGTGCCCGGGCTCA
>NZ_JBTWMV010000213.1:0-222 GCF_054850255.1 Streptomyces sp. 7R007 | reverse complement strand
TGGGCCGGCAGCGCGTCGTCGCGCAAGGTCTCCGCCGCGGCCAGGACGGCGTCCTGGTGCTCCTCGGGCACTCCGGCGGCCGCGCGCTCGTACAGGTCGGCGCCCTCCTCCAGCACCAGACCGACGTCGATGCCCGCCGGGATCTTGATCCGGGCGTGGTGTCGCCAGGTCGCCAGCGGATCGCTCCACGCCTCCACCGTGTACGTCCAGTGTCCGGGCTCG
>NZ_JBTWMV010000212.1:0-223 GCF_054850255.1 Streptomyces sp. 7R007 | reverse complement strand
ACCGATCGTCTCCTGTTTGATCGTGACGCCCGGTCCGGATGTCGTCGTGACCGCGAGCGAGCCGCCGAACGCGGCACCGAGAGCGGCCCCCACCGCTGCGATCTCGTCCTCGGCCTGGAAGGTGCGCACGCCGAAGTTCTTGTGCCGGCTGAGCTCGTGCAGGATGTCGGAGGCGGGGGTGATGGGGTACGAGCCCAGGAACAGCGGCAGGTCCGCCTGGCGC
>NZ_JBTWMV010000211.1:0-223 GCF_054850255.1 Streptomyces sp. 7R007 | reverse complement strand
ACGCCAGGCGGACCTGCCGCTGTTCCTGGGCTCGTACCCCATCACCCCCGCCTCCGACATCCTGCACGAGCTCAGTCGGCACAAGAACTTCGGCGTGCGCACCTTCCAGGCCGAGGACGAGATCGCCGGTATCGGCGCGGCGCTGGGCGCGGCCTTCGGCGGCTCACTGGGCGTGACGACGACGTCCGGCCCGGGTGTGGCCCTGAAGAGCGAGACGATCGGC
>NZ_JBTWMV010000210.1:0-224 GCF_054850255.1 Streptomyces sp. 7R007 | reverse complement strand
AGCTCCGGCTGAACCAGGCCCTGCTCGGCAGATCCCGTGGCGGACTGACGAGCAAGATCCATCTCGCCGCGGACCGCGGGTGCCGTCCGCTGTCCCTCGTGCTGACCGCAGGACAGGCCGGCGACAGCCCGCAGTTCGTCCCCGTGTTGCAGAAGATTCGGGTCCGTCTGCCTGTGGGCCGGCCTCGGACCCGGCCCGGCGCTGTCGCCGCGGACAAGGCCTAC
>NZ_JBTWMV010000021.1:0-144109 GCF_054850255.1 Streptomyces sp. 7R007 | reverse complement strand
GACTCCGATGATTCCGAGCGTCGCGCGATCCGGCCCGGTCCGTGACCACGTCCGGCCACGTGAGCGGGGGTACCTGCGCGTTCCGTGTCCGAAGCCCGCCATCATCAACTCCCTGAACCCCGGGGTCTGTTCGGGGTTCAATGAAGCGGGTACCCCCGCTGCGGCGGCTAATCATCGGGGCCGTCGCCGGGATGTTGCCGGGCTTCCGGCGCGCTGTCCCCCTCCGGCAGCGCGCCGTAGCCCCGATCCGCCCTCTGCGGAGGGCTTGACCCACTGTGACGTGCCGAGCGGGCCGGAGGGGAGGGATCTTGAGTCCCTTCACCCTGATAGGGGAAGTTCGTCGACAGGCCGTCAGATGTGGCCCACTCCCGCTCCCGCCTCCGCGTTCTCGCCCCGCTTCGTCAGCAGTGCCACGAACACCGCCACCACCGCCACCCCGCACGCCACCAGCGACGCCAGGCTCATGCCCGAGATGAACGTGTCGTGCGCGACGTCCGTGATCTTCGCGACGATCGCCTCCGGCGTCCCCTTGGCCACCGGAGCCACGCCCACCTGGACCGCCTCGGACGCCTGGTCCAGCTGCGCCGGCGTGAGGTCGGGCAGCCCCGCGTCCTTCCAGTTGCCCGGCAGGTCGCTGTCGACCTTGGAGGCCATCACCGCGCCCAGCACGGCCGTACCCAGGCTGCCGCCGATCTGCATCGCCGCCTGCTGGAGACCGCCGGCGACCCCGGAGAGCTCCATGGGCGCGTTGCCCACGATGACCTCCGTGGCGCCGACCATGACCGGCGCGAGGCCGAGGCCCAGCAGGGCGAACCACAGGGACATCGCCGCGCTGCCGGTGTCCGTCTCCAGCGTCGACATGCCGTACATCGCGATCGCGGTGGCCGCCATGCCGCCGGCCAGCGGAATCCGCGGGCCCAGCTTGGTGATCATCGCGCCGGCCAGCGGAGAGCCGACGATCATCATCCCGGTCAGCGGCAGGAGGTGCAGACCGGCGTCGATCGGGCTCATCCCGTGCACGTTCTGGAGGTAGAACGTCACGAAGAACAGGCCGCCCATGAACGCGATGGCCATGAGGACCATCAGCACCACACCCGCCGACAGCGGGACCGAGCGGAAGAGCCCCAGCGGGATCAGCGGCTCCGACACCTTCGTCTCCCAGAAGGAGAAGAGGGCGAAGCCGAGCGCCGAGGCGGCGATGAACGCCCACGTCTTGCCGTCGCCCCAGCCCCAGGTCGGCGCCTTGATCAGGGCCCAGACCAGGCAGAACATCGCGCCGGACAGCAGGGCTATGCCGAGCAGGTCGAAGGAGCGCGGCGCGTTCTGCGCGCGGTGGTCGAGCAGGATCAGCAGGCCCAGGAGCAGCGCCAGCGCGCCCACCGGCACGTTGATGAAGAAGACCGACTGCCAGTTGACGTGCTCGACCAGCACACCGCCGAGGATCGGGCCGCCCGCGGTGGACGCGCCGATGACCATGCCCCAGATGCCGATCGCCATGTTCAGCTTCTCGGCCGGGAAGGTCGCCCGCAGCAGACCGAGCGCGGCCGGCATCAGCAGCGCGCCGAACAGGCCCTGGAAGACCCGGAAGGTGACGACCGCGGCGATGGAGCTCGACAGCCCGATCGCGCCCGAGGCCGCGGCGAAGCCGGTCACGCCGATCAGGAACGTCTGGCGGTGGCCGAAGCGGTCGCCGAGCTTGCCCGCGGTGATCAGGGAGACCGCGAGGGCGAGGAAGTAGCCGTTGGTGATCCACTGGACCTGCGCGAAGGTGGCGCCGAGGTCCTTCTGGATGGCCGGGTTGGCGATGGCCACGATGGTGCCGTCCAGGGCCACCATCATGACCCCGACCGCGACGGTGATGAGGGTGAACCAGGGGTGGCCGCGCAGCCCTCGGGCCGGCGAGCCGTCGGACGGGGTGCCTGACGCCTTGTCCCCCGACCCCGTCGTCTCGATGGTGGTCTGACTAGTCATGTGTTCGAGGCTAGTGACAGCCACTGACAATTGACAAACCAATTCACAAGTCGGTAACTGACGCCTATGGAAACACTCCGCGAACGCAAGAAGCAGCGCACCCGGGACGCGCTGCTGCGGGCCGCCGTCGAACTGTTCACCACGCGCGGCTACGAGCGGACGACCGTCGACGACATCGCCGAGGCCGTCGACGTCTCGCAGCGCACCTTCTTCCGCTACTTCTCCGGCAAGGAGGAGGCCGCCCTCGCGCTGCAGGAGCTGGTGGTGGCGCGGTTCGCGGAGGCGGTGCGCGAGCGCCCGGCGAGCGAGACGCCGCTGGAGGCGCTGACGCAGGCCGTGCTGGAGGGCTGGGACAGCCTCAACGACAGCATCGAGAGCGTCGTACCCGTCGAGCTGTACCTGCGCATGTACCGGGTGATCGAGTCCACCCCGGTCCTGCTCGCCGCCCATCTGCGCCGCAACGAGGAGATCGAGGAGAGCCTCGCGCGCGTGCTCGCCGAGCGGGAGGGGCTGGACGTGGACGCCGACCCGCGGCCGCGGCTGGCGGTGGCGGTGTTCGGCGGGGTGATGCGGGTGACGGAACGGCAGTGGAGCACCGGCGAGGACTTCAGCCTGGAGGCGATGCGCGCGCTGACGATCTCGTACCTCCAACAGGTGGGACCGGCACTCACGGAGAACTGGCGGACACGCTGAGACACCCCTGGGGCGGGACTGGTTTATCGAAACGTGATCCGTGTCACTCGGCTCACGCGAGACCCTCCCGTTCTCCTAGTGTGTCCTCCCAGTGACTTCCTTCGACACCTCCCCGCCACTGAACGTCTGGCGCGCCCTGCTCGCGCTGGCCGTGGTGTTCGTGATGCTGGCGACCACCGGCTGGACGGCCCTGCGCACCCACCGGGTGGCCACCCCGCTGCAGGCCTCGCTCACCGCCTGGGACCACGGCCGCCTGCACGGACACCGGCTCCCGGACCCCACCGCGAGCCCCGCCGTCCTGACCCGCTTCTTCGCCTCGCTCACCGCGAGCGAGCGGGCCGGCCTCGCCCGCCGCTACCCGCTCGCGGTCGGCAACATGAACGGCGCCCCCGTCGCCCTGCGCTACCGCGCCAACCGGTTCGCCCTCGACCACCAGCGCAGGACCGAGCTGAAACGGATGCACGACAGCCGCCTCACGCCCGCCGGGCAGCACGAGGCGGGCCGCCGCATGCACCGCTACGAGCAGCTGCTGCGCCCGGGCCGGCACATCCTCGCCTTCGACCCCGACGGTTCCGGCCGGGTCGCCGAGGTGTTCGGCAGCCTGCAGAAGGCCCGGCGGATCTCGGTCGTCGTGCCCGGCGTCGACACCGACCTGCTCACCTTCCAGAAGACCTACCGCCAGTACTCGGCCCCGGTCGGCATGGCCAAGTCCCTGTACGCGGCCGAGCAGGCGGCGAGCCCGGACACCCGGACGGCCGTGATCGCCTGGGCCGACTACACGGCACCGGCCGGCCTCGGCATCGAGTCGGCCACCGCGATGCGCGCCGAGGACGGCGCGGTCCGGCTGAACGCGCTGGTGCGGGCCCTGCCCGGGAGCGCGCCGGTGTCGCTGTTCTGCCACAGCTACGGCTCCGTGGTGTGCGGGGTCGCCGCGCACACCCTGCCGCGCCGGGTGATCGACATAGCCGTGGCGGCCAGCCCCGGCATGCGCGTGCAGAAGGCCGCGAACCTGCACACGACCGCCCATGTGTGGGCGATGCGGGACGCCACCGACTGGATCCAGGACGTGCCCTACCTGGAGGTCGGCGGGCTCGGACACGGCGCCGACCCGGTGTCGGCCGCGTTCGGGGCGCGGGTGCTGTCGGCGCGGGGCGCGAAGGGACACGCGGGCTATTTCGAGCCCGGCACGGAGAGCCTGGAGAACTTCGCCGACATCGGAGTTGGCGCGTACCGCTCGGTGCGGTGCACGCGCGAGGATGCGGTGTGCAGCGCGGGTTTGTCCGGTGCGACGGCGGCCGGACGCGCGTAGAGGCGCAGGAACTGCGGTGTGCGCGGGGTGGCGACGCGGAAGCGGGTCGCGCATACGATGAGCCGCATGGGTGACGTACTGGCCGGATTTCATGCCGCCTGGGAGTTCGAGTCCGACTCCGTGCTCATCCGTTACGAACGGGGGATGCGCACGCCCAGGCTCTTCCAGGCGCTGGGAGAGCGCCGGGTTCCGCTGGAGGCGGTCTCGGGGGTGACGCTCACACCGGGCAGGCGCGGCACGGTCGTGCTGCGGGCCGAGCTGCGCGCCGGCGCCGACCCGCTGCTGGAGGCGGCGGCCGGGCAGCTGAAGGAGACCTGCGATCCCTACCGGCTGGTGCTGCCGGCCGAGCGGGAGACGCTCGCGGAGTACTACGCCGACGAGCTGCGGGCGCGGCTGAGCGACGGCGCCACGCCGGCGGAACGCTTCCTGGTGGCCGCGCCCGAGGCGCCCCGGCAGTTCAAGGCGTACGACGCGAAGGCGTCCTTCGACGGGCGGACGGTGACCTTCCGCTGGTTCTGGACGGGGGCGTCGTCGGCGAAGTGGAAAGCCGGGGACCAGAGTTTTCCGGTCGCGGAGCTGGCGGGCGTGGAATGGCGCTCGCCAGAGGTGTTCGAGGGGCATCTACGGCTGCTGCGGCGCGCGGCGGACGGGGCCGCGCAGCCCGACCAGGATCCGGCGTCCGTGGTGTTCGGGCTGGGATACGGGGCCGTGCACGAGTCGCTGCCGTTCGCGGCGGCGGTGCTGGCGGCGGTGCGGGAGTGCGGGCCGGCACCTGTGCCGCCGGCCCGCCGCGATCCCGCCGACATCGCCGAGCGCATCCGTCATCTGGGAGAACTCCACCAGGCGGGGCTGGTGACCGACGAGGAGTTCTCCACGAAGAAGGCGGAGCTGCTGGCGGAGCTGTGAGTCACTCGCGGCCGGCGGAGGAGAACCTCATGTCCGCGTACCGGTCGCCCGCCACCTTGCCCGCGATCGGCTCCAGCAGGGCCAGTTCGTCGTCCGTGAGGGCGATGCGGGTCGCCGCCGCGTTCTCCTCCACCCGGGTCGGCCTGCGGGTGCCGGGGATGGGGACGACGGGGAGGCCGTGGACGGACGCCCGCTGCTGGACCCAGGCCAGGGCGATCTGGCCGAGGGAGGCGCCGTGGGCGGCGGCCACCGTGCGGATCGGCTCCAGCAGGGCCGCGTTGGCCTCCGCGTTCTCGCCGGTGAAGCGGGGCTGCTGGCGGCGGAAGTCGTCGGCGGTGAGCTCCTGGTCCGCGCGGGTGAAGGAGCCGGTGAGGAAGCCGCGGCCGAGCGGGGAGTACGGGACGAGGGCGACGCCCAGGTCACGTGCGGCCGGCACCACGTTCGCCTCGATGTCCCGGCTGAACAGCGACCACTCCGACTGCACGGCGGCGATCGGGTGCACGGCGTGCGCGGCGCGCAGCTCGCCGGCGGTGACCTCGCTCAGGCCCAGGTGCCTGACCTTGCCCTCGCGCACCAGCTCGGCCATCGTGCCGACGCTCTCCTCGATCGGCACGTTCTCGTCGCGCCGGTGCATGTAGTAGAGGTCGATCACGTCGACGCCGAGCCGCCGGAGGCTGGCCTCGACGGCCTGGCGGATGTAGGGCGGGTCGTTGCGGATGATCCGGCGGGTGGGGTCGTCCGGCGGGATCGACAGGGCGAACTTGGTGGCGATGACCACCTGGTCCCGGTGGGCCGTGAAGAACGGCGCGAGGAACTTCTCGTTCTCGCCCTGGCCGTAGGCGTCCGCGGTGTCGTACAGGGTGACGCCCAGCTCCAGCGCCCGCTCCAGGGTGGCCCGCGACTCCTTCGCGTCCGCGGGGCCGTAGGCGAAGCTCATCCCCATGCAGCCCAGGCCCTGGACGCCGACCTCGGGGCCGGTGTCGCCGAGTCGTGCGGTCGGGATGCTGCCGTCGGTCATCGGGCCCTCTCCGCCTCGTAGGCGCGGGCGCGGTCGGCGTCCGCGTAGAAACTGATCTTCCGGTCGAGCACCGCGAGGGTGTCCTGCAGTTCGGCGATCCTGGCGAGCACGTCGCGCCGGGTCGCCTCCAGCAGTTCGAACCGCTCGCCGAAGGTGTGATCGCCCTCGCGGACCAGCTCGGCGTAGCGCACCATGTCGGCGACCGGCATGCCGGTGAGCCGGAGCTTGCCGACGAAGTCCAGCCAGTCGAGGTCGCGGTTGCTGTAGCGGCGCTGGCCGGTGTGGGAGCGGTCGACGTGCGGCATCAGACCGATGCGCTCGTACCAGCGCAGGGTGTGCGCGGTCAGCCCGGTGAAGGCGACGACCTCGCTGATCGTGTAACTGTCCTGGCCTTCGGGACGCCGGTGCGGGTGGGGTGGGGCACCGCAGCTGTCGGTCCTGGTACGCGTGGTCTCCATCACCGTCATGCCCACCACGCTATGACCTTCGAGCGCACTCCAGGCAACCCGCCCCGGTAAGAAATCGGCAGGACGGGGCGGGCCGGCCCTCGTTGGCGTGCCCCGTATGAGTCTTGTACGCCGTGCCGGGCCCGAGGACGCGCGGGAAGTGCTGCGCCTGCGCCAGGTGATGATCGACGAACTGCCGGGCGGAGACGCCTCCGTCGCGTGGCACGAGGAGGCGCTGCCGACGCTGGAGCGGCGACTGGCCGACGTGGACGGCGACTTCGCGGCGTTCGTCGTCGACCACCCCGACCGGCCGGGGGCGCCGGCCGCGCTGGTGGCCGGCACGGTCGACTACCGCATCGGCAAGGCGGGCAACCCGCACGGGCGGGCCGGATACGTCTTCAGCGTCGCCACCGACCCGGACGCTCCCCCACCGCCGGGGATACGCGCGCGCCTGCATGGAGGAGCTGCTGGTCTGGTTCCGTGCGCGCGGGGCCGGGCAGGTCATGCTCACCGCGTCGGCGGAGGCCGAGCCGCTCCACGCCTCCCTCGGGTTCGTGCACAAGCCGGACCCCACGATGATGCTGCGGCTGTGAGCGGCTTAGGCTCGGCTGCATGTCCTTGGAGAGTCTCGCGTTGATCGAAAAGTGGCCGGTTCCCGCCGTCGCGGCGGGTGTCGTGCGGGCCGACGGGACCGTGCTCGGTGTCCGTGGTGCCGTGGACCGCCGCTTCGCGCTGGCCTCGGTCACGAAGCCGCTCGCGGCGTACGCGGCGCTCGTCGCGTACGAGGAGGGGGCGATCGAGTTCGACGAGCCGGCCGGTCCGCCCGGGTCGACGGTGCGGCACCTGCTCGCGCACACCTCCGGCCTCGCCTTCGACGAGCACCGCGTCACGGCGCCGCCCGGCGAGCGCCGGCTGTACTCCAACGCCGGTTTCGAGCAGCTCGGCAACCACATCGCCAAGGCCACGGACATCCCCTTCGGCGAGTACCTGCGCCAGGCCGTGCTGGAGCCGCTGGGCATGACGGCCACGACGCTGGACGGCTCCCCGGCGAAGGACGGGGTCTCGACGGTCGGCGACCTGCTGCGGTTCGCGGCGGAGGTCCAGGCGCCGAGGCTGCTGGACCCGCGCACGGTCGCCGAGGCGATGACGGTCCAGTACCCGGGCACCAAGGGCGTGCTGCCGGGCTACGGCCACCAGAACCCCAACGACTGGGGGCTCGGCTTCGAGATCCGGGACTCCAAGTCGCCGCACTGGACGGGCGGTTCGAGTTCGCCGCGCACCTTCGGTCACTTCGGCCAGTCGGGGACGTTCCTGTGGGTCGACCCGGACGCGGGCCTCGCCGCCGTCGCGCTCGCCGACCGGGACTTCGGGCCGTGGGCCGTCGAGGCGTGGCCGGCGTTCACGGACGCGGTGCTGGCCGAGGCGCGGTAGGCACGCGTCAGGGGGCCATCTCCCACACCAGGAGCTCGGCCCGGGTCGCGCCGACCGCCTCCAGGTCCTCGGCGTCCGTGATGCGCGCCGCGTCGCCCGGGCCCAGCTTCTCCGCCTCCAGGCGCACCTCGCCGCGCACGACGTGGACGTACACGTACGCCCCGTCCGGCACCGCCGTCCGCTCCCCCGCCGCCAGCCGCCGTACGTGCAGCATCGCGCCCGCCTCCGGGACGGCGTACGGGGTGGAGTCGGCGATGCCGCGGACGATCTCGTACGACGGCTCGCCGCCCGGCCGCCGGGGCGCCAGCCACATCTGCACGAAGGTCAGCGGGGCGCCGGTGTCGTTGCGCTCGACGTGCCGGACGCCCGCCGCCGCGCTCAGCCGCTGCACGTCCCCGGGGCGCACCCGCGTCTCGTGCCCGGTGGAGTCCCGGTGGGTGAGCTCGCCCTCGACGACCCACGTCACGATCTCGGTGTGGCTGTGCGGGTGCTCGTCGAACCCGGCGCCGGGCGCGAGCCGCTCCTCGTTGCAGGCGATCACCGCGCCGAAGCGGAGGTTGCCGGGGTCGTAGTGCGGCCCGAAGGAGAAGGCGTGCCACGACTCGATGCCGGCCGCCGGGTTGCCCCCTGGGTAACGCTCAGCAGCGCGCCGTACGTCCATCACGCACCCCACGGTAGCCCGCACCCGGCACCCGGCGGCGCGCACTCAGGTCCTGATAAGGCAGTCTTGTCCCCGTGCCCGAACCCGAAGTCCGCAAGAACGAAGTCGCCGCGCACGACCTCCATGCCCACGCCGCGACCCTGAAGCGGCTGGAGAAGTCCTCCGGATCGCTGGCCGCGCAGGCGATCGCGCGGATGGACGAGACGCTGCCGTGGTACCGGGCGATGCCGCCGGAGAACCGTTCCTGGATCGGGCTGGTCGCCCAGGCCGGTATCGCCGCCTTCACCGAGTGGTTCCGGCGTCCGGACGCCCCGCAGGCCATCTCGACCGACGTGTTCGGCACCGCGCCCCGCGAGCTGACCCGGGCGATCACGCTGCGGCAGACCGTGGAGATGGTGCGCACGACGATCGAGGTGATGGAGTCCGCGATCGAGGAGGTGGCGGCTCCCGGGGACGAGAGCGTGCTGCGCGAGGCGCTGCTGGTCTACGCCCGTGAGATCGCCTTCGCCACCGCCCAGGTCTACGCCCAGGCCGCCGAGGCACGCGGTGCCTGGGACGCACGGCTGGAGTCGCTGGTGGTGAACGCGGTGCTGAGCGGCGAGGCCGACGAGGGGGCCGTGAGCCGGGCCGCCGCGCTCGGCTGGAACGCGCCCGAGCATGTCTGCGTCGTGCTGGGAACGGCCCCCGACGGGGACTCGGAGCTGACCGTGGAGGCGATCCGGCGCGCCGCCCGGCACGCCAAGCTCCAGGTGCTGACCGGTGTGCTCGGCGACCGGCTGGTGGTCATCGCCGGCGGCAGCGACAACCCGCTCGCCGTCGCGAAGTCCCTGATCGGACCGTATGCCGCCGGGCCCGTGGTGGCCGGGCCCGTGGTGCCGGACCTGCTGGCCGCCACCCGGTCCGCGCAGGCCGCGGCGGCCGGGCTGAAGGCGTGTTCCGCCTGGCAGGACGCCCCGCGCCCGGTGCTGGCGGACGACCTGCTTCCGGAACGCGCGATCGCCGGTGATCCCAGTGCGCGCGAGCAACTGGTGGAGGAGATCTACAGACCGCTGGAGGAGGCCGGCTCGGCCCTCCTGGAGACGCTCTCCGTCTATCTCGAACAGGCGTCCAGTCTGGAGGGCGCGGCCCGGATGCTCTTCGTTCACCCGAACACCGTGCGCTACCGGCTCCGACGTGTGACAGACGTCACCGGATGGTCGCCCTCTGATGTACGCTCCGCGTTCACACTGCGTATCGCGCTCATCCTGGGGCGTCTGGCCGATGGAGATCTTCCGGCCTAGTCTTTTGTCGGGGGCCCACAAAACCCCTACGCGTTCTTCGTCCCTGTCCCCACGGGCGGTCGTGGCCGTCCACAAGAGAGAGTGTGAGAGTGCTCGTACTCGTCGCTCCCGGCCAGGGCGCCCAGACGCCCGGCTTCCTGAACCCCTGGCTCGAACTGCCCGGTGCCGCCGACCGCGTCGCCGCGTGGTCGGACGCCATCGGACTGGACCTCGCCCACTACGGCACCCAGGCCGACGCGGACGCCATCCGGGACACCGCGGTGGCCCAGCCGCTGCTGGTCGCCGCCGGCATCCTGTCCGGCGCGGCACTGGGTGACACCTCGCCCGGCGCGGTCGCCGGCCACTCCGTCGGCGAGATCACCGCCGCCGCCTTCGCCGGTGTCCTCGACGACACCGCCGCGCTGACCCTCGTACGCAAGCGGGGTCTGGCGATGGCCGAGGCCGCCGCGGTCACCGAGACCGGTATGTCGGCGCTGCTCGGCGGCGACCCGGAGGTGAGCGCCGCGCACCTGGAGAAGCTCGGTCTGACCGCCGCGAACGTCAACGGCGCCGGCCAGATCGTCGCCGCGGGCACGCTGGAGCAGCTCGCCGCGCTGAGCGAGGACAAGCCCGAGGGCGTCCGCAAGGTCGTCCCGCTGAAGGTCGCCGGCGCCTTCCACACGCACCACATGGCCCCGGCGGTGGACACCCTGGCCAAGGCCGCGGCCGAGCTCGACCCGGCCGACCCGAAGGTCACCTACGTCTCCAACAAGGACGGTCAGGCCGTCGCCACCGGCACCGAGGTGCTGGAGCGGCTGGTCGGCCAGGTCGCCAACCCGGTCCGCTGGGACCTGTGCATGGAGACGTTCAAGGAGCTCGGCGTCACGGCGCTGCTGGAGGTGTGCCCGGGCGGCACGCTGACCGGGCTCGCCAAGCGGGCGCTGCCGGGTGTGCAGACGCTGGCCCTGAAGACCCCCGACGACCTCGACGCCGCTCGCGAGCTCGTCGCCGAGCACGCCTAGAAGGAGCCGCGAGAATGTCGAAGATCAAGCCCAGCAAGGGCGCCCCGTACGCGCGCGTCCTCGGTGTGGGCGGCTACCGTCCGACCCGGGTCGTGCCGAACGAGGTGATCCTGGAGAGGATCGACTCGTCCGACGAGTGGATCCGCTCGCGCTCCGGCATCGAGACCCGGCACTGGGCCTCCGACGAGGAGACGGTCGCCGCGATGTCGATCGAGGCGTCCGGCAAGGCGATCGCCGACGCCGGGATCTCCGCCGAGCAGATCGGCGGCGTGATCGTCTCGACCGTCTCGCACTTCAAGCAGACCCCGGCCGTGGCGACCGAGATCGCCGACAAGCTCGGCACGAACAAGGCCGCCGCGTTCGACATCTCGGCCGGCTGCGCGGGCTTCGGCTACGGCCTCACGCTCGCCAAGGGCATGATCGTCGAGGGCAGCGCGGAGTACGTCCTCGTCATCGGCGTGGAGCGGCTGTCCGACCTGACCGACCTGGAGGACCGGGCGACGGCCTTCCTGTTCGGCGACGGGGCGGGCGCGGTCGTGGTGGGCCCCTCCAACGAGCCGGCGATCGGCCCGACCGTGTGGGGCTCCGAGGGCGACAAGTCCGAGACCATCAAGCAGACCGTGCCGTGGACGGACTACCGCGAGGGCCCGGTCGAGAAGTTCCCTGCGATCACGCAGGAGGGCCAGGCGGTGTTCCGCTGGGCCGTGTTCGAGATGGCGAAGGTCGCCCAGCAGGCGCTGGACGCGGCCGGGATCAGCGCGAACGACCTGGACGTCTTCATTCCCCACCAGGCCAACGAGCGGATCATCGACTCGATGGTGAAGACGCTGAAACTGCCGGAGCACGTCACGGTCGCGCGCGACGTACGCACCACCGGCAACACCTCGGCCGCCTCGATCCCGCTCGCGATGGAGCGGCTTCTGGCGACCGGCGAGGCGAAGAGCGGCGACACCGCGCTCGTCATCGGCTTCGGGGCGGGTCTCGTCTACGCCGCGACTGTCGTTACCCTCCCCTAGGCACTCCGTGCCGGACCACGACCGGTCCGGCACGGGTCACACTGCCAAACCCTCTGGATCACAACGAAGGAGCGCCTGACATGGCCGCCACTCAGGAAGAGATCGTCGCCGGTCTCGCCGACATCGTGAACGAGATCGCCGGCATCCCGGTTGAGGACGTCCAGCTGGACAAGTCCTTCACCGACGACCTGGACGTCGACTCGCTGTCCATGGTCGAGGTCGTCGTCGCCGCCGAAGAGCGCTTCGACGTCAAGATCCCGGACGAGGACGTCAAGAACCTCAAGACGGTCGGTGACGCGACCGACTACATCCTCAAGCACCAGGCCTGAGTCACCCTCTAGGTCCTGGCTGCCTGGCCCCGCCACCCGGCGGTGGCGCCGCTGAATCCTCGTAATCGTTGGAGAAAGAATTCCCGTGAGCCCGACCAATCGCACCGTGGTCGTCACCGGTATCGGCGCAACCACACCGCTGGGTGGCGACGCAGCCTCTACCTGGGAGGGCCTGGTCGCCGGACGTTCCGGCGTCAAGCCCCTGGAGCAGGACTGGGCCGCCGAACAGGCGGTCCGGATCGCCGCGCCCGTCGCCGTGGAGCCCACCGAGGTCATCCCGCGGCCGCAGGCCCGCCGCCTGGACCGCTCGGCGCAGTTCGCGCTGATCGCCGCCAAGGAGGCGTGGGCCGACGCCGGTTTCGAGGGCAAGGCCGGCGAGGACCCGAACATCGACCCCGACCGCCTCGGTGCGGTCATCGCCTCCGGCATCGGCGGCGTGACGACGCTGCTCGACCAGTACGACGTGCTCAAGGAGAAGGGCGTCCGCCGCGTCTCCCCGCACACCGTGCCCATGCTGATGCCGAACAGCCCCTCCGCCAACGTGGGTCTGGCCGTGGGCGCCCGGGCGGGCGTGCACACCCCGGTCTCGGCCTGCGCCTCGGGCGCGGAGGCCATCGGCTACGCCATCGAGATGATCCGCACGGGCCGCGCCGACGTCGTGGTCGCGGGCGGCACGGAGGCGGCGATCCACCCGCTGCCCATCGCCGCGTTCGGCAACATGATGGCGATGTCCAAGAACAACGACGACCCGCAGGGCGCCTCGCGTCCCTACGACGTCGCCCGGGACGGCTTCGTGCTCGGCGAGGGCGCCGGCGTGGTCGTCCTGGAGTCCGCCGAGCATGCCGCCAAGCGCGGGGCCCGGGTGTACGCCGAGGCGGTCGGGCAGGGCATCTCCGCCGACAGCCACGACATCGTGCAGCCCGAGCCCGAGGGCCGCGGCATCTCGCACGCGCTGCAGAACCTGCTGGAGCGCACCGACCTGGACCCGGCGGAGATCGTGCACGTCAACGCGCACGCGACGTCGACGCCGGCCGGTGACATCGCGGAACTGAAGGCGCTGCGCAAGGTGTTCGGCGACGACGCGGACCACATGGCGGTCTCCGCGACCAAGTCGATGACCGGTCATCTGCTGGGTGGCGCGGGCGGCGTGGAGACGGTCGCGACCGTCCTCGCCCTGTACCACCGGGTGGCCCCGCCGACCATCAACGTCGAGAACCTCGACCCGGAGGCGGAGGCCAACGCCGACGTGGTCCGCGGCGAGGCCCGCAAGCTGCCCGTGGAGGGCCGTATCGCCGCGCTGAACGACTCGTTCGGCTTCGGCGGGCACAACGTGGTGCTGGCGTTCCGCACGGTCTGAGAACGGCCTGTACGCAATCTAAGGGCCCCCACCGGAAGGTGAGGGCCCTTCAGCGTGTCGGCGCGGACTCACACCACCTGGTGCAGCCAGCGGACCGGGGCGCCCTCTCCCGCGTACCTGAAGGGTTCGAGTTCGTCGTCCCACGGCTTGCCCAGCAGCTTGGCGATCTCCGCCTCCAGGTCCGTCTCGTCCTGCTGGGAGCGGACCAGGGCCGCCCTGAGCCGGTCCTCGGGGATCAGGATGTCGCCGTGGATGCCGGTGACGGCGTGGAAGATGCCCAGGTCGGGAGTGCAGCTGTAGCGCTCGCCCTCGGCGGTGGGGCAGGGCTCGGCCGTGACCTCGAAGCGCAGCAGGTGCCAGCCGCGCAGCGCCGAGGCGAGCTTGGAGGCGGTGCCCGCCTCGCCCTTCCAGGAGAACTCCGAGCGCCAGGTGCCGGGAGCCGCCGGCTGCCGGATCCAGTCGAGGCTGACGCGCGTGCCGAGCACCCCGGCGACGGCCCACTCGACGTGCGGGCACAGCGCGCGCGGCGCGGAGTGCACGTACAGAACTCCACGTGTCGTCACCGGGACCTCCGGGCAGAGCGGGACAGGCTGGCAGGCTGGCATGGCGGCGGTGGCAGGGCAGCCACGTTGATGGCGAGGCTACCGTGCGGCGGCGCAAGGAGTGTGACGTACCGTCGGTCCCATGGCCGCGAAACGTCCGCCATTCACCCGGCAGGACGCCTGTACGGGGGTGATCCGTTGCAGGGTGCGGGGGTCGGGAACTCGCGCGCGTTGTTATGGGTGGGAACACCCATGTACGTCTGTACCGCCGACCGAGGGGATCACGGGGGATGCGGAAGCCGGGCCACCGCTCACGGGCCGTCGTCGCCACCGCCGTGGCGGCCGTGCTGGGCGTCGCCGGCTGTGACGCCGTCGGCGGCGGCTCGGGCGCGCCGCGGACCACGCACGCGAAGAGCGCGCATCCGACGCCGGTGTGGGACGTGAGCCCGGCCTCGGTCGCGGCCGTCGGCGACTCCATCACGCGCGGCTTCGACGCCTGTTCCATCCTCACGGACTGCCCGGAGGTGTCGTGGGCGACCGGCAGCAGTCCTGAGGTCGACAGTCTCGCGGTACGGCTGCTGGGGAAGGCGCGGGCGGCCGAGCGCAGTTGGAACTACGCGGTGACCGGGGCGCGGATGGCGGACCTGCCGGGGCAGATCGGCCGGGCGGTGACACGCCGGCCGCAGCTGGTCACGGTGATGGTGGGGGCGAACGACGCCTGCCGGGCCTCGACCTCGGCGATGACGTCGGTGGCGGACTTCCGCGCCGACTTCGAGGACGCGCTGGCCACCCTGCGCGCGAAGCTGCCGAAGACGCAGGTGTACGTGGCGAGCGTGCCGAACCTCAAGCGGCTGTGGTCCGAGGGGCGCACGAACCCGCTCGGCAAGCAGGTGTGGAAGCTGGGCATCTGCCCCTCCATGCTGGCGGACGCGGACGCCCTGGACACGGCGGCGACCGAGCGGCGGGACACCGTGCAGGACCGGGTGGAGGAGTACAACGCCGTGCTGAAGGAGGTGTGCGCGAAGGACGTGCGGTGCCGGTTCGACGGGGGCGCGGTGTACGACTACCGCTTCGGGACGCGGCAGCTCAGCCACTGGGACTGGTTCCACCCCAGTGTGAACGGGCAGGCGCGGCTGGCCGAGATCGCGTATCGCAGGATCACGTCGGTGACCTAAAGTTCCGCACATGAACGAACTCTTCGGCACACTTCCCGACGGCACCCCCGTCCACCGCTGGACCCTTCAGCGGGCGGGCGTGCGGGTGCGGATCCTGTCGTACGGCGGGATCGTGCAGTCGGCCGAGGTCCCGGACCGGGACGGGCGTACGGCGGACGTGGTGCTGGGGTTCGCGGACCTGGAGGGCTATCTGGCCCACCCCGGGCCCTATTTCGGCGCCCTGGTCGGCCGGTACGCGAACCGGATCGCGGGCGCCCGCTTCACGCTGGACGGCCGCACCCACACGCTCGCGCCCAACAACGCGCCGAACTCCCTGCACGGCGGCGAGCGCGGCTTCGACAAGCGCGTGTGGGACGTGACGCCGGTCACGGACGGGGTGCGGCTCAGCCGGGTGAGCGCGGACGGCGAGGAGGGCTTCCCGGGGCGGCTGGAGGTCTCGGCGACGTACACGCTGGACGCCTCGGGGGCGCTGCGGATCGCCTACGAGGCGGTCACGGACGCCCCGACGGTCGTCAACCTCACCAACCACAGCTACTTCAACCTGGCCGGCTCGGGCAGCGCGGGCGGGCACGAACTGCGCATCGCCGCCTCGCGGTTCACTCCGGTCGACGCGGACCTGATCCCGACCGGGACCGAGGACGTGACGGACACGCGCTTCGACTTCCGGCGGGCGCGGAAGGTCGGCGCCGGGTACGACCACAACTTCGTGCTGGACAAGGGGGTCACCGCGCGGCCCGTGGAGGTGGCCGAGCTGTACGACCCGGCCTCCGGGCGGGCGCTGACCGTGGCGACCACCGAGCCCGGCCTGCAGCTGTACACCGCCGACTACCTGACCGGCCCGTTCGCGCCGGGCGACGGTGTCGCGCTGGAGACCCAGCACTTCCCCGACTCCCCGAACCGGCCGGAGTTCCCGACGACGGTGCTGCGGCCGGGCGAGGTGTTCCGTTCGCAGACGGTGTACGGCTTCTCCGCCCGCTGAAGGGGCGTCGTGAGCCCCGGTCCAGGGGTCAGGTCCCGGACCGGGGCTGCTCGTGGGGAGTCGTCCCGGACGGCCGGCGGGGACGTGTCCCGGTTCAGACGTTAATCGTCGCGGTGAGGCGGCGGTCCGTGATCGAGCGACTGATCTGGATCTCGTACGAACCCTTCACAAACGACCACGCGCCGGTCGCCTCGTCCCAGATCTCGAAAGCGCGGCGCGGGATCTCGATCACGGTCTCGGCGCTCTCGCCGGGTGCCGCCTCGACGACCGCGAAGCCGGCCAGCCGGCGGGCGGGGCGCTCGGGGCCGGGCTCGGTGGGGGCCAGGTAGACCTGGACGACCTCGCGGCCCGCGCGCCGGCCGGAGTTGCGGACGCGGACGGTGGCCGTCGTGCCGTCCACGTCGACGGGCTCGTAGGTCCACTCGGTGTAGCCCAGGCCGTGCCCGAAGGGGTACGAGGGGGTCCGGCCCGCCTTCTCCCAGGCGCTGTAGCCGATGAACACGCCCTCGTCGTAGCGCAGTTCACCGTCGGTCGGGACGACCTCGGTGACGGGGGCGTCGGCCAGCGGGCCCCAGGTGGTGGGCAGCCGGCCGCCGGGCTCGTGCGCGCCGACGAGGACGTCCGCGAGGGCCGCGCCGCCCTCCTGGCCGGGGAACCAGCTCAGCAGCACCGCGGCGACCTTCTCCCGCCACGGCAGCTCCACCGGGGAGCCGGAGTTGACGACCACGACGGTGTTGGGGTTGGCGGCGGCGACGGCGCGGACGAGGTCGTTCTGCCGGCCGGGCAGGTCGAGGTCGGTGCGGTCGTACCCTTCCGACTCCACGCGCTCGGTGGTGGCGACCACGACGACGGCCGTGTCGGCGTCCCGGGCCGCCTCGACCGCCTCGGCGATCAGCTCGTCGGGGTCGCGCTGCGGCTCCTGGTGGCAGAGGGCGAAGGTGACGACCGTCATGGGCAGGTCGGCGGGCAGTTCGACGCGGTGGGTGAGGCTGACGTCGACCGGCTGTCCGGCGGTGAGGGGGACCTCGGCGCGGGGCACGGGGGTGCCGAAGAACGCCGAGAAGGGGTCGCCCTTCTCCGGGCGCTGGACGTCGTCGTAGTACGTCGTGCCGTCGACGACCAGCGTGAAGGCGCCCAGGCCGCGGACGCCGAAGGTGTGGGTGCCGGTGTCGCGCGGGGTGAAGGTGCCGGTCAGCTCGACGGTGTGCAGGGTGTCGTGGGTGACGCCCTCGGGGAGGTCGGAACCCATCCACTGGATCAGGCCGCTCGGGGCGGAGCCGGTGCCGATGACGTTGCCGGCCGCGTCGCGGCAGACGGCCCTGAGGCGGAAGCCCTTGTCGGCGACGGCGAGTTCGGTGTTCGGGTCGGCGCCGACCGCGTAGCGCAGGGTGCCCTCGGGCAGGGCCGCGGTCAGTCCCTCCAGCGGGGAGACCACGCGGGCCGGGAAGACGGTGGCGGAGCCGCCGCCGAGGACGCGGGCGTCGCGGGCGGCGGCACCGATCAGCGCGACGCGCCCGGGCCTGAGGGGCAGGGCGCCCTGGTTGCGGACCAGGACGAAGGAGCGGCGGGCGATCTCCCGGGCGAGCGCGGTGCCGTCGACGCTCTTCGGCGGCTCGGTGACGACCGGGTCGGCGCCCTCCAGGACGCCGACGCGGGCGGCCAGCCGCAGGACGTTGCGGACGGCCTCGTCGACCTCGGCCTCCTCGGCCCTGCCCTCGCGCACGGCCTGGACGAGCGCCGCGCCGTAGACGGTGCGCGGGCCGGGCATGGCGACGTCGAGGCCGCCCTTCAGGGCCCCGACGGTGTCCCGGGCGGCCGTCCAGTCCGAGACGTTGAAGCCGTCGAAGCCCCACTCGCCGCGCAGCACTTCCTCGACGAGGCGGCGGTGCTCGGTCATCGTCGTGCCGTTGACCGAGTTGTAGGCGGTCATGACGCCCCAGGGGCGGGCGTTGCCGACGATGAACTCGAAGGGCGCCAGGTAGAGCTCGCGCAGGGCGCGCTCGGGGACGAGGTTGTTCACCGTGAAGCGGTCGGTCTCGGCGTCGTTGGCGACGAAGTGCTTCACCGTGGTGCCGACGCCGCCCTCCTGTACGCCGGTGACGTATCCGGCGCCGATGCGTCCGGTCAGGTAGGGGTCCTCGCTGTAGGCCTCGAAGTGGCGGCCGCCCAGCGGGGAGCGGTGCAGGTTCACGGTGGGCGCGAGCAGCACGTGGACGCCCTTGCGGCGGGCCTCCTGGGCGAGGAGGGTGCCGGCGCGGCGGGCGAGCGCGGGATCCCAGGTGGCGGCGAGGGCGGTCGGGGAGGGGAGGGCGATGGAGGGGTCGTCGGCGGTCCAGCGCACGCCCCGGACGCCGATCGGTCCGTCGGACATGACGAGGGAGTCCAGGCCGATCTCCGGCAGGGCGGGCAGGGACCACATGTCCTGGCCGGACAGCAGCCGGGCCTTCGCCTCCAGGTCCAGCTTGCCGAGGGCCGCCTCGACGACCGCCTCGCGGGCCTGGTCGGTGCGGTTCGCCGGGGTTGCCGCCATCGCGGTGCCTCCTCGTTGAGTGCGTCAGGTCCCTCCATCGTGCATCGGTTACCTGTAGAGCGGTAGGTTTCGTTATCTCGCCGTAATGCCGCTGGGGTGCCGGTGTCGTACGGTGGCGCCATGAACGCCAGGGTCAGGAGCGAGGAGCGGCGGGCGGAGATCGTCCGGGCGGCGCTGGAGGTGATCGCGGAGCGCGGTTACCGGGGCGCGAGCCTGGGCGCGGTCGCGGAGCGGGTGGGGCTCACCCAGCAGGGGCTGCTGCACCACTTCCCGACCAAGGAGGCGCTGCTGGTCGCCGTGCTGAAGGAGCGGGACCAGTGGGACGCGGTGCCGGACACGCGGTGGCGGACGGACCTGCTGGCCTCGCTCGTCGAGTACAACGCGATGCGGCCCGCCATCATCCAGACCTTCTCGGCGCTGCTCGGCGAGAGCGTCACGGAGGGGCATCCGGCGCGGGAGTACTTCACCGAGCGGTACCGCCAGGTGCGCGAGAACATGGCGGACGTCCTGCGCGCCGAGTACGGCGACCGCCTCCCCAACGGCCTGACCCCGCAGCGCACGGCGCCCCTCCTGGTGGCGGTGATGGACGGCCTGCAGTACCAGTGGCTCCTGGACCCGGAGTCGGTGGACATGCCGGGCGCGTTCCGCGACTTCCTGCGCCTGTTGGGCGAGCCGGTGGAGTGACGACCCCGGGGACGCCGCGCCACCTGCCCGCCGGCACCGCCGCCACGACCCCGACCTGGCTGTGCGAACGGAATGTCAACGGCGAGCAGGCGCCACTCAGCCCGTCCGGCGTTTGAGGACGAGGCCGTTCAGGCCGAAGGGGGGCTGGGGCGCAGCCCCCACGCGCGTGCACGCGGACACCAGTGACTCGAAACCCCACGGCACCCGGCACCCCGCCCAGGCCCGCGGAGTCGGCTGCCGGGCGGGGTGCGGCTCGTCGAGGCCGGGCGGGCGGGCCTTCCCGGCCGTGCTGCGGCAGGCGGCCCGCTGCCTCCCCGTGGCGTAGACCACACCGTGTCCCGCGCGCGATACTGCGCCCCGGACGACCGCACGGCACCACGCACCCCACGGCGACGGAAGGCCATCTCCCTTGAAGATCCTCGGCGTTCGGACCGGCATGCTCGTCATCACCCTCCTGACCGGCGCATCGGCGGCGCCGGTGGCGCACGCGGCGACCGCCCCCTCCCCCACCGTCGAGGAACAGCGCCTCGACCGGGCCGTACCGCGGGAGATCCTGCAACGGTCCGGATTCGACGACGTGGCACCGCGGTTGGCGCGGGCGCTGGCCGGCGCCCGCTCGTACGCGCAGGCGCGCCGGATCGTCGTACGCGAGGGATCGGCCCTGTGGCGGCGGGCCGTCGACCGGGCGCAGGGGCGGGGGCCGGCCGAGGGCGACCTCAGCCGCGACGACGACCGGCCGCTGTACTGGGCGCGGCTCGGGATGACCCGGGACGTGCGCACCTGGGAGCCGGAGTTCGGGCTGAGCGACTCCCAACGGCGCGCGCTGCTGGGCTCCTTGGAGCGGACCTCGCGCGGGCAGGGCGACATCCGTTACCCGGCGCGCCACACCGGGCTGCGGCGGATCCTCGTCACCGGGTTCGACCCGTTCACCCTCGACCGGGACATCCGTATCTCCAACCCGTCCGGCGCCACCGCGCTCGCCCTCGACGGCACGGTGATCGAGACGGCGGAGGGGCCCGCGCGCATCGAGACGGCCGTGTTCCCGGTGCGCTGGGAGGACTTCGCGCAGGGCACGGTGGAGCGGACGCTGCGGCCGTACCTGCCCGAGGTGGACCTGTTCACGACCGTGAGCCAGGGACGGGTGGGGCGCTTCGACGTGGAGCGCACCAACGGCGCCTGGCGGGGCGGCTATCCGGACAACGACAACGTCTCGCGCACCGAGACCATCCCGGTGAGCGACCCCGCCACACAGCCGCAGTGGACGTCGACCACCCTGCCGTACCGCGCGATCGTGGCCGCCGACACCGGCCGTTTCCCGGTCTACGACCACACCGAGGTGACCGAGATACCCGCGGGCGGCACGGAGGCCGTCGTACGCCCCGACGGCCCGACGGCGGGGTCGACGGCCCGCGCGGGCGGCGGCGGCAACTACCTGTCCAACGAGATCGCCTACCGGGCGACCCTGCTGCGCGACCGGCTCGGCCTGCACGACACGCTGCCGGGCGGCCATGTGCACACGCCGGTGCTGCAGTTCGGCGACGGCAACACGACGGAGGTCACCGATCCGGACTTCGTGCGCAACCGGCTGGACATCATCGACCAGGTGCGGGCGATCGTGACGGTGGCGGCGGAGGCGACCTTCAGGAGGTGACGTTCAGGAGGTGACGTTCAGGAGGTGACCGGCTCGTCCTCGGCGCGCTCGTCCCCGGCGTTCTCCTCGCCCAGCAGGTCGCGGGCCATCAGGGTGGCGCCCGCGACCGCGCCCGGCATCAGGAACACCGCCACGAACGGCACCAGGAAGGCCAGGCCCAGCGGGGTGCCGAAGCCCCACACCAGGGTCCTGCGCGAGCGCAGCAGGGCGAGGCGCTCGCGCAGGTCGACACCGCGGCGCTGGAGGGCGACGGCCGTCAGTTCCTCGGTGAGGAAGAAGCCGGTGACGAAGAACCCGATCACGGGCACGACCGTCTGCCCGACCACGGGCAGGAAGCCGAGGGCGAACAGGAGCACGCCCCACACCCCGGCGCGGACGAGGATGCGCAGGCTGTCGCGGGCCGAGATCCACAGCTCGCGCCAGAGCGGGAGGCCGGACTCGGGGGCGGTGCCGTCCGGGGAGACCTCGCGGTCGACCTTCTCGGAGAGGTTCTCGTAGAAGGGCTGGCCGATCAGGAGGGTGACCGCGGTGAAGGTGAGGACGGCGAGGAGGAGGGCCAGCGCGAACAGGACGGCGGTGAGCAGGCCGCGGAAGAGGCCCCGCCAGGGGCTCGACCAGTCGTCGGCGAACGGGGTCGACCAGCCGACGACGTCCTCGCCCCACAGGGCCAGGGCGACGAGCGCGGCCGCGTAGAGGACGAGGGTGATCAGGCCGGGCAGCAGGCCGAAACCGTACTGCCTGCCGTGCCCGGCCACCCAGCGTTGGCCCTTCAGGAGGTAGCCGAATCCCGCCCCAAGATCGCGCATGGGGGAAACTTTACTCAGGCCGTGGCGACGGCCACGACCACCCCCGGCTCCGCCGCCGGCGAGACGGCCGCCGAGATGCGCACGGCCGTCGCCCGCGCGACGCGGCCCGCCCTGGACGCGCCCGCCAGCAGCAGCGGCTGGAGCTGCTCCAGGCCCGCCACCAGCAGTTCCTCCCCGGCGACGAACACCGGCCGGGCCGCCTTCGCGGAGGCCGCCGCCGCTTCCGTGAGGTCGGCCAGGGCGGGCAGGGCGCCCCGGACGACGTTGCCGCCGGCGGCGGCCGCGCGTTCGGCCAGGGCGACCTGGAGCGGCATCAGCGGGGCCACCGCGGCGGTCAACGCGTCGGCGATGCGGCTCAGTTCCGGCGTCGACTCGCGCAGCACCTCCGCCGCGGCGCGGATCATCGGCGTGAGCGCGAGCAGCACGCCCGCGAGCAGCCCGGCCGCGGCCGGCAGCAGCGGCGAGGTCGCCTCCACGAACTCGCCGAGCACGGAGGCGAACTCCTCCACGGCCGGCTCCACCGCGTCCAGCACCGGCAGCAGGCTGTCGCCGAGGGCGGTGAGCAGGGCCTGGGCCGGCTCGCTGACCGGGTGGACGGCGAGCGGGGCGCCGCTCGTGCCGAGCCGGGTCAGGGTCTCCACGATGCGGTAGAAGGCCTCCTGGGCCTGCGGGGAGGCGCTGGCCTCGGCCAGCTCCGCGGTCGTCTCGCGCAGCACGCGCAGCACCTCCGCGCCCGAACCGTCGCGCGGGTCGAAGGTGTTGAGGGCGATGCGGGTGATGTTGCCGGCCGTGTCCAGGAGTTGGCCGGTGATGTCGGTGGTGTTGCGTGCCATGCGCAGCATGTCGTCCCTGCTGGGGAGCGACGGAATCGTTGCCATGGGCTCTCCTCGCCTCACGGGCGGTCGCAGCGGTCGCCCTCAGCATGCCCCGTCCGGGGCCCGGGGGATGCGCCGTCCGGGAGCATCGGTGACGGTGACCGCCTGGTGGTGCGATTGAGTCGAACGGGCAGGTATCGCCGTACCGATCTCCGGGAAGCCCCACGAGCAGCGGCTGAGATCGAGGAGAGCGGATGACGCAGCAGATCCACGGCACCGTGGCCGAGGGCTACGAGGCCGTCCGGGAGGAGTTCGCCGCGTTCGTGGCGGAGGAACGGCCGGATTACGAGGGCCAGTTGTGCGCGTACGTGCACGGGCGCCCGGTCGTCGACCTGTGGGCGGGGGACGCCGCCGCCGACTCCCTGTACGGGGTGTACTCCGCCACGAAGGGCGCCGCCCATCTGGTGGTGGCCCTGCTGGTGCAGGACGGCACGCTGGAACTGGACCGCAAGGTGACGTACTACTGGCCGGAGTTCGCGGCCGAGGGCAAGGGGGCGCTGACCCTGCGCGACCTGCTCGCGCACCGGGCGGGGCTGGTCGGCACGGACACCGGGTTCACCCTCGACGAGCTCGCCGACGACCGCCAGCTCGCCGAACGGCTGGCGGACCAGCGCCCGTTCTGGCGTCCGGGCACGGCGTTCGGCTACCACGCGCTGGTCATCGGGGCGCTGACCGGCGAGGTGGTACGGCGGGCGACCGGGCGCAGCCTCCAGGAGGTCTACGAGGAACGGATCCGCGCGCCGTACGGCCTGGACTTCCACCTGGGGCTGCCCGCCGCCCACGAACCCCGCTTCCGCAGCGCGCAGCCGATGGCGCCCACGCCGAGGCAGCAGGCCCTGCTCGACTCCCTCCCGCACGGCCCGCACACCCTCTCCTCCATCGCCTTCAACCGCCACGCCCCCGAGCCGACCGACCTCGAGTCCCTGCCCAACCAGCCGGTGATCCGCGCCAAGGGCCCGGCGTCGGTGGGCGGGGTGGCCTCCGCGCGCGGCCTCGCGGGTCTGTACGCGGCGGCGATCAGCGAGGTGGGCGAGCAGGCGCCGCTGCTGAAGGCGGACACGGCGGCGGAGTTCGGCCAGTTCCACTCCGTGGGGTACGACCTGGTGGCCCGCTCGCACAAGTCGTACGGCCTGGGCTTCCAGATGACGGCCGACACCTGGCACCCCTTCCTGGGTGCCGGCGCCTTCGGGCACAGCGGCGCCTCCGGCTGCCAGGCCTTCGCCGATCCCCGCAGCGGCCTGGCCTACGGCTACACCCGCCGCCGGCACGCCTTCCCGGGCGGTGCGGCCCCGGAGAACGACCGGCTGGCGGGCGCCGTGCACCGGGCGGCGCTGGGGAGATGAGACGGGCCTGATGACACGGGCGCGGGCCGGACCCCGAAGCCCAGCAGGGGCCCCGACCACCAGCCGGCCCCCGCGCCCGACGACGAGCGGAAGCCGCACCCGGCCACCAGCGGAAACCGCACCCCGCGTCCAGGGGTGCGGCCCCGCTCGCGGCCGGGCCGGTGCCGCCGCGTGCGGTACTACAGCTTGACGACCATCTTGCCGATGTTGTCGCCGCGCAGGACCCCGAGGAACGCCTCCAGGTTGTTCTCGATGCCCTCGACGACCGTCTCGCGGTACTTGAGCCGCCCGGAGGCCACCCACGGGCCGACCTCGGCGACGAACCGGGGCTGGAGGTCGTGGTGGTCGCCGACGAGGAAGCCCTCGATGCGGCCGCGGGTCTGGATGAGCCGGGCGAGGTTCTTCGGGCCCGGGGCCGGCTCGGTGTTGTTGTAGACGGAGATCATGCCGCAGACGGCGATCCGGCCGTCCCGGTTGAGGGAGCCGATCGCGGCCTCCAGGTGGTCGCCGCCGACGTTGTCGAAGTAGACGTCGACGCCGTCGGGCGCGGCGGCCCTCAACTGCTCGCCGACGGGGCCGTTCTTGTAGTTGAAGGCCGCGTCGAAGCCGTACTCGTCGAGCAGCAGCTTGACCTTCTCGTCCGAGCCGGCCGAGCCGATGACGCGCGAGGCGCCCTTGAGCTTGGCGATCTGGCCGACCTGGCTGCCGACGGCACCCGCGGCGCCGGAGACGAAGACCGCGTCGCCCTCTTTGAAGGAGGCGGTGCGCAGCAGTCCGGCGTACGCGGTGAGGCCTGTCATGCCGAGGACGCCGAGGTACGCGGAGAGGGGCACCTGGGCGGCGTCGGGGTCGACCTTGACGGCCGGGACGACCGCCGGGCCGACCTTGACGGCGTTCTTCGCGTCCACGACCGCGTACTCGCGCCAGCCGAGGAAGTGCAGGACGTGGTCGCCGACGGCGATGTCCTCGGCGTGGGACTCGATCACCTCGCCGACCGCGCCGCCCTGCATGGCCTTGCCGAGCTCGAAGGGGGCGGCGTAGGACTTGGCGGCGCTCATGCGGCCGCGCATGTACGGGTCGACGGAGAGGTACCGGTTCCGCACGAGCACCTGGCCCTCGCCCGGGGTGGGGACCTCCGCCTCGACCAGGGCGAAGTTCTCCGGCTGCGGCCAGCCGACGGGGCGGCTGAGCAGGTGCCATTCGCGGTTGATCATGGGGGGTCGCCTTTCCATTTACTTCAGTACCTGAAACAACGATGCTCCTGAATATTTCAGGTTGTCAAGTAAGCGGGTACCCTGGAGGGCATGGCCCTACCGCAGAAGACCAGCCGCATCGACCCGCTGACCATGGAGGTCGTCGAACTCATCGGGGACGTCGTGGCCCGTTTCTACGCGGACTACGAGGAGGCGGCGGGAGAGCACGCGCTGACCGGCGCGCAGGCACGGCTGCTGAGCCTGCTGTCGCTGGAGCCGCTGCCGATGCGGAAGCTGGCGCTGAAGCTCAAGTGCGAGCCGTCGAACGTGACGGGGATCGTGGACCGGCTGGAGTCACGCGGGCTGGTCGAGCGCCGCCCCGACCCGGCCGACCGCCGCGTGAAGCTGGCGGTGGCGACGGAGGAGGGCCGCCGGGTCGCCCGCGAACTCCGCGACGGCCTGCGTTTCGCCCGCGAACCGCTGGCGGGGCTGTCGGACGAGGAGCGGCTGTCGTTGCGGGATTTGCTTCAGCGCATGCTGCGGGCCTGAGAGCGGCGGCACCGCCGCACCCCTAGGAGCACCACCACAAGAACCGCTTGCACGTCTGCGAGGGGGACGGGTCCGGGCTCGGCGCCGAGGTCGTCGGGGCCGAGGTGGCCGTCGGGGTCGTCGCGGGAGCCGTAGCCGCCGGGGCGGAGGCGGACGCGCCGGGGCCGGCGGTGGCCGCGGCGGAGTCGGGGTCCTGACTCGGCGTTCCGGCGTCCTTTTTCTTCTTGTCGTCCTTGGCCGAACCAGAGGGGGACGGCGATTCCGACGCCCCCTCGGACGGGGAGCCGGCCGCCGCGCCCGTCTCGTCCCCCAGCGGCTGCGCCGTCTTGCCCGCCTCCGCCGACGCGGCGCCCTCCGCGGTGTCGTCCCCGGCGGCGGCCGGCTTCGACGAGGAGAAGGGCGCGTCCGTGCCCAGCTCGGCCAGGCTCAGTCCACCGGCCGCCAGCACGAAGCCGGCGGTGACCAGCAGGACCCTGCGCCGGCGTCTGCGATGGGCCGCCGCTTTGCGATCGCGTCGGCTCGCACCACTCCCGGCGGCCGGCCGGTCGGCGACGCGTCCGCCCCGGCGGCCCTGCGCCCGGCGCGCGGCCCGGCCGAGCGGTTCCTCCTCGGGGTCGCCGTCGTCACCGTCGTACGGGTTGCCCTCGTAGTCGTCCGCGGGCAGGCCGTCGTCCTGCGCGTGCGCGCGGAGCTCTTCGACTGGTGCGCCGCACCCCGGGCAGGCGAGGGCGCCGTTGAGGTGCCGTCGGCACGGGTGGCAGTAGTCCATGACGCGGGAAGAGTAAGTTCCCGGTGGGTAACGTTCCTAGGCGCGCCTGTGAAGGTTCTGTGGGGAACTGGGCGCTGCCCCACGGGGAGTTGGGGCAAGTGCCCGAAACCGGCCGCGAAAACCGTCCCGAAAGCAGTGTCGAAACCGTTACCTGTTCGACCCATTGACACCCCCCGGGCCGCGTCCTTACTGTCACGCCAGCATTTCGAACGTGTGACGAAATTTCGAACACACGCAACTGAGCCGACGAAGCAGCAAGGGGCTACTGCCGTGCGCATCACCGGAATCAGCACACACGTGGTCGGGACGCCGTGGCGCAACCTGACGTACGTCCAGGTCCACACCGACGAGGGCGTCACCGGAGTCGGCGAGACCAGGATGCTGGGCCACACCGACGCGCTGATCGGCTATCTACGGGAGGCCGAGGCCAACCACATTCTGGGCTCCGACCCGTTCGCCTTGGAAGACCTCGTACGCCGCATGAAGTACGGCGACTACGGCCGTGCGGGTGAGATCGTGATGTCCGGCATCGCGGTGATCGAGATGGCCTGCTGGGACATCAAGGGCAAGGCCCTCGGCGTGCCCGTCTGGCAGCTGCTGGGCGGCAAGGTGACCGACAAGGTCAAGGCGTACGCCAACGGCTGGTACACCACGGAGCGGACGCCCGAGGCGTACCACAAGGCCGCCCAGGGGGTCATGGAGCGCGGCTACCGGGCGCTCAAGATCGACCCCTTCGGCACCGGGCACTTCGAGCTCGACCACGAGCAGACCCTGTACGCCGTCTCCCTCATCGAGGCCGTGCGCGACGCCATCGGGCCCGAGGCCGAGCTGATGCTGGAGATGCACGGCCGGTTCTCGCCGGCCACCGCCGTCCGGCTGGCGAAGGAGCTCGCGCCCTTCAAGCCGGCCTGGCTGGAGGAGCCCGTGCCGCCGGAGAACCTCAAGGCGCTGGAGAAGGTCGCCGCCAAGGTCGACATGCCGGTCGCCACCGGCGAGCGGATTCACGACCGCATCGAGTTCCGCGAGCTGTTCGAGAGCCAGGCCGTCGACATCATCCAGCCGGACGTCGGCCACATCGGCGGCATCTGGGAGACCCGCAAGCTCGCCGCCACCGCCGAGACGCACTACATGCTCGTCGCCCCGCACAACGTGGGCGGTTCCGTGCTCACCGCCGCCTCCCTCCAGGTCGGCTTCACCTCCCCCAACTTCAAGATCCTGGAGCACTTCAACGACTTCGCGGACGCGGAGATCAAGAAGGTGGTCAAGGGGGCGCCGCAGGTGAACCCGGAGGACGGCTGCTTCCACCTGTCCGACGCGCCCGGCCTCGGCGTCGAGCTGGACACCGACGCGGCCGCCGAGTTCCCGCAGCAGCAGGCGCGGTTCGACCTGTGGGCCGAGGGCTGGGAGCAGCGCAAGCCGAAGGCCACCAAGTGAGCACCGCCGTCGTCGTCGAGGCGCCCGGCGAGCACCGGCTCACCGCGCACGAGCCCCGGCAGCCGGGGCCGGGCGAGGCGCTGGTGGCCGTGCACGCGGTCGGCATCTGCGGCAGCGACCGCGAGGTGTACCAGGGCAACCGGCCCGAGGGGTACGTCCGTTACCCGCTCACGCCCGGCCACGAGTGGTCCGGGACCGTGGAGGCGGTCGGCGGCGGCATCCCCGAGTCGCTGGTGGGGCGCAAGGTCGTCGGCGAGGGCTTTCGCAACTGCCAGGTCTGCGATCGTTGTCACGCGGGCGAGACCACGCTGTGCACGGCCGGGTACGAGGAGACCGGGTTCACCCAGCCGGGGGCCATGGCCGGCACGCTCACCCTGCCGGCCCGGCTGCTGCACGTCCTGCCGGACGACGCCGATCTGACGGCCGCCGCCCTGCTGGAGCCGGCCGCCTGTATCGCGGCCGCGGCGATCAAGGCGAACGCCCTGCCGGGCGAGCGGGTCGCGGTGGTCGGCACGGGCACGCTCGGCATGTTCGCGGTGCAGTTCCTGCGGGCCGCGTCGCCGGCGGAGCTGCTGGTGGTGGGGACGCGGGCGGACCGCGCGGAGCTTTCGAAAGCTTTCGGCGCCACCGACTTCCGCACCCGGGACCAGCGGCTCCCGGACGACTTCGACGTGGTGATCGAGACCGCCGGGTCCGCGTCCGCCGCGCGCACCGCCGCCTCCCTGCTCCGGCGCGGCGGACGCCTGGTGCTGACCGGGATCCCGGCGCCGGGCGCCGACGGTCTCGACCCGACGGACCTGGTGGTACGGCAACTGGAGGTGCACACCGTCTTCGGGGCCCCGCCGGACGCCTGGGCGCACTCCGTGCGGATGTTCGCGGCCGGGCTGCTCGATCCGCTGCCGCTGGTCTCGCACGAGCTGCCGCTGGACGAGTTCGCGCAGGCCATCGAGCTGGTGGGGTCCGGCGATCCGAAGGTGGGCAAGGTGCTGCTGCGCCCCTAGACGTACGCCGGTACGAGGGCGACCCGACGGCCCCCGTACCGGCGTACACCCAAGCCCCCCATGACTTGAGCCGCGAACCTCGTCCGAAATACCGAACACGAAGGACAGCTTGTGACGACCGACGCTTCCGTTACGGCGGCCCGCCGACCCGGTGAGCAGGCGCTCGCCGCCCTCGGCCTGGGCGCGCCCGCCCTCGATCCCGCCGACGCCTCCCGGCACACCTTCCCCGGCGGCGGCCGCTGGCGCACCGAGATCCCCTCGTGCGAGGGTCCCGAAGCGCTGGCCGTGGTGCTCAAGGAGTCCTCGCGCCTGGACGTGCCGATCCACCGGATCAGCCAGGGCAGCGGCGTGTGGATGCTGACCGACGCCGAGATCACCGAGATGGTCGAGGCGACGGGCGAACGTGACATCGAGCTCTGCCTGTTCACCGGTCCGCGCGGCACCTGGGACATCGGCGGCTCCGTGCGCTCCGACTCGCGGGGGGCCGGACTGCGCGCACGGGGCCACGACGCCGTCGCCGGCTGTGTCGAAGACGCCGTGCGCGCCACGGAGCTGGGCGTCAAGTGCCTGCTCGTCGCGGACGAGGGCGTGCTGTGGACGCTGCACCGGGCGCGCGAGGCGGGGATCATCCCGGCCGACACCACGCTGAAGGTCTCGGCGCTGATCGGGCCGGTCAACCCGGCGTCCTACGCGGTGTACGAGCGGCTCGGCGCGGACTCCGTCAACGTGCCCAGCGATCTGACGCTCGATCACCTCACCGAGATCCGGCGGGTCTCCGCCGCCCCCATGGACATGTACATCGAGGCGCCCGACGACCTCGGCGGCTACGTCCGGATGTACGAGGTCGCCGAGCTGATCCGGCGCGGCGCACCGCTCTACCTGAAGTTCGGTCTGTCCAAGGCGCCCGGCATCTACCCGTGGGGCACCCACCTGCGGGACGTGACCCTGGACACCGCCCGGGAGCGGGTGCGGCGCGGCCGCCTCGCCCTGGACCTGCTGGCCCGGCACGGAGCCGACGGCGACATGGCGCCGCTCGGTTCCCGGCTCCCCGGACCGCTCAACCGTTTCCCAGCCGCATAAACCCCACGCCGGGGCCACCACCTCTCAACGACGAGAAGAACAGGGACAGATCACCATGCGTACTCGTAGAAGCGCCCTCACCCTGATAGCCGGAGCCGCCTCCCTCGCCCTCACGCTGACCGCCTGCGGACAGAACAGCGAGGGCGGCAGCAAGGAGGACACCGGCAGTGCCAAGGGCGGCACCATCGGTATCGCGATGCCCACCAAGTCCTCCGAGCGCTGGATCGCCGATGGCAACAACGTCGTCAAGAACCTGCAAGCCAAGGGCTACAAGACCAAGCTGGTGTACGGCGAGGACGACCCCGACCAGCAGGTCTCGCAGATCGAGAACCTGATCACGCAGGGCGTCAAGGGCCTGATCATCGCGGCCATCGACAACAAGTCGCTGAACAACGTGCTGCAGCAGGCCGCCGACGCCAAGATCCCGGTGATCGCCTACGACCGTCTGATCCTCGGCACCAAGAACGTCGACTACTACGCGTCGTTCGACAACACCAAGGTCGGTGAGCTCCAGGCCAGTTACATCGTCGACAAGCTGGGCCTGAAGAACGGCAAGGGCCCCTTCAACATCGAGCTGTTCGCCGGCTCCAACGACGACAACAACACCAAGTACTTCTTCAACGGCGCGATGAGCGTGCTCCAGCCGTACATCGACAGCAAGAAGCTCGTCGTCAAGTCCGGCCAGACCAAGCTCACCCAGGTCACCACCCTGCGCTGGGACGGCACCACCGCCCAGAAGCGCATGGAGGACATCCTCACCTCGTCCTACAAGAGCGGCAAGGTCGACGCGGTGCTGTCGCCGTACGACGGCATCTCCATCGGCATCATCTCCGCGCTGAAGTCGGACGGTTACGGCTCGGCCGGCAAGCCGCTGCCCGTCATCACCGGCCAGGACGCCGAGCTCGCCTCGGTGAAGTCGATCATCGCCGGTGAGCAGACGCAGACCGTCTACAAGGACACCCGCAAGCTCGCCAAGGTCGCCGCGACCATGGTCGACGACGTCCTCAACGGCAAGACGCCGCAGGTCAACGACACCAAGACGTACGACAACGGCACCAAGGTCGTCCCCGCCTACCTGCTCCAGCCGGTGAGCGTCGACAAGACCAACTACACCAAGGAACTGGTCGACACCGGCTACTACAAGGCGAGTGAGCTCCAGTAGCGGCAACTGTCGGTGATTCCTACGGATTGAAAGGGCACACCATGGCGGGACCCGTCCTGGAAATGCGCTCGATCGTCAAGACCTTTCCCGGCGTCAAAGCGCTGTCGGACGTTACGCTGACGGTCCGTCAGGGCGAGGTCCACGCCATCTGCGGTGAGAACGGCGCCGGAAAGTCCACCCTGATGAAGGTGCTCTCCGGCGTCCATCCGCACGGCACGTACGAGGGCGAGATCCTCTTCGAGGGTGAAGTCTGCGAGTTCAAGGACATCCGGGCGAGCGAAGAGCGCGGAATCGTCATCATCCACCAGGAACTGGCCCTGGTGCCGTTCCTGTCCATCGCCGAGAACATCTTCCTCGGCAACGAGCACGCCTCCGGTGGGTTCATCAACTGGAACGAGACGCTGAAGCACGCCACCGAGGTGCTGCGCCGGGTGGGTCTGACCGACCACCCGGAGACCCGGATCGCCGACATCGGCGTGGGCAAGCAGCAGCTGGTGGAGATCGCCAAGGCGCTGTCGAAGAAGGTGAAGCTGCTCATCCTCGACGAGCCGACCGCGGCCCTCAACGACGAGGACAGCGGCAAACTCCTGGACCTCATCCTGGAGTTGAAGAAGCAGGGCATCACCTCGATCATCATCTCCCACAAGCTGAACGAGATTCGCCGGGTCGCCGACTCGGTGACGATCCTGCGCGACGGGCGGTCCATCGAGACCCTCGACGTGAAGGCGCCGGAGACCACCGAGGACCGGATCATCTCCGGCATGGTCGGCCGCGACCTCGACCACCGCTTCCCCGAGCGCACGCCGTTCGAGGGCGAGGTGGGCGCCGCCCCCGCGCTGGAGATCCGCAACTGGACCGTCCACCACCCCATCGACCAGCAGCGCAAGGTCGTCGACGACGTGTCGATCAACGTGCGGCGCGGGGAGATCGTCGGCATCGCGGGCCTGATGGGCGCCGGCCGCACCGAGCTGGCGATGAGCGTCTTCGGGCGCACCTACGGCCGGCACGCCACCGGCACGGTCCTCAAGGACGGCAAGGAGATCCGCACCAGGACCGTCGCCGAGGCGGTCCGGCACGGCATCGCCTACGTCACCGAGGACCGCAAGCACTACGGCCTCAACCTCATCGACAACGTCAACCGCAACATCTCGCTGACCGCGCTGGACAAGGTCTCCCGGCGCGGTGTGGTGGACGAGCACGAGGAGCGGCAGGTCGCCGAGCGCTTCCGCAAGTCGATGAACATCAAGGCGCCGACCGTCTTCGAGCCGGTGGGCAAGCTGTCGGGCGGCAACCAGCAGAAGGTCGTCCTCAGCAAGTGGATCTTCGCCGGGCCGGACGTGCTCATCCTGGACGAGCCCACGCGCGGCATCGACGTGGGCGCCAAGTACGAGATCTACACGGTCATCGACCAGCTGGCGGCCGAGGGCAAGGCGGTCGTCTTCATCTCCTCCGAGCTGCCGGAGCTGCTCGGTATGTGCGACCGCATCTACACCATGGCCGCCGGGCGGCTCACGGGTGAGGTCCCGCGGGCCGAGGCCACGCAGGAAGTGCTGATGCGTCAGATGACGAAGGACAAAGAGGTAACCCGATGAGCACGGATGTGACGGACAAGGTCCCGGCCTCGGCGCCGCCCGGCAAGAGCGGGGACTCCGCCTCCGGGGAGGGCCTGCTGCAGCTGATGCTGGGCGGCCTGAAGCGCAACATGCGCCAGTACGGCATGCTGATCGCGCTCGGCCTGATCGTGATCCTGTTCCAGGTGTGGACCGGCGGCGACCTGCTGCTGCCGCGCAACGTCTCCAACCTGGTGCTGCAGAACAGCTACATCCTGATCCTGGCGATCGGCATGATGCTGGTGATCATCGCCGGGCACATCGACCTGTCGGTCGGTTCGCTGACCGCGTTCGTCGGCGCGACGGCGGCCGTGCTGACGGTGGAACACAACGTGGCCTGGCCGCTCGCCCTGGTGCTGTGCCTGGTGCTGGGCGCGGTGGCCGGCTCGGTGCAGGGTTACCTGATCGCGTATCTCGGCATACCCTCCTTCATCGTGACCCTGGCGGGGATGCTGCTCTTCCGCGGCCTGACGGAGATCTTCCTGCAGGGCCAGACGCTCGGCCCGTTCCCGGACGGTCTGCAGAAGCTCGGCAACGGCTTCCTGCCCGAGGTCGGCCCGGACACCAACTACCACAACCTCACCCTGCTGCTGGGCCTGGTGCTGCTGGCCTTCGTGGTCTTCCAGGAGATCCGCGAGCGCAAGCGCGAGCAGGCGTTCTCGCTGGACGTGCTGCCGCGCAACGCCTTCCTGCTCAAGCTCGCCGCCATCGCCGCCGCGATCGTCGCCGTCACGATGCTGCTCGCCAGCTACCAGGGCGCGCCGATCATCCTGATCATCCTCGGTGTGCTGGTGGTCGGTTACGGCTACGTCATGCGCAACGCGGTCTTCGGCCGGCACATCTACGCGATCGGCGGCAACCTGCCGGCGGCCAAGCTGTCCGGCGTCAAGGACAAGAAGGTCACCTTCTTCGTCTTCCTGAACATGGGCGTGCTCGCGGCCCTGGCGGGTCTGGTGGTCGCCGCCCGTCTGAACGCGGCCTCTCCGAAGGCGGGCCTGAACTTCGAACTGGAGGCCATCGCCTCCTCGTTCATCGGTGGCGCGTCCATGAGCGGCGGTGTGGGCACCGTCCTCGGCGCGATCATCGGTGGTCTCGTCCTCGGTGTGCTGAACAACGGCATGAACCTCCTCAGCGTCGGCACCGACTGGCAGCAGGTCATCAAGGGCCTCGCCCTGTTGGCCGCGGTCGGCTTCGATGTGTGGAACAAGCGCAAGTCCGGTTCGTAAGTCAGCTCGGGTCCCGTCGGAGACGACGGGACCCCACCCCGTTACGGGAGCCGCAACATGGAACTGAACAGACGCACGGTCATCGCAGGAGCCGCGGCGGCGGGCATCGCCGCGACCACCCTCGGCGCGGGTACGGCAGAGGCGGCCTCGGGAGGCAGGAAGCCCGTGAAGGAGCTCTTCGGCAAGCTCGCCGACGGCACGAAGGTCTACCGCTGGTCGCTGGAGAACGGCGGCACCCGGCTGAAGGTGCTGAACTGGGGCGGTGTGGTGCAGGGTCTGGAGATCCCGGACCGGCGCGGCCACTACGCCAACGTCTCCCTCGGCTTCGACAACATCGAGGACTACGTCGCCAAGACCCCGTACTTCGGCGCGCTGATCGGCCGTTACGGCAACCGCATAGCCAAGGGCCAGTTCACCCTGGACGGCAAGAGCTACCAGCTGTCCGTCAACGACGGCGTCAACAGCCTGCACGGCGGCGCCCAGGGCTTCGACAAGCACATCTGGGACGTCGAGCCGTTCACCAAGGGCTCCGACGTCGGCCTGGTGCTGCACTACACCAGCATCGACGGCGAGATGGGCTACCCGGGCACCCTCAAGGCGAAGGTGACCTACACCCTCACCAAGCACGGCGACTGGCGCATCGACTACGAGGCCACCACCGACAAGGCCACGGTCGTCAACCTCACCAGCCACGTCTACTGGAACCTCGGCGGCGAGGGCAGCGGCACGATCGAGGACCACGAGCTCACGATCGCCGCCGGCCGCTACACGCCCACCGACTCGGGGCTGATCCCGACGGGCGAGCTGGCGACCGTGCACGGCACCCCGTTCGACTTCCGCAAGACCAAGACGATCGGCCGCGACATCCGCGCCGGCCACGTCCAGCAGGTGCAGGCCAAGGGCTACGACCACAACTGGGTCCTGGACAAGGGGATCACGTCCAGGCCCGAGCACGTGGCGACCCTGCGCGACCCGCGCTCCGGCCGCACCCTGAAGATCGCCACCGACCAGCCGGGCCTGCAGTTCTACTCCGGCAACTTCCTCGACGGCACCCTCACCGGCACCGGCGGCCACACCTACCGCCAGGGCGACGCGGTGTGCCTGGAGACGCAGCACTTCCCGGACTCGCCGAACCACCCGAACTTCCCGTCGACCGTGCTGCGGCCCGGTCAGACGTACCGGACGTCGACGGTCCACACCTTCGGCTGCTGACCTGCCGTCACAGCCGCAAAAGGCGGCCCGTGCTGTGTGAACAGCACGGGCCGCCGCCGTCGTTCAGTGGTTGCCGTAGTAGGCGGTGGGGCCGTGTTTGCGGGTGTAGTGCCGGCGCAGGAGATGGCGCGGGGGCGGGGCGGTGGCCGCCAGGGCCAGGGTGTGGATCGCCATGTCGGCGACGGCCTCGCAGATGACGGCGTGCTCCACCGACTGGCGGGCGCCGGCACCCCAGGTGAACGGGCCGTGGTGGGCGACCAGGACGCCGGGGACCTCGACGGCGCGCTCGTCGTCGCCGCCCAGCAGGTCGACGATGACCCGGCCGGTGTTGTACTCGTAGTCCTCCGCGCACTGCTCGGGTGTGAGGTCGGGCGTGCAGGGGACCGGCCCGTTGAAGGTGTCGGCGTGCGTGGTGCCCAGCACCGGGATCTCCCGGCGGGCCTGGGCGAAGGCGACCGCGTGGGTGGAGTGGGTGTGGGTCACCCCGCCGATGGACGGGAAGGCCAGGTAGAGGCAGCGGTGGGTCTCGGTGTCGGTGGAGGGGCGCAGCGTGCCGCCGACGACGGCTCCGTCCGACAGGCGCACCGTCACCAGGTCGTCCGCCTTGAGTTCCTCGTACGGCACTCCCGAGGGCTTGATGACGAAGACCCCGGCCTCCCGGTCGACGCCGCTGACGTTGCCCCAGGTGAGGGTGGCGAGGCCGGCGCGCGGGATGGCGAGGTTCGCCTCCAGCACCTCCTGCCGCAGGGCGTCCAGGTCAGGCGTGGTCGTCATGGCCGGCTCCTTTGGGAGAGGCGGTAGTAGGCGGAGTTCCACCTGATCTCCTTGGCCAGCCGGCCGGAGTCGGTGTGCTCGTCGATGGTGAGCAGTTCGACGTCGGTCATGGCCGCGTAGTCGGTGAGGGTCTCCAGGTCGACGGCCGTGCTGAGCACGGTGTGGTGGGGGGCGCCGGCCAGCAGCCAGCTCTCGGCGGACTCCGCGAGCGAGGGCCGCGGCTGCCACACCGCGCGGGCCACCGGAAGGTAGGGCAGGGGTTCGCTGGGGGCGACGACGTCGACGGCGTTGGCGGTGAGCCGGAACCGGTCGCCGAGGTCGCACAGGCCGACGACGAGGGCGGGGCCGGGTGCCGCGTCGAAGACCAGCCGGACGGGGTCCTCGCGGCCGCCGATGGCCAGCGGGTGGATCTCGCAGCGGGGGCGGGCGGCGGCGACGGAGGGGCAGACCTCCAGCATGTGGGCGCCGAGGATGCGCGGCACGCCGGGGCCGAGGTGGTAGGTGTAGTCCTCCATGAAGGTGGCGCCGCCGGGCCGGCCGCGGCCCATGACCTTCATCGTGCGCAGCAGCGCGGAGGTCTTCCAGTCGCCTTCGGCGCCGAAGCCGTAGCCGTCGGCCATCAGCCGCTGGACGGCGAGGCCGGGCAGCTGGCGCAGGGGGCCCAGGTCCTCGAAGTTGGTGGTGAAGGCGGTGAACCCGCCGTCCAGGAGGAAGGCGCGCAGGGCGAGTTCGACCCGGGCCTCGTACAGCAGCGAGTCGTGGCGGGGTCCGTCGGCGCGCAGGATGGGCACGACGTCGTACGACTCCTCGTACTCCGCGGCGAGTTCGGCGGCCTCCTTGTCGGGGACGGCGTCCACCAGCGCGGCCAGGTCGCCGACGGGGTAGGTGTTCACGGAGAACCCGAAGCGCAGTTCGGCCTCCACCTTGTCGCCCTCGGTCACCGCGACGTCGCGCATGTTGTCGCCGAACCGGGCCAGGCGCAGGGTGCGGGCGGCCTGCCGGCCGGCCGCGGCGCGGGACCAGGCGGCCACCCGGTCGGTCACCCGGGGGTCGGTGGCGTGCCCGGCGACGATCTTGTGGGGCAGGCCGAGGCGGGCCTCGATGTGGGCGAACTCGCGGTCGCCGTGGGCGGCCTGGTTGAGGTTCATGAAGTCCATGTCGATGCTGGACCAGGGCAGCGACAGGTTGAACTGTGTGTGCAGGTGCAGCACCGGCCGGTCCAGGACGCCGAGGCCGCCGATCCACATCTTGGCCGGCGAGAAGGTGTGCATCCACACGATCACGCCGGTGCAGGCGTCGGAGGCGTTGGCCTGCCGGCACAGCCGCCGGATCGCGTCGGCGTCCGCGAGGACGGGCTTCCACACGATCCGCGCGCCGATCTTCGGCGCGGCGTCGAGGATGTCGGCGATCCGGCGGGACTGCTCGGCGACCCGGCGCAGGGTCTCCTCGCCGTAGAGGCTCTGGCTGCCGGTGAGGAACCAGATCTCCTGGGGCTGGTGGGTCGCGCTCGATGCGGTCATGACGGGTCCTTTCGCGGAGATCCGGGTCACTGGGAGGCTTCGGCGCGCAGACGGCGCAGGCGGTGCATGACGTCGTTGGCGCCACGGCCGAAGTAGTCGTGCAGCAGGCGGTATTCGGCGTAGAGGCGGTCGTAGGCGGCGGCCCGCGCGGGGTCGGGGAGGTACACGCCGCGGCGGACCTTGCCCATGGCGCGGGCGGCGGCGCGGATGTCGTCGTACGCCCCGGCCGCGACGGCGGCGTGCATCGCGGCGCCGAGGGCGGGGCCCTGGGCGGAGTCGATGACGCCGAGCGGGCGGCGGGTGACGTCGGCGTAGATCCGCATGAGCAGGTCGTTCCTGATCAGGCCGCCCGCGACGGTCAGTTCGCGCACGGGCACGCCGGCCGTCTCGAACGCCTCGATGATGGTGCGGGTGCCGAAGGCGGTGGCCTCCAGCAGGGCGCGGTAGACGTCCTCGGGGCGGGTGTCGAGGGTGAGTCCGACCAGGACGCCGCTGAGGTCGTGGTCGACCAGGACGGAGCGGTTGCCGCTGTGCCAGTCGAGGGCGACCAGGCCGTGCTCGCCGACGCGCTGGCGGGCGGCGAGGCCGGTCAGGTGGGCGTGCGGGCTCTGGCCCGCGGCGGCGGCCTTCTCGGCGTACCCGGCGGGCAGGTGGGTGCGGACGAACCAGCCGAAGATGTCGCCGACGCCGCTCTGTCCGGCCTCGTAGCCCCACAGGCCCGGCAGGATGCCGCCGTCGACGATCCCGCACATGCCGGGCACGGTGCCGTACCGGTCGGAGCTCATGACGTGGCAGGTGGAGGTGCCCATGATGGCGACCATCCGGCCGGGCTCGACGGCGGCGGCCGCGGGGGCGGTGACGTGCGCGTCCACGTTGCCGACGCAGACGGTGACGCCCTCCGGCAGCCCGGTCCAGGCGGCGGCCTCGGCCGTCAGCCGCCCGGCCGGGTCGCCGAGCCGGCCGATCGGCTGCTCCAGCTTGTCGGCGACGAAGCCGGCGAAGCCGGGGTGCAGGGCGGCCAGGTAGTCGCGGGAGGGGTAACCGCCGTCCTGGTACTGGCCCTTGTAGCCCGCCGTGCAGGCGTTGCGCACGTACGTGCCGCACAGCCGCCACACGATCCAGTCGGCGGCCTCCAGCCAGCGCTCGGTGCGGGCGTAGAGCTCCGGGTCCTCCTCCAGGACCTGGAGCGCCTTGGCGAACTCCCACTCCGAGGAGATCTTCCCGCCGTACCGCTCCAGCCAGGGTTCCTTGCGCTCGGCGGCCAGCCGGTTGATGCGGTCGGCCTGGGGCTGGGCCGCGTGGTGCTTCCACAGCTTGGGGTAGGCGTGCGGGCGGCCGGCGTAGGCGGGCAGGTCGCACAGGGGGGTGCCGTCGGCGAGGGCGGGCAGGACCGTGCAGGCGGTGAAGTCGGTGCCGATGCCGATGACCTGCCCGGGCCGCACGCCGGCGCGGGCGAGGGCCTCGGGGACGGCGTGCCGCAGGACGTCGAGCCAGTCGGCGGGCACCTGGAGGGCCCAGCCGGCCGGCAGGGGGGTGCCGTCGGGCAGCTCGCGGTCGAGGACGGCGTGCGCGTAGGGGTGTTCCGCCGTGCCCAGTTCGGCGCCGTCGCGGACGCGGACCACCACCGCCCGCCCCGACAGCGTGCCGAAGTCGACTCCCACGACGCAGCGTTCGGGGTTCATGACCGGCCACCCTTCCGGATCTTCGACGTGTTCGGTATATCGAATGAGGTTCGAGACTCGGACCGCTATGTCTCCAGAGTCCACCGGGCCGCACACCGCGCACAGGGGCCGTCAGGCCCGCCGCGGGGGCCCAACGGGGCCGGGCGGCGGACCCCGACGCACCGCGCCGCCCATCGGTTCCCGAACTCACACTGTTTTCACATCCGTTGAACGACGCCCCCCGAGCCCCCGTATCTAACAGCGGCCCGCGCTCCCCCGCGCGGGCCACCCAGTGACGACGGGCCCGGGCGTCCCCGGCGGGCCCGCCCCATACGGAGGTTCCATGGCCGACAACGTCACCTCGCTGTTCCGCAGCACAGCGGCCCACAGCCCGTCGATGGCGGCGCTGACGCGGCAAGGCGGCGAAGGGACCGGCCCGGTCGACTTCTGCATCCCCTGCAACCCGTACTTCCCCACCCCGGCGATGTTCGAGGACATGGCCGCCCGGTTGCGGGACATCATCACGTACTACCCGAGCAGCGCCGAGACGATCACGGCCGAGCTGTGCGACCTCCTCCAACTCCCGCCGCAGTGTGTGGCGATGGGCAACGGCTCCACGGAGCTGATCACCTGGATCGACCACCTGCTGGTGCGCGAGTCCCTCGCCGTCCCCGTCCCCACCTTCGGCCGCTGGACCGACCAGCCCATGGAGACCGGCAAGCGGGTCGACATGTTCCCGCTCCAGGAGTCCAGCGGCTTCGCCCTCGACCTCGCCCAGTACGCCGAGTTCATCCGGGCCCGGGGCACCCGGGTCGCCGTCGTCTGCAACCCCAACAACCCGGACGGCGGCTTCCTGCACAAGCACGCGCTGGTGCAGTTCATGGACGCCATGGCCGACCTCGACCTGGTCGTCGTCGACGAGTCGTTCCTGGAGTTCGCCGACGCGGAGGCCGAACCCTCGGTCGTGCAGGAGGCGATGCTCCGCCCGAACGTCGTCGTGCTGCGCAGCCTCGGCAAGAACTTCGGCCTGCACGGCATACGCTTCGGCTACCTCGTCGCCAACCCCGCCCTGGCCGGCAAGGTCCGCTCCATGCTGCCGAAGTGGAACCTCAACTCCTTCGCCGAGCACGTGGTGTTCATGCTGAAGGAGCACGGCGCCGAGTACGCGCAGAGCCTCCAGCAGGTCCGCCGGGACCGTCTGGAGATGGCCGGCCAGCTGTCCAACCTGCCCGGTCTGACCGTCTATCCGTCGCAGGGCAACTTCCTCTTCGTGCGCCTCCCCGTGGGCGCCGAAGGCACCGTGGTCCGGGACCGGATGCTCACCGAGCACCGGATCCTGGTCCGCGAGTGCGGCAACAAGATCGGTTCGTCCAGTCGCTTCCTGAGGCTCGTGGTGCGCCCCGAGGTGGACGTGCGTCGCCTGGTGTCCGGCTTGGAACAGGTGCTCTACGGGACCAGGAGGGGAGCCGCCGTGCCCGAGCTGGGCGCAGGGACCAGCTACAGCTCGGGTACGGCGGCCGTGGACCGGCTGGTCAGCGCGACGAACGGGGCGGGGATACCGTCACCGGTGGCGCCGCAGCCGGTGCCGCAGCAGATGCCTCAGCCGGTCGGCTTCCCCGCGCAGGTGCCGGCGCCCGCGCCCATGCCCATGCCGACGCCCGCGCCCATGCCCGCGCCCGCGCCCATGCCGACGCCCGCCCCCATGCCCGCGCCCGTGCCGGCCGCCGCTCAGATGCCCGGGCCCACGCCGCCCGGGGTGCCGGCCCGTGGGGGACTCACGGCCGCGCAGGTGCGGGGGACGACCGCGCCGGGACTCTCGCCGGCTCCGGCCACGGGGTGGCCGAACTCGCAGAGCTGGCCCAACGCGGCGGGGGCTTGATCCGTGCGCGTGCGGGTCCGGGTCGGTCAGTACGCCACCGGCCAACCCGTGCTCCAGTTCAGGAGGTTGATGCCGAGCTTGGGCGTGCCGTTGTCGTTGCCGTCGTAGTAGTGGTAGACGATCAGGTCGCCGTCGGAGTCGTTCATGACGGACTGCCCGCCGGGGCCGATGACGCTGCCGTGCGACTCCAGCACCGCCGTGCCGCCGTTGTTCGTCATGGCGACGCCGCTCTTGTCGTAGTACGGGCCGGTGATGCCGGTGGCGCGGCCGACCTTCACCTTGTACGTCGAGCTGGTGCCCTGGCAGCACACGTCGTAGGAGGCGAAGAGGTAGTAGTAGCCGTTGCGCTTGACGATGTACGGCGCCTCGACCGCCTTCGTGCCGGTGGGGCGGGAGGCGATCGAGTACCGGGTGGTGTGGGAGGAGAGCTGCTTCCCGGTGCCCGGGTCGATCTGGATCATCTTGATGCCGGTCCACCAACTGCCGAACGACAGCCACCAGGTGCCGTCGTCGTCGACGAAGAGGTTGGGGTCGATGGCGTTGTAGTCGCTGGACGTGGTGGAGGTGTAGACGACGCCGTAGTCGGTCCAGGAGCCCGGCAGGCCGGTGCTCGAACCGGCCAGCCCTATCGCCGACTTGTTGGAGCCGAAGGTCGAGACGGCGTAGTACATCAGGTACTTGCCGCCGTGGTACGAGATGTCGGGTGCCCACGCCTCCGTGGCGTACGACGACCACCAGCTCGGCTTGGTGGTGAAGGCGTCGCCGCCGGCGGTGAAGGCGATCCGGTCGGTGGAGGTGCGGTAGCCCAGGCCGCCGCCCGTGGAGTACAGCAGGTAGCGGCCGGCGGAGGTGCGGATCATCGTCGGGTCGTGCACCACGACGTCCCCGGTGACCGTGCCGGGGTTGGGGTACGCGTTCGCCGTGCCCGGCACGAGGGCGAGCAGGACGGCTGCGGGGACGGCGAGGAGTGCACGTTTGGGGCGAGAGGTGCGGCTCACGCTGACGCTCCTTGAGTGGGGGGAACAGCAAGGGGACGTTCGAAATGCCGATCGCCGATCAGAGTCTCGGACGGACCGTAGAATCGAACCCCTTGCGCGTCAATGACCCGCGCAGCCCCACCTCCTCCCACGGGCCGACAGATCCACCTCCACGCGCACCGTCTTCCCCGGCGGCGGCTCCCGGTCCACCACCTCCCACCTGGCGGCGAGCGCGGCCACCAGCGCGAGACCGCGTCCGCACTCGTCGAACGCCGACGGCATCCGCACGGCGGCGGGCGCGGGCGGACACGGTCCGCCGGCCCGGGTGTCGCTGACCTCGATCCGCACGCTGCCCGTGACGAGCGAGAGCCGCAGCTCGAAGTCGCGCCCCGGGACGCGGCCGTGGGTGACGGCGTTGGCGGCCAGCTCGGCGACGACCGCCTCGACGGTGTCGGAGGTGTCGGTGCCGTGCGGGATGCCCCAGGCGTGCAACTGGTGCACGGCGAGGCGGCGGGCGAGACGGGCGCCGCGCGGTGTGGGGCTGAGGCGCTGGGTGAACATACGTACGGTAACCGGAGGTTGAGGGGTGAGCGGTGCGGTCATGGGCCCAATCTGGCGGCCCCGGCACCGACTTCACCAGGCAGGACGCGCGTACGCTGCGCGAGCGTACGCGGTCACGGTCTGGACAGTACGCGTGACGGGCCGTAACCATACGCCGGGGAGGTGACCGACCGTGGTCGATGGTGGTGAGCCGGAGTCGTCGGACAGCATGCGGACGTTCGGGGCGGTGTTGCAGGCCCTGCGCGAACACACGGGACTGAGCAGGGAGGAGTTCGCCGACCTGGTGCGGTTCTCCAAGCACACGGTGGCGTCGGTGGAGTTGGGGAGGAGGATGCCGGATCACGACCTCGTGGAGCGGGCGGAGGAGGTCACTGGGAACACGGGGGCACTGCGGAAGTCGCTTCCGAAGCTGGGGCGGCAGCCGGGCCTTGCGGCCTGGTTCCGGCAGTGGGCGCGGATGGAGGCGACGGCCATCACGCTGTGGACGTACGAGTGCCGCATGATCCCCGGTTTGTTGCAGACGAAGGCCTACGCTGGAGCCCTGGCCGACGAGCAGTTGCCGCCGCTGGCCGACGAGCAGATCGAGGAACGGTGGGCCGCCCGCGCCGAGCGGCAGCGGATGCTGCGGGACCACCCGAACACCGCGTTCAGCTTCATCCTCGAAGAGCACCTGTTCCTGCGGCGCACGGGCGGGGCGGACGTCACCCGCGAACTCATCGACCACGTGGTGGAGATGGCCCGGCTGCGAAACGTCGAGATCCAGGTCATGCCTCTGGTGCAGGAGTCCCATGCGGGGCTGCAGGGCACCATCCATCTGCTGGAGACGCCGGAGAACCGGTGGTTCGCCTACAACGAAGGCCAGGAAAGCGGTCAGTTGATCACCGATCCGAAAGTGGTCAGCGTGCTCCAAAGCCGGTATGCGAGGATGCGTTCGCAGGCTCTCAGCGTGAGGGACTCCTTGAGCCTGCTGGAGCGGATCCGAGGAGAGCTATGACCACCTCCGAACTGGACTGGTTCAAGAGCAGCTACAGCAGCAGCGCTTCCGGCGACTGCGTAGAGGTCGCCCTCACCCCCACCACCGTCCACGTCCGCGATTCCAAGGCCCCCCAGGCCGCCCGCCTCACCCTCTCCCCCGCCACCTGGGCCGGCTTCCTCACCGACATAGCAGCCGGTCGCCGAAGGCTTCCGCGCCCTTGATGGCGGACCTCTCGGGGACGTCGCCCCAGAGGTGGAGTCGCAGGTCGGTCATGCCGTCCAGTCCGGTCAGGTCGACACCGGACGACCGTCCGACCAGCCCCAGTCCGAGCTTCTTGAGGTTGGGGAAGAGACGGCCGAGCAGCCCGATGGCCGTGTGGTTCTGCACGCCGGTGATCATGAGGCGCTCGACCTGGGGGCACGGTGTCAGCGGCGCCAGCAGGTGAAGCGCGTCGATGCCCAGCGCGATCCTGGTGAGCCGGGATGCCCGCAGCGCGGTGCGCAGGAGCCAGCAGGGGTCCTTGGCGTATCCCTCGACCGTCAGGGCCTCCAGGCTCGGCCAGGCGTCCAGGTCCCCCAGCCACTCGGGGTTCTCGGTGCCCAGCGTCAGGTGGCGGACGCCCGGGTGCGGTTCGAGGTCTCCCGTCGTGCCGCCGCCGAGCCGGAGCGCCGTCAGGTCGAGGTCCGCCAGCGCGGAGAGATCCCGTACGGACGCGCAGTCCTGGAGTTCCAGGTTCCTCAGGTCCCGTCGGGTGCGCAGGAACACGAGGCTCGTGAGCGCCGGGTCGTCCTCGATCACCAGGGATTCGAGGTGCCGCGTCGGCAGGTGTCTGTCCAGCTGGTGCTCGGCATACGGTCCGCGCACGACGAGTTGGGCGACGGACCCCAGCCGGTGCAGCCGGGCCAGCCGCGCGGGCTTGTCGATCACCAGGTACGGCAGATGGGCCCCGTCGAGCACCTCGCGGACGTACTCCTCCAGCGGCTGGAGGTCCCAGGCCCTCGCGACCTCGCCACGGATGGACTGCTGGGGGTGCGAGGCGCACTGCCTCAGCTTCCGTCGCGACTTCGTGCTGCGCACCCGGGCGAGGAGCTGCACCGTGCTGAGGGCCACGCTCTCGGGCAACCGGTCCGCGTCCGGCGCCAGCTCCACGATCCAGTCGCCCAGTCCCGCGAGGTCCTCCACCTCCTCACGGTCCCGCGGCGGCATCAGGGCGACGATCCCGTCCTTCACCCTGCTCATCAGCGCGGGGCTCAGCGACTGCACGTTGAGGGCGCACCGCGCGGCCAGGACGTGGAACTCGTACCGCCGCGTCCGCTGCGTCTCGCCGTCGCCGAGATCGAGCAGTCCGGCGATGAGCCGCCCGGCGTCCGGACGAGCCGCGTGACCTGCGGCCAGCACGATCACGTCCTGCCACGCCTCGTTGTCGGCATGCTCCATGAGTTCCGGCAGATAGCCGCTCTCGTGGAACTCCTTGGCCGCCAGGAAGTCCTGGAAGGTGCGGTGGATGAACTGGATGGCGTCGTCCGTCCGTTCCTGGAGCAGCCCGCTGCGGTCGAGCAGGAAGCGCAGGATGCGTTCGGCCGACCTCTGCCCCTCGACGTGGGGCATGTCCCACAGCGCGTGCCCCAGTTGCCGGACGGCCTCCTTGCGGGTCATCTGCTGCCGCCCGGTGCGGACCAGCCAGATGGCCAGCCGCTGGAGCAGCGCGTGCTGGTCCTCGGAGTCCAGGGCGATGTGGTCGGCGTGGCGGACGCCCCGGCCGGCGTCGCGTCCGCCCAGGAGCATGGCGAGGGCGGCCCGGTAGAGCTGCCAGCGGGTGGTGGGCAGCAGGCCGCGGCGACGGCGGTGCAGGGCGCAGATCACGGCGCACAGCAGGGGGGTGCGGCCGAGGTCGCGCAGTGCCGTGTTCTGGTCCAGCTGGTGCGCGAGGTCCTGTTCCAGGGTGGTGAGGAGCTCGTGTTCCTCCGGGCTCTCCAGGCGGGCCGCGTTGTGCCAGGCCCGTACGAAGGCGCGGATGTCGTCGTCGCTCATGGGCAGGAGGGTCAGCTCGGCGAAGCCGTCCGCGTCGAGCCACTGCTTGCCGACCGCGTTGGGGCGTACGGTCGCCAGGCACCGGGTGCCGGGATAGCGGTCGAGGACGTCGCACAGCCAGCGCCGGGCCTCCTCGCGCTGCTCCGCCGGGACCTCGTCCAGGCCGTCCACCAGGAGGAAGCCGCGGCGGGCCTCCAGCACCCGGCGGGCCCAGCCCTCGGGCTGGCCGTCCGTGACGACGCGTCCGGCGGAGGCGAGTTCCGACACCGTGGGGAAGCGGCCACCGCGTGCGTGCACCTCGCGCAGCGGGATGACGAAGGGGACCAGGCCGTTGAGGTCGGCGAGGTCGTCACCGAGGGTGCCGTTCGCGGCGTGGGCGGCGAGCCACCACACGAGGGTCGTCTTGCCGGCGCCGGCCTCGCCGCGCAGGAGGGCGCGGGGGCGGTCGGTCAGGAGGGTGTCGATGCGCTGGGCGCCGGCGGACGGGCGGACGGCGCTCCGCGGGGGAAACCAGTCGCGCGAGGAGACGGGCGCCTCGGCCCGCAGGCTCAGATACGCGGTGTCGAGGTCCCAGCGGGACTCGCTCCGGCCCAGTTCCTCGATGCCGAAGATCTCCGTCTTGCGGTACTGGAAGCCCAGGTCCGTCGCGTACCGGGCCTCGAACTGCTCGTCCCGGGGGTGGACGTCCGTGACGTCCTCCAACCACCGCGATCTGCCGAAGAGTTCCAGGTCGAGGACCGGTGCCGCCTCGATCCTGAAGTGCCCGCGCCCCTGCGGCACCTGGGTGACCACGCCCAGCAGCACCGGACCCGCGAAGACCGGAGCGCCGGACAGCCCGGCGAGCGGCAGGCTCTCGGGCGCCGGCCCGTCGGCGGCCGGCCGGTCCAGTTCGCAGGTCAGGACGCCCTTGACCCGCCCGGCCATGGGCAGCACGCTCGCCCGGTAGTGGTCGTAGTCCAGGTCCAGGCCGCCCTCCCCGTACCGCTGGAGGTCCGGGAACCCCACGATGTCGCAGTGCGGCAGCGCGGCGCGCGTGGCGACCCGGCCGAGCCTGATCCGCCCCAGCGGCGCGGCGCGCTCAGCGGTGATCACGTCTGCCGAGGCCATCAGCAGGGCCAAGTCGCTCGCCTCGTCGAACCACTCGATGGAGCAGGAGACGTACCGGCTCGACGAAGGGTGGATGACGTTGACGATCCCGCCCGTCATCGACACCACGTGCCACGCCGTCAGCACCCGCCGCCGGTCGAGCAGCACCCCGCTGCCCTGCCCGTTCCCCCAGACCACGACGGCCCGGTCCAGGGCCCTCCCCCCGGTCACCGCCCCTCGTCACCCCCGCCGAACCGGCCCACGCTCCCCGGGCTGTCGTTGCGCACCTTCCACGGCTGCCGGGTCCGCGCGTCCAGCGCCCTCAGCGTCACCGCCACCCGGTGGGTGCGGGTCGTGCCGCCGCCCCCGTCGACGCCCGCCTCGACCACCCACGCCCTGACCTTCGCTCCGCCCTTGACCTCCCTGCGCAGCTCCACGCCGAACTCCAGCTCGATGTCCCCCACCTCGAACACCACGTCCTGTCCGGACGAGCGCCCCGCCGCGGTGATCAGTTCGTCGCGCACGGCCTGTACGGCGTCGGCCAGCTCGATCCGGTTGTCACTCATGCGGGCCACGCTAGAGAGAAACCGGCGTGACCGACAAGAAACTTGACGGGGCGTCACTTTGCCGAACTGACAGCTCCCCTACAGCAACGCTTCCTACGGTGCCGTGTCCATGACAGACACTTCAGAGCCCGCGATCGGGCGCCGCACCGTACTGATCGCCACGGGTGCCACGGCCGCGACCCTCGCCGTCGCCGCCGCCGCGCCCGCCGCCCCCGCCGCCGACACCGCGAACGCGGCCGACGCCGCCCCCGTCGCCGCCGCGGCCGTCTGCACCCTCACGAAGGAGATGACCGAAGGCCCCTACTACCTCGACGGAGCGCTCGTCCGCTCCGACGTCACCGAAGGCAAGGCGGGCATCCCGCTCAAGCTCGCGCTCACCGTCGTGAACTCCGCCTGCGCGGTGATCCCCAACGCCCTGGTGGAGATCTGGCACGCCGACGCGCTCGGCGAGTACTCCGGCTACGTCGGCAGCAACGGCCACAACGAGTCCGACGACGGCACCTTCCTGCGCGGCGGTGTGCTCACCAACGCCGGCGGCGTCGCCAACATCACCACGGTCTACCCCGGTTGGTACCGCGGCCGGTGCGTCCACATCCACGTCAAGGTGCACACCGGCGTCACGCTCACCTCCGACGGCTCGTTCACCGGCGGCACCGAACTCCACACCGGGCAGCTCTTCTTCGCCGAGTCCGTCACGACCAAGGTCGCCGCGGTCTCGCCGTACTCGGCCAACACGGTCACCCGCACCACGCTCTCCCAGGACTCCATCTACGACGGCGGCGGCGCCTCCTCCGGCCTGCTCACCCTCACCGCCCTGGGCGGCTCGGCCTCCGCCGGCTACACCGGCACCCTCACCCTCGGCGTCGACGAGAGCTGACAAGCCGATACGAAACCGAACGCAACTCGCGCCCCAACACGCCCTGGGGGACCGTACGCTGGAAGCGGTGCGGTTTCCCAGGGCCCGACTCGGCAGGGGGCGTAGGCAGGGCATGGACGTGCGACTTCGGCTGCCCGACGATCCGGACGGCGTCGAACTGAAGCAGTTGTACGACTGGTTGATCAGGGACCACGAACTCCACCCGGTGGCCGACATCTCACTGCGCGCCGGCTCGGCCCGCGAGCCGGACGACGTCACCATGGGCGACGCCTTCGACATCGTCCAGCTCGTGCTCGACTCCGGCTTCCAACTGGCCTCGCTCGGCGCCGCGTTGCTCGCCTGGCGCCGGGCCCAGCGGCCGCGCTCGGTCATCGTCGTGGAATACCGGGGCGTCCGCGTCGAGCTGCCCGCCGACACCTCGCCGGAGACGGTGGACGCCTTCCTCGACACCCTGCGCGGCATGGACGGCACCGGGGCGGGGCGCACGGAGGGAGAGGACGGCCATCCGGACGCCGGCGAGCCGGAGGACGACATCACGTGGTCGTGAGACCGGACCTGCGCGACCCCGGCAACTCCGCGGCCGTGCTCGTCGGCGTCAGCGGCTACACGGCCATGCCCAAGCTGCCGTCGGCCGCGAACAACCTCACCCACCTGGCGTCGGCGCTGACCGACCCGAGGATTCTGGGGCTGCCGGCGAACCAGTGCGTCTCGGTGGCCGATCCGGCCGAGCCCGCCGACCTGCTCGACCCGATCGTCGCCGCGGCGCGCGTGCCCCGGGACCTGCTGATCGTCTACTACGCCGGCCACGGCTTCATCGACCGGCACGGCGCGCTGCACCTCACCGTGACCGGCTCCCGCGACGGCATCCCGTACACGGCGGTCCCGTACGAGTGGCTCAGCGACAGCCTGCTCCAGCACAACCGGGCCCGGCGCCGGGTCGTCATCCTCGACTGCTGCTACAGCGGACGCGCCCTCGGCAGGCTGTCCGGCCCGCGGATCCCGCTGCGGGAGGTGGCCGAGGTGGAGGGCAGCTACCTGCTGACCGCGTCCCGGTCGAACGTGCGCGCGCTGGCGCCGGAGGGCGAGGAGTGCACGGCGTTCACCGGCGAGCTGGTGCGGGTGCTGCGCGAGGGGGTGCGGGAGGAGAAGGGCCCGCCACCGCCGTATCTCACCCTCGACCGCATCTACGAGGAGGTCCGCGCCGCGCTGGAGCGCCGCAACCGGCCCAGTCCGCAGTCGCAGGACAACGGGCAGCTCGGCCGGCAGCCCTTCGCCCACAACCTCGCCCGCCCGAGGCCGGCGCCGCCGCCGCAGATGTCCCGCGCGCACCGGGCGTTGGCCCTGGGGGTCGTCGCCGCGCTGCTGCCCGTCACCGCCGTCGCCGCCGACAGCGGACGGCTGCCGTCCGACCTGTGCTCCCCCACCGTCGCCCTCACCGGCTACTCCGACCGCCTCGACAAGTCGGTGTTCCGGGGCAACGGCGTCTACGGCCTGTCCTCCCTCGCCCTCGACGGTCCCCGCACCATGCTGTCGCTGGCCGACAACTCGCCGCCGCTGCTCTACCGCATGACGACCGGCGACCCGGGCCGGCCGCCGCGCCCCGAGATCACCGGCGTGACCACCCTGCTGCGCCGCGACGGCACCCCCTTCGGCCCGCACGACTTCGACGGCGAGGCCCTCGCCCTGGAGCGGGGCGGCCGTACCGTGCTCGCCGCCTCCGAGGCCGGCCCGTCCGTCAGCCGCTTCGACCTGCGCACCGGCCGGCTGCTGGCCGACTTCCCGGTGCCGCGGCGCTTCCGGGTCGCGCCGGCGGGCGAGGCCGTGAAGAACGCGGTGTTCGAGTCGCTGGCCCTCTCCCCCGACGGCCGTCATCTCTACGTCGGCCTGGAGGACCCCCTCAACGGCGACGGCACCGACCAGGGCCGCAACCTGATCCGTGTCCTGCGCTACACCGGCACCCCGGGCGGCGCGTACACGCCCGACGGCGAGTTCGCCTACGAGACGGACTCCGGACTGCGCCTCGCGGACCTGGTCGCCACCGGGGACGGCGACACCTTCCTCGCGCTGGAGCGGGGCTTCGCCGAGGGGCAGGGCAACAGCGTCCACGTCTACGAGACGTCGTTCGCCCACCTGCCCGACGTCACCGGCGCCGGCTCCCTGACCACCGTGCGCCGCTCCGCCTTCGCGGCCAAGCGGCCGGTGATCGACCTGGCCGCGTGCCCGCCGTCCGGGGCTCGGCAGAAGGAGCCGCAGAGCAACCCCCTGCTCGACAACGCCGAGGGCATCGCCCTGGGACCGCCCCTGGACGACGGTCCGCACGCGGGCGCCCGGCCGCTGTACCTGATCACCGACGACAACGACAGCAAGCGCCAGACGACCCGCTTCTACGCCCTCACGGTCACCGGCCTGTGACCGCGACAGGCCCTACGGGTTCTCCCAGGCCGCCGGCTCCGCGGCCAGTTCCCTCACCGGGGTCGGCAGCGCGTCGGCGGCGATGTCGGCGATCGTGACGCCCTCCAGGATGCGGCGCACGTTCGCGCGCAGGGCGATCCACAGCGGCAGCAGCGGCTGGGCCGACCCGGTGTACTCCAGACGCGTGGGCCGCTCCCCGCGCACGGAGACGATGGGACCGTCGACGGCCCGGATCACGTCCGCGATCGTGATCTTCTCCGGCTCGCGGGCCAGCCGGTACCCGCCGCCGCCCCCGCGCCGGCTGTCGACGAGGCCACCGCGCCGAAGATCGCCGAGGATCCCCTCCAGGAACTTGTGCGGGATGCCCTGCTCACCGGCGATGGCCTCCGCCTTCACCGGTCCTGTGTCCTGCCGGACGGCAAGCTCCAGTACCGCCCGTACCGCGTAATCCGCCCGTGCCGAGATCCTCATAGCACCATTGTGATGGGTGAGGGCGTACACAATGACCCCGCACGCGCCGCCGACCGACCGGCACGACGGGAGGCTCCCATGGGGCTCAGCAGACGTACCTTCAGCGCCCTCGCCGGAAGCGCCGCGCTGGGCGTGGCGCTCGGCGGCAGCAGCGAGCCGACCCGCGCGTACGCGGCGCCGACGGTGCCGACGGGCCCGGCGCCCGCGCCGCCGGCCGCGGACGGCGTGCGGCACACGGTCGGCTTCGACCGCTACTCCCTGCTCGTCGACGGCGCCCGCCTGGTCGTCTGGTCGGGCGAGATGCACCCCTTCCGGCTGCCGAGCCCGTCGCTGTGGCGGGACGTCCTGCAGAAGATGCGGGCGTACGGCTACAACACGGTCAGCGTCTACGTCTCCTGGAACTACCACTCCCCCGCGCCGGGCCACTACGACTTCACGGGCGTGCGCGATCTGGACCTGTTCCTGCGCACGGCCGCCGAGACCGGCCTGTACGTCATCCTGCGCCCCGGCCCCTACATCAACGCCGAGATCGACGCCGGCGGCTTCCCCGGCTGGCTGACGGCGACCGAGGGCACCGCCCGCACCACCGACCCCGCCTACCTGAAGCACGCCGACGAGTGGCTGACCCGGGTCAACGCGATCGCCGCCCGGCACCTGTACACGCGCGGCACGGGCACGGTCCTGCTCTACCAGATCGAGAACGAGTACGACGCCCACGTCACCGACGGGGTCGGCCGCGCCTACCTGGCCCACCTGTACCGCAAGGTGCGCGCCGACGGCATCGACGTGCCGCTGTTCCACAACGACAAGGGCAGGAACGGCTACTGGACCCCCGGGTCCTTCGACACGGGCGGGGAGAGCGGCCGTTGGCTGTACGGCTTCGACGGCTATCCGTCGCCGACCGCCACCCCGCCCGACTGGGGGCGCTTCGGGACCGGCGGGATGAAGGGCGGGGCCACGGCGAGTCCCGAAACGCCGGGCTTCACACCGGAGTTCGGGGGCGGCTGGTTCGACCCGTGGGGCGGGGCGTGGTTCGGCGGGAAGGGGTACGCGGAGTCGCGCCGGCAGCGGGACGCGGCGTACGAGCGGCGCTTCTACCTGACCAACCTCGCCAACGGCATCACCCTGCACAGCGTCTACATGACCTTCGGCGGCACCTCCTGGGGCTGGCTGCCCGCGCCGGTCGTCTACACGTCGTACGACTACGGGGCGGCCCTGGACGAGGGACGGCAGCCCACCGACAAGCTGGTCCCCATGCACCAGCTCGGCCATCTGCTGCGCCACGTACCGGACTTCGCCAAGCTGGACCGGGCGGAGGACGTCGAGGCGGCGGGCCTGAGGGTGTACCACCTGGCCAACCCCGACACCGGCGCGCACGTGTACGTCCTGCGCAACGACGGCACCGCGTGGGTCACGTCACCGGCCCCCGGATCCGGCCTGCCCGTCACGGTCCCGGCCCGGGACGCCCGGCTGCTGGTCGCCGGGATGCGGCTGGGGCGGCGGACGGTGCGGTGCTCCACCGCCCAGCCGATGCTGGCGGTCGGCGCCGGGCGGCAGGAGATCGCCGTGTTCACCGGGCGGCCCGGCGAGGCGACGGTCACCGTCCTGGAGTGCGCGAGCCGGCCGGCGGTGCGGGTGCTGGACGGGGAGGCCGACTGCGCGTACGAGGACGGGCTGCTGCGGGTGGAGGCCGAACTGAACGGTCTGACGCGGGTGCTGGTGAGCGGCGGCGGTACGGCGGCCCCGCTGCTCCTGCTGCTCGCCGACGACCCGACGTCCCTGCGCCTGTGGCCGCGCGAGACACCGGCGGGACCGGCGCTGGTGTACGGGCCCGCCCTGCTGCGCACCGCGCGGGTGAGCGGATCGGCCGTACACCTCACCGGGGACACGGTCGCCGCCGCCGCACTGGAGGTCTGGGGGCCGCGCGGACTGCGCGACGTCACCTGGAACGGGCGCGCGCTGAAGACGGAGGCGACCTCCTCGGACAGCCTGCGCGCCACCGCACCGCTGCCCGGCGTCGGCGCCGTCACGCTGCCCTCCCTGCGCACCGGCTGGCGGCGCAGGACGGAGAACCCCGAGTCCGCGCCCGGCTACGACGACTCGGCCTGGCGCAAGGCCGACCGGACGACCACGCACAGCGTCACCCCGGTCCCGGCCGGGCAGCCCGTGCTCTTCGCCGACGACTACGGCTTCCACTACGGCGACGTCTGGTACCGCGGCCGCTTCACCGACGCGACCGGCGCCGAGTCCGTGTCCCTGTCCTACAGCACGGGCACGCAGGGCCTGCTGATGGCCTGGCTGGACGGGCGCCCACTGGGCACGCACCGCATGCCGGTGCCGGACATCGGCAGTGTGCGGCAGGGGAGCTGGGCGGCGACGGCGGTCCTCCCCGTCCCCGCGGACCTGCGCACCCCGGCCCCGCACGTCCTGTCCGTCCTGGTCCGCCGTATGCAGCACGACCAGGACGGCAAGAGCCAGGACACCCACAAGGTGGCCCGGGGACTGACGTCGGTCACCTTCACGGGGGCCGCCCCGGCGGTGAGCTGGCGGCTTCAGGGCGAGCGGGCCGCCGACCCGGTGCGCGGCCCGCAGAACAACGGGGGCCTGTACGGGGAACGGCACGGCTGGCATCTGCCGGCCTACGACGACACCGCCTGGGCCCCGGCCGACCTGCCGCGCGCCGACCGCCGCCAGGGCGTGACCTGGTACCGCAAGGAGTTCACCCTCGCCGTCGACACCGCCACGGACGCCTCGATCGGCCTCACCCTCGACGACGACCCGTCCCGTGCCTACCGCGTCCAGATCTTCCTCAACGGCTGGAACATGGGCCAGTACGTCAACGACGTGGGCCCGCAGCACACGTTCGTCCTCCCCAACGGCATCCTGCGCACCCGCGGCGCCAACACCCTCGCCCTGGCCGTACTGTCCGACGGGACGACACCGTCGGGCCCGTCGGACGTACGGCTGACCCTGCTGGGGGCGGCGGCCGGCGGGGTGCCGGTCACCCCGGTGTGACGCGTGGTCCCTACGCCAGCCGGATCACGTTCCACGACAGCGGTTCGAGTACGGCGGTGAGGGTGCCGTCCGCGACGGCGGTGCCCTCGACCGGGTGCGGGGCGACCCGCTCGGGCTCGTCGAGGGTGTTGCGGGCGTCCGGGTCGGCGTCGGCGAGGGCGCTGTGCTCGACGACCCGCGTCAACTCCAGGCCGTTGAGGGCGACTTCGAGCGGGAGCGGCTCGGTGCGGCTGCGGTTGACGGCGAAGACGGTGACGGTGCCGTCGTCGGCGCGGACGGCGGTGGCGTGCAGCAGGTCGGTCTCGCCGTACTTCCTCGTCTCGTACGTCGGCGAGTCCACGCGGACGTCGAGGACCCGGCCGCGGCCGTACCGGGAGGCCTGGGCGAAGGGGAAGAACGTCGTCTGGCGCCAGGCCGGGCCGCCCGGCTCCGTCATGATCGGGGCGATGACGTTGACCAGCTGGGCGAGGCAGGCGACGGTGACGCGGTCGGCGTGGCGCAGCAGCGCGATGAGGAGGGAGCCGAAGACGACGGCGTCGGTGACGCTGTAGTTGTCCTCCAGCAGCCGCGGCGCCTCGGGCCAGTCGTCCTGCTCGAACTCCTTCGCCCGCTCCTCCCACTCCGGCAGGTACCAGACGTTCCACTCGTCGAAGGAGAGGTTGATCCGCTTCTTCGACTTCAGGCGCGCGCCCACGTGGTCGGCGGTCGCCACGACGTTCTCGATGAAGGACTCCATGTCGACGGCGGAGGCCAGGAAGGAGTCGACGTCGCCGTTCTCGGGCCAGTAGTAGGCGTGCAGGGAGATGTAGTCGACCAGGTCGTAGGTCTCCTTGAGGACGGTCGCCTCCCACTCCGCGAAGGTCGGCATGGACTGGCTGGAGGAGCCGCAGGCGACGAGTTCGACCTTCGGGTCCTGCTGGCGCATCGCGCGGGCCGTCTCGGCGGCGAGACGGCCGTACTCCTCGGCCGTCTTGTGGCCGGTCTGCCAGGGGCCGTCCATCTCGTTGCCCAGGCACCACAGCCTGATGCCGAAGGGGTCCTTGTCGCCGTGGGCGACCCGCAGGTCGGACAGGGCGGTGCCCTCGGGGTGGTTGGCGTACTCCTGGAGCTCCAGGGCCTCGGCGACGCCGCGGGTGCCGAGGTTGACGGCCATCATGGGCTCGGCCTGGGGGCCGACCTTGCGCAGGAAGTCGATGTACTCGGAGAGGCCGAAGCGGTTGGTCTCGGTGGAGTGCCAGGCGAGGTCCAGACGGCGCGGGCGGCTCTCGGCGGGGCCGACGGAGTCCTCCCACTTGTAGCCGGAGACGAAGTTGCCGCCCGGGTAGCGCAGGGCGGTGACGCCGAGCTCGCGGACCAGGTCGAGGACGTCCTGGCGCAGGCCCTTGTCGTCGGCGGTGGGGTGGCCGGGTTCGAAGATGCCGGTGTAGACGCAGCGGCCGAGATGTTCGACGAACGATCCGAAGACACGGGGGTTGACCTCGCCGACGGTGAAGGCGGGGTCGAGGGTGAAGCGGGCGGTGCTGTTGCTCATGGGGACCTCTCGGAAACGTGTCACTTGATGACAGGCCAGTCGCGCACCCAGCCGAGCCTGTTCAGGCCCAGCTTCGGGGTGCCGTTGTCGTCCGCGTCGTAGTAGTGGTACGCCAGCCAGTCCTGGCCGTGGGTTCGGAAGACCGACTCGCCGCCGGGGCCGACGTACCTGCCGTGGCTCGCCAGCAGCAGGTCGCCGCCGCCGTCCAGGAGGGCCTTGCCGGTGCTGTCGGTGTAGGGGCCCGTCACCTTCGTCGAGCGGCCCACTCTGATCTTGTAGGTGGAGTTCACGCCGGCGCAACAGGCGTCGTAGGAGGCGAAGAGGTAGTAGTAGCGGCCGTGTCGGACGATGGACGCGCCCTCCACCGCGTACGGGGCGTCCGGGCGGGTCGCCAGGTGTGCGACCGGGGCGTCCGGCAGGGCCTTGCCGGTGCCCGGGTCCAGTTCGACCATGCGGATGCCCGTCCAGTACGAGCCGAACGCCATCCACAGCCGGCCGCCGGCCCTGATGATCGCCGGGTCGATGGCGTTCCAGGTGTCCGTCGTCTCGGAGGTGAACGCCGTGCCGTGGTCCGTCCAGGTGCCGGGCAGGCCCGAGGGGGAGGTGGCCACGCCGATCGCCGAGTGGTTGGTGCCCCAGCTCGACACGGCGTAGTACAGCCAGTACCGGCCCGCCCGGTAGGAGATGTCCGGGGCCCAGGGGTCACCGGTGTCGTTGTACGCGTACCACCAACTCGGCGGCTCGGCGAAGGCGTTGCCCGCGTCGTCCCACTGGCGCAGGTCCTTCGACGTGCGGGCTCCGATGACACCGCCGGTCGAGTAGGCCACGTAACCGCCGGACCTGAGCGCGACGACGCTGGGGTCGTGGATGATCCGCTGGCCGGTGACCGGCAGCGGGTCCGGGTAACTCTGGTCCGCCTGCGCCGCGTTGGGGAGGAAGGCCAGGAGGACCGCGGCCGCCGCGGCCGTCACCGCTCTGCGCACCCTCACTGTCCCGCCAATCCCGTGTGGGCCACGCCCGCCACGATCTGCCGTTGGAAGAAGACGAAGACGACGATCAGCGGCAGGCCCGCCATCAGGCCGCCGGCCATGAGCTGGGCCCACTGGATGCCGTAGGAGTTCATGACGGTCGCGATGCCGTTCGGCATGGTCATCAGGTCGGGGTTGTTGGTCACCATGTAGGGCCACAGGAAGTTGTTCCAGGAGGCGATGAAGGTGAAGATGCCGACCGCGGCGAGGGAGGGCCGCGACAGCGGGAGCACGATCGTGAAGAAGACCCGCCAGCGGCCCGCGCCGTCGATGAAGGCGGCCTCCTCCAGCTCGCGCGGGATGCCCTGGAAGAACTTGTAGAGGATGTAGACCATCGCGGCCGGCGCACACTGCGGCAGGATCATGCCCCAGTAGGTGTCGACCATGCCCATCTGCTGGACGGTGGTGAAGAGGGGGACGCCGAGGACGGCGGGCGAGATCATCAGGCCGGACATGACGATCCCCATGAGCACGCCCTTGCCGCGGAACTCGGTGCGGGCGAAGCCGTATCCGGCGAGGGCCGCCACCGTCAGCACGATGGCGGTGACCAGGACCGAGACCACCAGCGAGTTGACGAACCAGTCGGTGATGTTGCCGGTCGACCACAGCGCCCGCCACGCCTGGGTCGTCCAGGTCCTCGGCAGCCAGTGCGGCGGGATCTCGGCCGCCTCCGCCTCGGACTTGAGCGAGGTGAACAGGGCCGCGGCGATCGGCGCGACGAAGACGCCGGAGACGGCGACACCGAGCAGGGTGAGCACGATCTGGCTCGGCGTCCAGGGCCTGCGGGACTGCTTGCGGATCTGTACGGCGGTGGTCATCGGCCGCCCTCCTCACGGGTGCGCAGCAGCCACATCCGCGCCAGGGCGACGACTGCGATGATCACGAAGAAGATGATGGACATCGCGGAGGCGTAGCCCACGCGGTAGCTGGTGAAGCCCTGTTCGAGGGTGTACTGCACGAACGGCCGGGTGCTGTTCTCCGGTCCGGTGCCGAAGTCGAACATCACCACGGCCTGGTCGAAGAGCTGGAGCGAGGCGAGGACCTGGAGGGCGATCACCAGGCCGGTGATGTGGCGCAGCATCGGCAGGGTGATGTGGACCATGCGGTGCCAGGCGTTGGCGCCGTCCAGCTTGGCGGCCTCGTAGAGGTGGGCGGGGATGCCCTGGAGGGCGGCGAGGTAGAGCAGGAAGGAGAAGCCGACCGTCCACCACAGGGTCTCGATGACGATGGCGAGCATCGCGTACGACTTGTCGGTCAGCCAGGGTGTCTCGATGCCGAGGGTGTGGTTGAACAGGCCGATGCCCTGGGTGAACAGCCACTGCCACATGTTGCCCGCGACCGTCGAGGGCAGCAGGAAGGGCGCGAAGAAGCACAGGCGCCACAGCCACTTCCCGCGCTCGATGTGGTGGGCCAGCATCGCGAGGAGGAAGGCGAGGACGGTGATGCAGGGCACGACGAGCAGGGTGAAGTAGGCGCTGTGCCCGAGCGCGTCCCACATCATCGGGTCGTGCAGTGCCTCGCGGTAGTTGTCGAGGCCGATGAAGCTCGCGCCCTCGCCGGAGATGTTGGCGTCCGTGAAACTGAGGTAGACGCCGCGCAGCAGCGGCCAGACCACGAACAGCACGAACAGCAGCAGGAACGGGGCGACGAACCAGCCCCCGTGCTGGAAGCCCTGCTTGCGGCGGACGGTGGCGGTGGCCGCGGCGGTGCGTACGCGCGCGGGGGCGAGGATGTTCTCGGCACTGGTCGTCATGCGAGCGCGCCTCCCTGCGCGGCGGTCTTGCCGTCCATCGGGTTCTTGCCGGCGAGGAGCTTGACGAGCTGGTTCTTCATCTTCCGGGCGACCGCGGCGGGCTTGGCGGAGCCCATGGTCGAGGAGACGACCATCGGGCCGAGGTCCTGGGCGAGGATGCCGGTGGAGCCGGCGAACCACACCTTCGGCTCGGTGGCCTGGTGGTCCATGGCGGAGACGTACTCGTTCTGCGGCTGGAGTTTCCTGTACGCGGCCGTGGACAGGGTCGGCGTGTAGGCGGGGATGTGGCCGCCGGCCGCCCACTGGAGGGCGTGCCGCACGACGTAGGCGGCCAGTTCGTGCGCGGCCTCGTTGGTGGCGCCGCCGCGGCCGGCCTGGTGCGGCAGGACGAAGGAGTGCGACTCGGCGTGGGTGGCCTGTCTGCCGAAGACGGGCGGCAGCGGGGTGGCGCCGTAGTCGAGCTTGGCGGCGGAGAAGACGGGCACCGACCAGTTGCCCTCCCAGGTGAAGGGGGCGCCGTTGATGAACTGCTCGCCGGTGGGCGCGCCCGGGATGACGTAGCCGTCGGTGACGTGCTGCCGGAAGAACTCCAGCACCTGGGTGGCCTTGTCGGTGTCGAAGAGGACCTCGGTGCGGGCGTCGTCGAACCACTGGCCGCCGAGCTGGGTGTAGAAGGCGACGAAGAACCACCACTGGAAGTTCTGGTCGTTGGTCCACAGACCGATGGTCTGCAGGCCCTTCTTCTGGGCCCGCTTGGCCTTCTTCAGGACGTCGAACCACTCCGTGGTGGACGTCACCGGGATCATCCGGCCGTCGTCGCCGAGCAGGCCGGCCTTCTTCAGCACGTCCTTGCGGTAGAAGCAGAGCTGTACGTGGATGTCGAGCGGCAGGGCGTACAACTCGCCGTCGATGACGCCGCGTTGCCACAGTCTGGGGTTGTAGTCGGCTTCCCGCACGCCGTACTTGGCGAGCAGGTCGACGTCCCAGGGGTCCAGCAGGCGGCCCGGCGAGAAGCCCGCGACCCGGCCCATGTGCATCACGCCGAGTTCGGGGGCGCGGTTGCCGGCCGCGGCCATGGCCAGCTTGGTGTAGAAGGGGCTGCCCCACTGGAGGGTGGAGTCCTTCACGGCGATGCCGGGGTGTTCCTTGCGGAAGGCGTCCAGCATCGCGATCATGTTCGATCCGTCGCCGCCGCTGAAGAGGTTCCAGTAGCGCACCCGGGTGTGCGCGCTGGAGGCGAGCGCGTCGGCGCCGGTGCCGAGTGCGGCGAAGCCGGCGCTGCCGGCGACGAGCAGCCCTCCGAGCCCGCCCAGAAGCTGCCTGCGATTCAGGCCAGGTCGTCCCATGCCCCGCCCTATCTGTCGTCTTTGACGTTTCTGTGGGCCTTACCGTTCGAAATATCGGCGTACGCTCGTAACTTCGAACGGGACCGTAGGGAGGAAGCGCTTTCCAGTCAATGGTTCGCGCACGAAAAAGACGCCGCGGGTCCGTGGGCCGAACCGGAGTCGGTAAGTCGACCAAGCGATCGCGTGACGGGGACAGTTCAGGCGCGTACTCTCGGACAGGCCGCCGAACGGCGGTGAGGAGGGGGTGCGATGGACATCGCGGGCGCGCGCAGAACGGCGTCCCGGATCTCCGCGGCGCTGCGCGGTTCGCGGCGCGGTGCCACGATGCGTGCCCTCACGGCCGACCTCGCCGCGGCCCTGCGGGCCCGGCCCTGTCCGCCGGCGGACGTCCGCGCGGTGTGCGCGGCCCTGTGCGAGGAGATGAGCGCGCGCCGGGCCGGCCGCCCCGTCGAGCTGCGCTTCGAACGGTTTCCGGACGAGATCCAAGTGACGGGCATGTGGGTGGAGTTCCAGCACTTCGATCTCGTCATCGTCGAGGAGCGGGCCGAGGGCGTGCAGCAACTGGTCATCCTGGGGCACGAGTTGTGGCACATGCACGCCGGTCACGCCCACCACCACCCCGTCGCGCCGGTCGCGGCGAACGCCCTCGCCGGACGGCCGGACTGGGACTCCGTCGCCCTGACGGTGGCCGCCCGCGACGGCTCCCGCGAGGCCGACGAGGCGGAGGCCGACGACTTCGGGCACCGGCTCGCCGCCGCGCTGCGGCCCCAGTTGCCCGGACACGGCGGCGCCGCCCGTCCCGGCCCGGTCCAGCGGACCCTCGGCTACCGCGGACGCGAGGGCGGGGTGCGGTGACCGCCGTGCCCATGGCCGAGGGCCCGGCCGCGTTCTTCACCGGGCTGTACGTCTCCTTCTGGCTGCCGGGCCTGGTGCTGACCGCGGCCCTGGTGATCAAGCTGCCCAGCATCATCAAGCTGTGGCGCGACCCGCTGCTGCGGGCCGTCGGCGGTCTGCTGCTGTTCGCCTGCGCGGTGTTCGCCTTCGCCTCCCCCGCCACCATCAGCTGGACCAACCGGGTCACCGGCGTGCCGAACATCGCCGCTCCCCTGGTCTACTCCCTGATCACCGCGCTGTCCGCGTCCTGGCTGCTGCTGGTCGTGCACTGGCGCAACGGCCACACCGACCGCCGCGAGCAGACCCGGCGCGCGACCCGCTGGGTGGTCTCCGTCTACGCGGGCGTGGTCGTCGCCCTGTGGGTGCTGTTCGCGCTCGCCGACGTGCCCGTGGAACAGCCCCGCAACCTCGACACCTACTACGCGAGCACGCCGTTCATGCGCGAGGAGATCCTGCTCTACCTCACCGCGCACACGGTCGCCTGCTCGGTCACGACCCGGCTCGTGTGGAACTGGATCCGCACCGACGGCCTGGACGGCTGGCTGCGCTGGGGACTGCGCTTCCTGGGCATCGGCTACGCGACGAACCTGCTGTTCAGCGCCGCCAAGTTCACGGCGGTGGCGGCCCGTTGGACCGGTCACGACCTGGACTGGCTGAACGCCAACATCGCCCCGTCGGCCGCCTGCATCGCCGCCACCTTCGTCGCGGTCGGGTTCATCGTCCCGCACGCCGGCCAGTACCTGCAGGACCGCTGGCTGGTCCGCGGCCGCTACCGCGCTCTGCGTCCGCTGGCCCGGCTGATGCGGACCGTCGCCGGCGGCCGCGAACCGCTCGCCCTGCGCGCCACCGCCGAGATGCGCCTGATCCGCCGCGAGACGTTCATCCGCGACGCGCTGCTGCAACTGTCCCGCTTCCTCGACGAGGACCTGCGCGAACGGGCCCACCAGGCCGCCCTGGCCCTCGGCCACGAGCCCGCCCGGGCGCAGGCCCTCGCCGCCGCCGTGACGATCCTGGACGCCGTCGACAGCGGCCGGTACGCCCGCGCCGGCGAGACCGGCACCGGCGAGGCGGACACCTCGTACCTGCTCCGGGAGATCCTGTCGGTCTCCGACGCCCTGCGCCACCCTGACGAGATCACGGCGGTACGCACCCGCGCGGCCGTCCCGGCAGAGAGCATGTCCGCGCATGAGTGAACGCCCCGCCCCCGCCGGAGTCGCCGTCGTCCTGGGGGGATCGCACACCGGCATGCTCGCGGCCGGGGCCCTGACCGGTCTCGCCGAGCGGGTCGTCGTCGTGGAGCGCGACGAGCTGCCGCCGGCTCCCGGGCCGCGCAAGGGACTTCCGCAGGCCCGGCACGCCCACATGCTCTGGTCGGGCGGGGTGCGGGCGATGGAGGAGCTGCTGCCGGGCATCACCGAAACGCTCCTGGACGCCGGGGCGCGCCGGGCGCCGGTCACCACGGACATGGTGATCTTCTCGGCGCACGGCTGGTTCCGGCGCTGGCCCGAATCGCACCACGTGATCCTCGCCGGGCGCGATCTGCTGGACGCGACGGTCCGGGCGCGCGTCCTGGCCGACGAGCGCGTCGAGGTGCTCGACGGCACGGAGGTGCTGGGGCTCGCGGGCGACGCGGAGGCGGTCACCGGGGTCCGGGTGCGCGGGCGGGACGGCGGGGAGCGGACCATCGAGGCGGGCCTGGTCGTCGACGCCACCGGCCGGGGCTCCGGGGCGCCCCGCTGGCTTTCGGACCTCGGCCTGCCCGCGCCGGAGCCGCGCGAGGTCGACACCGGTCTCGCCTACGCCAGCCGGCTCTACCTCGCCCCCGAGCCGGCCCGCGCCGGCTTCCCGGTGGTCAGCGTCCAGCCGGACCCGCGGGACGGCGGCCCCGGCCGGTCGGGCTTCCTGCTGCCCATCGAGGACGGCCGCTGGATCGTCACGGTCAACGGCACGCGCGGGGGCGAGCCCGGCCCGGCCAACGCCTCCGGCGACGACTTCGTCCGGTTCGCCCGCGAGGAACTGCGCCACCCGCTCATCGGCGACCTGATCGACCGCGCCGAGCCGCTGTCCGACGTCGCCTTCACCCGCACCACGGTCAACCGCCGGTACTTCTACGAGCGGGTGCGGAGGTGGCCGGAGAACTTCACGGTGCTCGGCGACGCGCTGGCGGCGTACAACCCGGTGTACGGACACGGGCTGGCGGTGGGCGCGCAAAGTGCCCTGCTGCTACGGAAACTGACGGCCCGTCACGGCATCGGCGCACGCGGTCTGTCGCGCCGCGTCCAGAAGGCGGTGGCGCGTCCGGTCGGGGCGGCGTGGGACCTGGCGACCGGGCAGGACGTCTTCTATCCCGGGGCGACGGAGGGCGGACCGACGCTGCGGGACCGGGTGCTGGCCGCGTACGTCTCCCGCCTGATGCGCACGGCCACCGGGAACGGGCGGATCGCCCGCCGCGTCACCGACGTGACGTCGCTGGAGCGGCGGGCGGAGGTGCTGCTGGCGCCGGATGTGCTGCTGGCGGCGGCGGTGGGGCCGTTGAAGCCGGGGCTGACCGAACCGCCGCTGACCGCGGAGGAGTTGAAGGTGGCGGGGTTGCGGTAGCTCAGCCGGCGAAGGGGGGCTGCGCCAGGCCCTTGCCCGCGCCCGGCACCACCAGCAACGAGCCCGCCGTCGGATGGGGGGCCTCCAGACCCACCCTGGCCGTCGTGATGTACAGGTCGGTGAGGTCGGAGCCGCCGAAGGCGCAGGCGGTCACCCGCGGGGTCGGCAGGGTGATCGTCCGGTCCAGGTCACCGGCGGGCGTGTAGCGCCGTACCGCGCCCCCGTCCCACAACGCCACCCACACGCACCCGTCCGCGTCCACCGTCAGACCGTCCGGGAACCCGGCGCCGTCCTCGATCTCGACGAAGGGACGCCGGTCGGTGACCTGCCCCTCCTCGTGATCGAAGACGTCCACGCGGCGGGTCGGCGAGTCGATGTAGTACATGAGCCGCCCGTCGGGGCTGAAGCCGGTGCCGTTGCTGACGGCGACGTCGTCGAGGACCGTGCGGACGGTGCCGTCGGCGGTGACGCGGGAGAGGGTGCCGCCGCCGGGAGCCTCGTCGTAGCGCATGGTGCCGGCCCACAGGGAGCCGTCGGGGGCGACGGCGGCGTCGTTGGCGCGGCGGCCGGGGACGGGCTCGTGGTGCAGCCAGCGGAAGGCGCCGTCGGGGTCGACGAGGCCGACGCCGTCCCGCAGGTTCAGGACCAGTCCGCCGCCGGCCCGGGGCTTGGCGGCGCCGACGTGCTGCTCGGTGACGCGGACGCCGCGGCGGCCGGTGGAGGGCTCGTAGGTGTGCACCCGGGAGCCGAGGATGTCGATCCAGATCAGCCGCCGGGTGGCGGGATCCCAGGTGGGTCCCTCGCCGAGGGTGGCCTCGGCCCGTACCGCGACCTCGTACCGGCCGGTCATGCCACGCTCCGGTGTCCGAGGCGCTCCGACAGCTCGGCGGCGCCCTTGGCGGCGAGCTGCTCCAGCTCCGCGCGGCGCTCGTCGCTCCAGCGGATCATGGGTACGGAGATGGAGAGCGCGGCGACGACCTGGCCCGTACGGTCCCGGACCGGGGCGGCGACGCAACTGACGTCCGGGTTGGACTCCCGGCTCTCGACCGCGATGCCCCGCTGCCGGATCCGGGCGAGGGCCTCGCGCAGGGCGGCCGGGTCGGTGATGCTGTTGGGTGTCATCGCGGCGAGCTCGGCGTCGTCCGGGACCCGCGTGGCGAGTTCCTGTTCCGGAAGGGAGGCCAGCAGCATCTTCCCGACGGACGTGCAGTGGGCGGGCAGCCGGCGGCCGGCGGCGGACACCATGCGCACGGCGTGCGTGGAGTCGACCTTGGCGATGTAGATGACGTCGGTGCCCTCCAGGATCGCCACGTGCACGGTCTCGTCGCAGGTCTCCGCGACCGACCGGGCGACCTGCTGGCCCTCGGCGGCGAGGTCCAGCTGCTCGGCGTACCGGCTGCCGAGCTGGTACGGCCGTACGCCGAGCCGGTAGCGTCCGGGCTGACCGGGCACCTGCACGATGTAGGACCGGGCGGCGAGCGTGGTGACCAGCTCGTGCACGGTGGTGCGCGGCAGCTGGAGCTTGCGCACGATGTCGGGGGCGGAGAGCGTCCCGTCCCCGTCGAGGAAGAGCTCAAGAATGTCGAGAGCCCGGGTCACCGCAGGTACAAGACGTCCCACGACCGGCCCCCTCCCTTGGGTATGTGCGTCTGTGTTCGAAATTTCAACAGACGATCGGCATGACGAACACAGGCTAGTCATAGTGCGTTTACCCCGGCAATGGTCCTGCGCCCACCACCTGACGGCGGCCCGTGGGTCATACTGACTCTCCTGTGCGACACGTCACATCACGTCGCCCAGTGAGGGGTATGTGGGGGGATTTCATGCGCGACATGGTCAAGGGCTCGAACGTGTCTCTGTCGGCCCTGAGCGAGAACGCCGGCTCGGTGATCGTCGGCCTGGGGTGGGTGAGCCCGAGCGGTGAGGGGGACGCGGACGTGTCCGTCCTGCTGCTGGACGGGAACGGCAAGGTGCGCAGCGACGGCGACTTCTGCTTCTACAACAACCCGGTGGCCGCCGACGGCTGCGTGCAGCTGCTGGGCAAGACGCCCACCGGGGACGGAAACGAGGACCGCATCAGCTTCGATCTGTCCGCGGTGCCGCCGGACGTCGAGCGGCTGGTCGTGGCCGCGAGCCGGTACGAGGGGGCGCGCTTCGGCGAGTTGGAGGATCTGCGCCTGACACTGGCGGACGCGACGGGCGAACAGCTCCTGCGCTTCGCCGTCGATGACGCCGGTCCGGTGAGCGCGATCATCTTCGGCGAGTTGTACCGGCGCGGGGAGGAATGGAAGTTCCGGGCCGTGGGCCAGGGGTACGAGTCCGGACTGGCCGGCCTGGCCACGGACTTCGGGGTCGACATCGACGACGAGCCCGAGGGCGGCGAGGAGACCGCGTCCGAGGAGCCTGCCGCGCAGCCGGCTCTCGAGGCGGTTCCGTCGCCTCGCCGGTCCGCCGAGTCCGGTGGTCCGGGCAGGCCGACGGCCCGGCCCCGTACCGCGAAGAAGAAGGTCACCCTGCCCAAGGTGACCAGGAAGTCCCTCGCGGACAACGACTCCTGGAAAGAGGCCCGGCTGTTCCCGGTGTCGGTGCTCAAGAGCGACCGGGACCGGGAGACCCGCGCCACCTCGGTGCTGCTGTCGGTGATGGCGCAGGTGCCGGAGTTCGGCAGGCGCCTGACGGCGGCGTTCGGTGCGCCGGCGGGCCGTATGGAGACATTCACGGAGGTCTCCCTGCCGCACGGTGACACGCCCCGGCGCCCGGACGGCGTCATCCGCGTCGAACGGGCCGGCAAGCTGTGGACGGCGCTGGTCGAGACGAAGACCAACGGCAACGCTCTCAAGCCGGACCAGGTGCAGGCGTACATGGACATCGCCGCCCGGCGCGGCTACGAGGCCGTGATCACCCTGTCCAACGACGTCGCCCTGGAGGGCAGCCCGCTCGTCGACGTCAAGACCGACGGACGGCGCAAGCACAAGGTCGCACTGCGGCATCTGTCCTGGGCCGAGGTGGCCCACCAGGCCCAGATGCTGATCAGGCACGAGGGCGTGGGCAACGCGGCGCACGCCTGGCTGCTACAGGAGCTGCTGCACTACCTGCAGCACGACAACTCCGGCTGCCACGGCTTCCAGAACATGGGCGCGGCCTGGGTCCCGGTGCGCAACGGCATCGACGACGAGACCCTGTGCCAGGGCGACCCGCGCGCGCTGGAAGTGGTGGAGAGCTGGGAGCGGCTCATCCGCCAGGTGTGCCTGGGGCTCGGAGGTGAGCTCGGGCAGAAGGTGCTGCCCGTCCAGCGGTCCAAGCGGGGCGCGGATCCGGGGGCGCGCCGTGCCCTGCTGGCCGACCGCCTCTGCGTGGACGGTCGCCTGCACGCGGAGCTGCGGGTCGAGGGCGCTCCAGGGGTCCTGGCCGTCACCGCCGACCTGCGCACCGGCAAGCTGCGCACGTCTGTGCAGATCCCCGCTCCGACCGCGGGGTACCCACTGACCTGGGCCAAGCGGCTGGTCCGCCGTCTGGAGGAGGCTCCGGCGGACCTGCACATCGAGACGCTGGTGGACGGTGACACGGGCGGACCCCGGGGCACGCTGGAACGTCTCCGCCCGGAGCCGGCGGACCTGCTCCCGAAGGACTCCGCCACCCATATCACCGGCTTCCGCCTCTCCCTGCTCAAGAGCATGGGCAGCGGTCGGGGCAGCGCCGAGTCGGGCTTCATCCGGAGCGTGAACGATGCCGTGAACCGGTTCTACGCGGCAGTCGTGGTGCACCTGGACGGGACGGCCCCGCGGAAGGCCTCGCCGAAAGACCCCACCCCCGCCGGGTGAGGGCCGCGGTCAGTGGGTTTCGGTGGCTTTTTCCGCGTGGTGGTGGATTGCGTCGGCCGCCGGGGCGTCGTGGAGGGTGCCTTTGAGGACCGTGGCCAGGAGGCCGGGGGACAGGCGGAAGTAGGGGGCGAGGTGGGTGCCCAGGGTGTGGGCGTCGTGCATGACCAGGCCGCGCATGACCTCGTAGTGGATGCCGGTGGCGACGAAGTACTCCGGCCAGCCGGGGATCGGGCGGGTGCCGTGGAGGCCGTCGGCGCCGTAGGCGAGCAGCGGGGGCTGGACGCGCTCGAACAGGGTGCGGAACGCCGCCCGGTCGTGGAGGTAGGAGGCGGACGGGAAGACGAAGATCTCGGGCGCCCGGGCCCGGACCCGCTCCGCCTCCGCCGTGAGGGCGAAGAGGTAGCGCAGCCGGGAGGAGGGTCCGCTGGGCACGGGTACGGCGTCGGCGTGCGGCAGGGTGAAGAGCTCGCCGGCCACCTCGTCGGGGTGCAGGTGGCCGAAGAGGGCGTCGACCACCTGTTTCTTGAAGTCCAGGGGCTGGGTCAGGTCCAGGCCGGGGGCGCGCGCGACGTGGTCGGTCAGTTCCGCGATCAGTGCCCTCACGTGTGCGGGGTCCGTGAAGTCGATGACCCGGTCGAAGCGGAAGTCGGCCAGTCTGCGCACGACATGGGCGAAGTACGTCCCCGGGTTGACCGGCGTGACGGGGTAGAGCGGCGGGGCGAGCACGTTGAGCGCCAGGTCGCAGGCGAAGGAGAAACCGACGTCCGCCGCCGCGGTCCGGGTGGTGACGGTGTGGTCGAACAGGCGGCGCGCCACACCGTAGAGACCCGAGTAGTGCTCCGAGACGTTGAACGCGAACTCCTCCGCCGCAGCCCCGGAATGGCGATGCCCGTCGAGCGCCGCCGCGAGCAGCCGGAACATCTCGCTCTGCCGTGCGGCGCCCTCCATCAGATGGCGCGCCCCCACCGACCAACCGCTCTCCGTGACGAAATGCCGGTCGACCGGGAGATGCCGGCGACGGTCTTCGAGGAACGCGCGGTACCGCTCTATGTACGGGGAGTTGGGCAGCATGCCGCCCATCACACTGCTGATGGTCGGAACGAGCTCACCCCACAGCGGCTCCCGGCCGTCCTGCCGCAGGACGTCCAGGTCTCCCCTCCGGCAGCCGAAGTAGAGCCGCCGGGTGGCCTCCAGCCGCTCCCACCGGCCCAGCGCGTCGCCGAACCGGTCCTCCTGCCCGAGCAACGGAAGGTCGGACTCCCGCAACTCCCCCAGCGGCACGTCCCCTTCGATCATGCCGAGCTGGAGCTCCAGCAGCAGCGTGCCGAACAGACCCGCGCCGGTGCCGACGTGCTGGAGCCAGTGATGGCGCTCGTGCAGCAGCGCGGCGAGCACGGCGATCCGTTCCTCGTGGGTGCCCGACTCGTCGACCACTTCGCCGAGTTCGAGCCGGACGGCGACCGGGTCGACCCGGCCCAGTCCGCTGTGGAAGGCGGTGCTGGCGGACTCATTCCGATGGCTGTTCAGCCGTGATGTCACGGACAAGCTGCTCGACCTCGCGGCTGTCTTGGAGGCGGCCTTCGAAGGTCACCGACTGCTCCGTACCCGAACGCGTGATGTTGATCTTCACCTGCTTGCCGGAGATGTGCGCGATCAGCACGTCCCGCACCATCTTCAGTCCGCCCGCCGAGACGACCGAGACGACGATCGTCTGCCAGCCGGCGGTCAGCAGCGCCAGGCCGGCCGGATCGCTCTCGTGCAGGGACACCCCCGGCGCCTCGATCCCGGCCAGCGCCTCCTCCAGCTTCGCGAAATCGCCCTGGCCCGCGCTCAGTTCCAGCAGCACGGGCCGGGTCAGCGGCCGGTCGACTTCCTCGTCGTGAACCCCGTTCATGACACGAGCCTAACGATCGGGCACCCTGATGCGCATGGATGTACTGGTGACCGGGGGCAGCGGGTTCGTCGGGTGTCATCTGGTGGCGCGGCTGCTGGAGCGTGGCCATCAGGTGCGGACCACCGTCCGCAGCACCGCCAACGCGGCGAAGGTACGGCCGTTGGAGCGGCTGCGGGAGCGCCACCCCGGCCGGCTTGAGCTGTTCGAGGCCGATCTGCTGGTCGACGGTGCCTTCGACGCGGCGATGAAGGGGTGCGAGGTCGTCTTCCACGTCGCCTCGCCCTTCTTCATGCCGGAGAAGATCAAGGACGGCCAACGGGACATGGTGGAGCCCGCGTTGACCGGAACCCGCAACGTGCTCGGCAGCGTGGAGCGGACGCCGAGCGTGCGCAGGGTCGTCTTCACGTCCACCGTCGGCGCGATCTTCGGGGACTACGCCGACGTCCTGGAGCAGATGGACGGGCAGGTGCTGACGGAGGCCTACGTCAACACCACCAGCACCGTGGAGAACAACCCGTACCACTACGCCAAGACGGTCGCCGAGCAGGCCGCCTGGGAGACGGCGAAGGCACAGTCCCGCTGGCGCATGGTCGCCGTCAACCCGGGGCTCGTGCTCGGCCCCTCGCTCACCCCGGCCTCCGAGTCCGGCAGCCTGTTCCTGCTCGACGAGCTCTTCAAGGGCTACTTCTGCTACGGCGCCCCGGACTTCAGCTTCACCACCGCCGACGTGCGGGACGTGGCGGACGCGCACATCGCCGCCGCCGAACAGCCCGACGCGCACGGGCGGTACATCGTCGCGGCGCCGGAGATGACGTCCTTCCACGACATGGCCCGCATCATCCGGGGACGGTATCCGAGGAACCTGCGGCTGCCCCGCAACCGGCTTCCGCACTGGCCCGTTCGCATCCTCGGGCCCGCCTTCGGGCTCAGCCAGGACTACATCCGCAAACACCTCGGCATCAGGTTCCGGGTCGACAACAGCCGCAGCGTGCGGGAGCTGGGAGTCACCTACCGGCCGATCGAGGAGACCGTGCTCGATCACTACGAGGCATGGCGCGCCCAGCACCGCTAGAGGCGGCTCACCGGCTCACCTCCGTCTCGTCTCCCCCAGCTGCCCCCGCAACCTCTGCGCCCTCAGCACCAGTTCCAGCTCGAAGCGGCGGTCCGGGTCGTCGATCTCGTCGCCCCACAGCTCCCGGATCTGGCGCAGCCGGTAGCGGACCGTCTGCGGGTGCACGCCGAGGCGGGCCGCCACCTCGGGCGCGCCGCCCCGCGTCTCCAGCCACGCCAGCAGCGTCTCCGCGAGCCGGCGGCCGTGCGTGGGCCCGCAGTGCGTGAGCGGGGCCAGGCAGCGCAGCGCCAGGTCGTCGATCAGCTCCTCGGGCTGGAGCAGCACCAGCGCCTCCGTGTGCTGCGTGCAGTACAGCACGTCCCCGGCCGGCAGCAGCCGCCGTTCCATCAGGTGTACGGCCGCCTCGGCCCACCGCAGCGACTTCGCCGCGTCGGCCAGCGGCACGGGCGGCCCGATCGCGCCGGACCAGCCGGTCAGCGCCCGGTGCAGCAGCTCGGGGCGGCCGGCGGCGTCCGGTTCGGGCACGACCATGCGGGGCTGCTCGTACTCCATGTCGAGCAGGATTCCCTGGCCGACGGCGGGCGCGACCGCCTCCCGCGCCGGGCGCAGCAGCACCCCCACCGCGACCTTGCGCGGCAGCGGCCAGCCGACCCGGGCGGCCCGTTCGGTCAGCGCCTCGGCCGGATCGCCCCGGTGGTGTTCGGCGAGCAACTGCTCCATCAGCCGCCGCTGCAACCGCAGGCGCTCGCCGGCCTGCCGCGCCGCCGCCTCGGCGTAGCCGCGCACCGACTGGTCGACCAGGCCGTCGAGGTACTCGTAGCCGGCGTCGACCAGTTCGTACATCGCCGGCGGCGGGATCTCCACGCGCTGGCCGATCTCGGCGAACCGCCGCCAGGCCAGCCGTACGCCCATGCGGTAGATCGCCTGGAGGGAGTCGAGGGAACGGCCGTGCAGGCCCTCGCCGCGGCCGAACTCCTGGAAGACGCCCGGCGGGACCGTGGGCCGGCCCTCCGACTGCTCCAGGTGCTGGACGAAGACCTCGATGGCGCGGCGGATGCCGACCAGGGCCATCGGCTCGCCCGACTCGTCGAGGACGACGGGCAGATGGGGGTACTCGCGGCGGATCTCGCGCAGGATCTCCTCGGCGAGCTCGGGCGCCTCGGCCATGGCGATGGCGGCGAACCGGCGCACCTGGAGGCGGGGCACGTCGTGCCAGGCGGAGCGGGCGGAGACGGACGACGGTGAGCGTGCGGCCGCCACCGGTCAACTCCCTTGCCCGGCTTGCTCGTACGTGATCAGCGGCGTGTTCGGCTGGTCCGGTGTCGCCTCCAGCAGCGCGACGATGCCGAGGGCCGCGCCCACGGCGAGGACGGCGGCGATCACGACGGTCACCGCGGCGGCGAGCAGTCTGGACATCGCAGGGTCAGCCTCTCTGTGCGAAAGGTCGTCCCCACCCCGGTGTCCCACCCCTGCCTGTCGGCTCAGTCTCGACAAGCATTGACACCCCGTCAAGGGGCGCATACGGTTCCCGGCCCATAGAGCGGCCCGAACTCCGTTTCCCTCGCCCCAGGAGTGTCCGGATGCGCCGTACAGCCTCACCCCTCTCCCTGATTCTGCTGGGACTCGGCACGTTTCTGCTGGTCCTGGCGCCGATGCTGGCCTGGTACGTCGAGCCGCGCGCCGCGGTGAACCCGATCGACATCGACATCACCGCCGTCTACAGCGGCACCGGCGCCTACTTCGACACCGACGCGATCCGCACCGTGCACGACAAGCGCATCACCGTCACGCAGCAGGTGCGCGGCGACGTCGCCGACAGCGAGCGCAGCGGGCGGGCCGTGTGGGACGTGACGACGACCGTCGACACGGACAAGTCGCTGCCGGCCGCCGACCCCCACGACGCGCTGGAGTTCTTCGCCAACCGCTGGGTCACCGACCGCCACACCAACAAGCCGGTGCACTGCTGCCACGAGAACCCCTACTTCGAGGGCGACGCCTACCTGAAGTTCCCCTTCGACGTGCACAAACGCTCCTACACCTGGTGGGACAACTCGCTCGGCTCCACGGTCGTCCTGCACTACGCCGGCACCCGGAAGGTCCAGGGCTACACCGGCTACCGCTTCACCGGCACGGTCCCGCCGACGAGGATCGGCAGCCGGCTGGTGCCGGGCACCCTCGTGGACGAGCCGAACCGGCCGCAGGTGCTGGCCGAGGAGTGGTACTCCAACCACGGCATCGAGCTGGTCGTCGACCAGCGCACCGGCCGGGTGCTGTACGCACAGGTCGGGCCACGGCGTACGTTGCGCGCTCCGGGGCACACGAAGGACGCGGTGCTGCTGCTGGACAGCAGGAAACTCGGGTTCACCACCGCGACGCAGAAGGAGCAGGTGAAACTGGCGAAAAAGGAGAGCGGCCAACTGCGTGCCGTGGGGCAGACGTTGCCCATCACGACTGCTGTGGCCGGATTCGTCCTCGCGGCAGTAGGGGGCGTTTTGGTGCTCCGTGGACGGGAGCGCCCCGATCCGCCCGAGACGCCCGGGGCTCCGCTCACGATGTGACACGACGTCAGTTCTAATAAAGCCGGAAATTGTCACCTCGGTGAGTAGCCGTGACGGACGGCGGGGCGAAAACTGTCCAACCCCACCCGAGCACAACCAGTTCACACCCCCCGCCCAAGAAGCTCTCAGTCCCCCCACAGACAGACCGGAATTGCCACCACCGAGTTCCGCACCCTGAGACGAGTTGGAGCACCCATGCCCCAGCACGTGCCATCCCCGCTGCGCGCCCATCCCACGGCGCCGCAGCACCCCCCGGCGCTCCCCCCACAGCCGCGCCGGATCACCTTCCTCGCCCATCGCGACCTGGACAACCCGGCCGCCGGCGGCTCCGAGCTGCTGGTCGACCGGCTCGCCGACGGACTGACCCGGCTCGGCCACCAGGTGACGCTGCTGTGCGGCGGACCCGCGTCCTTCCGGGACTACCGGGTCGTGTCCGCGGGCGGCGAGCTCGGCCACTTCCTGCGCGCCCGCAGCGCCTTCGCCCGGCAGGTCGGCGAGACCGATCTGCTGGTCGAGGTGTGCAACGGGATGCCGTACTTCGCGCCCGTCTGGCACCGCGGTCCCACGCTGTGCCTGGTCAACCACGTCCACACCGACCTGTGGCGGATGCGGTTCGGCGGCCCGCTGACACCCGCCGCCCGGCTCGGCCGCAGACTCGAGCACTGGGCGCTGACCGGTGCGCAGCGGCGCAGCCTGCTGGTCGCCGTGTCGCCGTCGACGGCGCACGCGCTGCGCGCGATCGGCGTCGAACGCGACCGGATCCGGGTCGTCCACAACGGCGTCGAGGAGCCCGGGCCGCGCGCCGACCGGTCCGCGGAGCCGCTGTTCGTGGCGGTGGGCCGACTCGTCGAGTACAAGCGGATCGATCTGCTGCTCAGACTCTGGGAGCGGGTACGGCCGGTGACCGGCGGCCGGCTGGTCATCGTGGGCGACGGCCCCGAGCGTGAGCGGCTGGAGCAACTGGCCGGTCCGGGCGTGGAGTTCACGGGACACGTGTCCGAGGCCGAGAAGCACCGGCTGCTGTGCGCGGCCTGGCTGCTGCTGCACCCTTCCGCGGTGGAGGGGTGGGGGCTGGTCGTCACGGAGGCGGCCGCCCGGGAGACGCCGACGGTCGCCTTCGACGTGCCGGGGCTGCGGGATTCCGTCGTGGACGGGGAGACCGGGGTGCTGGCGCACGGGGAGTCCTCGTTCGCGGCGGCCTGGTGCACGCTGGCCCTGTCGGGCCGGCGGCGGGAGCTGATGGGGAAGGCGGCGCGGGAGCGGGCGGCGCGCTATCGCTGGGATCGGACGGTGAGACAGTTCCGGGCGGTCGCGGCGGAGGCGGTGCGGGGCCGTGTCGCCTAAGGGGTGGGGGGCCGGTGCGGGTGCGCGAGCGCGGGCCCGTCGTGGCCTGGCGCGCCGTTCCTCGCGCCCCTTCGGGGGCGCTGCGGCGGACCGGCGATGGAGAGATCCCTCCTTCCGGAGGTCCCTCGCCCTCTGCCGGGCCTTCCGGCGTGAACAGGAGGATCCCGAGAGCTGCTACGAGCTGCTCGCCCGCGATGCCGTCAACCAGGTCGAGGCGTACGACGGAGCCGTCGCCGGGCGGGTCGTCGTGGACGTCGGCGGCGGTGGCGGGTACTTCACCGAGGAGTTCCGCCGGCGAGGGGCCCTGGCCTACCTCTTCGAGCCCGACGTACGGGAGCTCGGGGCGAAGCCGCCCGAGGGGACCGTGATCGCGGACGGGTATCTGCTGCCGTTGTCCGACGGCGTCGCGGACGTGACCTTCTCGTCCAACGTGCTGGAGCACGTGGCCGATCCGCAGACCTTCCTCAGCGAGCTGGTCCGGGTCACCCGGCCCGGCGGGCTGATCTACGTGTCGTTCACCAACTGGCTCTCCCCGTGGGGCGGTCACGAGTGGGCGCCCTGGCACTACTTCGGCGCCGAGCGGGCCCGCGCCCGCTACCGGCGCCGTACCGGAAAGCCGGCCAAGCACACCCTCGGCGAGAACCTGTTCGCCGTGCACATCGGCGCCACCCTGCGGCAGGTGCGGGCCCGCGACGACGTCACGGTCGTCTCGGCCCGTTCCCGCTACTGGCCGTTCCTCGCCGAGACCGTCGTCAAGGCCCCCGGCATCAGGGAGCTGGCCACCTGGAACCTCCTTCTCCTCCTCCGGCGGTGTCCACCATGACGACCACGGTCCAGGCTCCTCCTCCGGCAGCCGTCCCCACCACCGCGGCCACCTCGGGTCCGCCTGGGGGCCCGCGGTCGCGGCTGTGGCTGGTCGGGTTCTGGGCCGTGGTGTTCGTGCTGTTCCTGGCGGCGCACCCGGGCCGGCAGACCTTCGACACCAAGCTGGGCGTGACCGTCGATCCGGGCGCGTTCTTCTCCGACCTCGGGCAGCTCTGGCACGACCAGGGCGGCTTCGGCGGGATCCAGGACCAGTACGCCGGTTACCTGTGGCCGATGCTGCCGTTCTACTGGCTGGCCCATGTCCTGCACCTGCCGGTGTGGCTGGCGGAGCGGCTGTGGATGTCGCTGATCGTGTCGGTGGCGTTCTGGGGTGCGCTGCGGCTGGTCGAGCGGCTGCGCGTGGGCAGTGGCGCCTCGCGGCTGCTCGCCGGGATCGTCTACGCGCTGTGGCCGGTGTTCACCATCGTCATCGGCTCCACGTCGGCCGCCGCGCTGCCCGGCGCCTTCCTGCCGTGGGTGCTGCTGCCGCTGATCGACGAACGGTACAGCGCGCGGGTCGCCGCCCTGCGCTCCGCGCTCGTCGTGCCGTTCATGGGCGGCGTCAACGGCGCCTCCACGCTGGCCTCGCTGCTGCCGGTCGGGCTGTACCTGCTGTCCCGGCCGCCCGGGCCACGGCAGCGCAAGCTGATCGCCTGGTGGGTGCCCGGCGTGATCGTGGCGACCGCCTGGTGGTGGATCCCGCTGCTGATGCTCGGCGTCTACGGCGAGAACTTCCTCCCCTACGTGGAGACCTCGCAGACGACGACGGCCCCCATGTCGGCCACGGAGGCGCTGCGCGGGGCCGGCAACTGGGTGGCGTACCTGCACTTCGGGCAGGCGTGGCTGCCGGCCGGGTGGACGGTCGCCGCCTCGGTGATCGTGATCGTCTGCTCGGCGCTGGCCGCCGGCCTGGGCCTGGCGGGCCTGGCCAGACGGGACCTGCCCGAGCGGCGGTGGCTGGTGCTGACCGTCGTCTCGTGCGCGCTGGTGCTGCTCGCCGGGTACGGCGGCGCGTTCGGCGCCCCCTTCCACGGGGTCGTGCAGGACCTGCTGAACGACGGGCTCGTGCCCTTCCGCAACATCTACAAGTTCCAGACGGGGCTCGCCCTGGCGCTGGTGCTGGGCCTCGCCCACCTGGTGGGGGTGGCCGCGGAGCCGCGAGGCGCCCGCCCGGTGCGCGGCCGCCGGTTCGCGCCGCTCGTCGCCGCGGTGCTGATCCTGCCCGGACTGCTGTGGCCGTACCTCAACGGCTCGATCCTCAACCCCGGCTCCTTCCAGGAACTGCCCAAGTACTGGAAGACGACCGCCAGTTGGCTGCACAGGTACTCGCCCGACTCCCGGGCCCTGGTCGTCCCGGCGACCGCGCACGGCATCTACACCTGGGGCTCCCCCATCGACCAGCCCCTCGACGTCCTCGCCACGTCCCGCTGGGCGCAACGCGACTTCGTCCCCTTCGGCACCCCCGGCAACCGGCGCGCGATGGACGCCGTCGAGGAGGCGCTGGCGTCGGGGAGTGAAGTGCCGGGCCTGGCGGACTACTTGAGCCGTGCCGGCGTCTACTACGTCGTCGTCCGCAACGACCTCGACCCCGACCAGATCGGCCAGGTGCCCACCACCACCGTCAAGCGGACGCTGGAACAGTCCGGCTACCAGCGGGTGACGGGGTTCGGCCCCGTCATGACGGGCGGCCGGATCGCCAACCACACGCCCCTGCAGGTGGAGGGACTGTATCCACGGCAGCGGGCGGTGGAGATCTACGAACCCACCGGCAAGGACGTCCCCCGGCCGGGCCAGGCCCGCCTCTACCCGGTCTCCGACACCGCCGTGGTCTCCGGCGGCCCCGAGTCGCTGCTGCCGCCGGCCTCGGACCTGCGCGGCCGGGCGACCGTGCTGACCGGCGACAACCACCCCGGGCTCGGCACCCCGCCGTACCAGATCGTCGGCGACGGACTGCGCCGCGCCGACACCCGGTTCGGGCTGGTGGACGCCAACACCTCGTACACCTACACGAGTTCGGAGCGCAACGCGCCCGACGCCACGCAGGACGCGGGCAGGAAACCGCACCAGATCCTGCCGGTCAAGGGCCTCGGTCACCAGACCGTGGCCCAGCTGCGCGGGGCGCGCTCCGTGACCGCCTCCTCGTACGGGAACTGGCTCTTCCACCTCCCCCAGTACGACCCGGTCAACGCCTTCGACGGCAACCCCGGCACCGCGTGGGCCGAGGGCGCGCCCGGCTCGGCGAACGGGCAGTGGCTGCGGATCGCCTTCGACGGCCGCTACGACATGCCGTCGTCGTTCAAGGTGACCCCGCTGCCGCAGCAGAGCGTGCGCTCGGCGGCGACCAAGGTGCGGGTGGAGACGGAGAAGGGGGCGAAGACCAGTTTCCTGCGGCCCGACGGCATGACGCAGCGCGTCAAGGCGCCCGCCGGAGCGACGCGTTGGATGAAACTGACGATCGTCGCCTCGGAGGCCCGGAAGGCCGGACTGACCGGCGCGGGCTTCTCCGAGGTGTCGCTGCCGAAGGTGCAGGTGACCCGCCTGCTGCGGCTGCCCACCGACGCGCAGAGCGCCGACGCGGCCGCCGAGACGATCTCCCTGCACCGCACCCCCGACCCCACCGGGCTGTCCCCCACCGGCACGGAGGCCGGCCTGCACCGCCGCTTCTCGACCGACACGGCCGGGACGTACGAGGTGAGGGCGAGCGCGGTGCCGGTGCCGGGCGAGGCCCTCGACAAGTTGCTGTACCAGGTCGCGCCCGACCAGCAGGACCGTATCGTCGCCACGGCCGACTCCACCGCGGCCCTCGGCGCGGGGCTGTCGGCGCGCAACCTCACCGACGGGGACCTGACCACCGCGTGGATCGCGGGCGACCGGCCGACAATCCATCTGAGCTGGAGCGGCAAACAGGCCGTCGGCGAAGTGGTGCTGGCGCCGGCGGGCGGGCTGTCGACGCGGGCCACCGAGGTCGACATCAGCTCCCCCGACGGCGCGACGGTCGCGGGCGTCGACGAGAACGGCGTGGTCCGCTTCGACCCGATCACCACGGACCGGCTCGACATCACGATCACCAAGACGGCGCCGCTGACCCTGCACAACCCGGTCGCCGACGACAACCTCCAGCTGCCGGTGGGCCTGTCCGAGGCGTACATCCCGGCGCTCGACCGGTACCGCACCCCGCAGCCGAGCGCCACGCGGACCTTCTCCCTGCCGTGCGGGCAGGGGCCGGACGTGGCGGTGGACGGGAAGCTGTACCAGACGAGCGTGAAGGGAACGGTACGGGACCTGACGGAACGCCGGTCCGTCAAGGTGACGCTCTGTCAGGAGGGCGCGCAGGACGGCGCGTTGGACCTCACGTCGGGTACGCACCGGGTCGAGGCCGGGGACGCCGGGCCGCTCACGCTGACCGACGTGACGCTGACCCGGGGCTCGGTGAGCGCCGGGCCTGCCGGGTCGACGCGGCAGCTGGCGATACGGGACTGGCTCGGCGACCGGCGCGAGGTGACCGTCGGCTCCGGTGACGCCACGTACCTGACGACGTACGAGAACTACAACGACGGCTGGAAGGCCACGCTGAACGGCAAGGAGCTGACGCCGGTCCGGCTCGACGGCTGGCAGCAGGGCTGGCGGATCCCGGCCGGGGCCGGCGGCACGGTCAAGCTGTCGTACGAGCCCGCGACGACGTACGAGGGCGGGCTGATCGGCAGTGCGGTGGGGCTCGCGGCGCTGGTCGGGCTGGTGCTGTGGCGGCGCCGGGAGCCCAACCCGGACGTGCCGCAGAGGGTGCCGCCGCTGCCCGGGCTGTGGCTGGGCACGGTGGTGCTGACGCTGGTGGGCATCGTGATCGCCGGCTGGTTCGCGCTCCTGGTCCCGGCGCTGGCACTGCTGGCGTCACGCCGGCACGCCCTCCTCGTGCCGCTCGCGTTCCTCGCCCTCGCGGGGGCGGCCGTCGCGGCGACGACCGGCGCCGGCGACCCACCGGGCGCGGGCCACGGCGCCTTCGGTCACGCGGCCCAACTCCTCGCACTGATCGGCCTGTTCGCAGGAACGGTGAGCGTCCACGAGCCGGACGAGGGCCCCGGCTCGACAGCGCTGCTGCCCCCCGCGACCGCTTACGGCACCCCACCACCGTCGGAGGCCCCGACCCGACCGCTTCCGCATCGGATACGGGGGGAGAGCGGACCGGGGGCCCCGGGCGAGCGGGGTGCACGCCCCGAGCACGGCGATACCCCGGCCCCCGAGAGGGAGGCCGGCTCGGCGACCGAGGGCCCACCCGGGACGACGACCGAGGGCGACCGCGGCCTGGCGACCGAGGGCGCGCCCGGGGCGGCGCCCGGGACCCGGCGGCTACGGCGGTGGCGCCGGGGCCGGGGCGGGGGCGAGCCGACGGGAGTCGACGAAGGCACGGGCGCGGGCGCGTACGAGAGTGGCGGTGCGGCCGAGGGAGCGCACGAGACTGGCGGCGCGGCCAAGGGCGCGCACGAGAGTGCCGGCGCGGTCGAGGGAGCGCACGAGAGTGCCGGCGCGGCCGAGGGCGCGCACGAGAGTGCCGGCGCGGCCGAGGGGGCGTATCCCTCGTCGGTCAGCGGCGCCCCGGCCCCGCTCCCCCGCCCCGAATCCAGCTCCACCATCTCGGCACGCGGCCCCGGCGGCCTCGAACCCGACCCGCCGACCACGCGCTTCCCGTTCCGCAGGCCCCGGACGGACCAGGCGCCCGCGGCGACCGACGCCGAGGGAGCCCCGGACGACGTACGACCCCCGCAGCCCCCCACCGACACGCCTCCCCCACCCCCGCCTCCGCCCACCGACACGCCACCGCCGCCTCCGCCCCCCACCCGTCAACACCCCAACGACCCCTCGGGGAAGGGCGAATCCACATGACCGCTCTCGATCACCCCGCTCGGGCCGGCGACCCCGCCCGGCCCCCCGCCGCCCGCATCCCGTTCCCCGTCGTCGACGAGGTCGCCCGGCACTGTCTCCAGGAGGAGGAGCCGGAGACGGTGCACATCGAGGTGCATCTGCCGGGCCGGCTCGACCGGGAGCGGCTGACCGGCGCGTTCACGGAGGCGCTGCGCCGCCACCCCCGCATCCTGATGCGCGAGGCCCCCGGCCGCTGGTACCGGCGTCGCTACGAGTGGGAGCTGACCGAGGACCCGGACGTGCAGGTGGTGAGCTTCCCGCCGTCCGGTCCGGACGCCCTGCGAGACGCGCGGACCCGGGCCCTGACCAGCGCCCCTCCGCTGTCGCTGTCCCCGCCGATCCGCCTGGAGGTGGTCGAGGGCCCCGGCGCCGTGGAAGGCAGCGAGGCCACGGACGCCGTCGGCCTGCTCCCACCGCACCGGCACGCCACCACCCCACCGCCCCGCTCCCCCCACGGCACCGTCCTCTTCCTCACCATCAACCACACCGCCCTCGACGGCCCCGCCTGCCTCCGTGTCCTCGCCACCGCCGCCGAGTTGTACGGCGGTCGGGACAACTCCCCCGCCGCACCCCCCGTCCGCACCGCCCCCGACACCCCCCAGCCCCCTACCGAGACCCCCTCCAACTGGTCCCCGCCCGCCCGCGTCGCCCCCGGCACGCCCGAGCCCTCCCCCGGCAACGGCATGCTCGTCACCGACCTCCCCCTCCCGCACCGTCCCAAGGGCGCCCCCTACACGGTCAACGACCAGCTCATGGTGGCCACGGCCCTGACGATCGCCCACTGGAACCGCGAGCACGGCGCCCGCCCCCGCCCCCTGCGCATCACCATGCCCGTCGACGACCGCCCCCGCGACGCCACCATGCCCATCGGAAACGGGACGCGGCTGGTCGAAGTTCCTTTCAGTACAAGTGAGTTGACTGACCATCAGCTTCCCGAGCTGCTACGGCGCACAGCCGCCCGCACGCGCGCCCTCAAGTCCCTCCCGCGCCCTCAACTTGGCCACGGCGCGGCCCTGCTGACCGCCCCCGTCACCCCCGTCGCCTGGCGCGCCGCCCTCACCCGCGGGCTGCGCAGGGCCGCCGCGCCCTGGACGTCGACCACCCTGCTCAGCAACATCGGCCGCATCCCGTACCCGCTGGACTTCGGCGAGGAGGCGGGCCGCGCGCACGCCGTGTGGTTCTCCGCGCCCGCCCGCATGCCCCGCGGCCTGACCGTCACCACCGCCTCCACCGCCGGCCGTCTGCACCTGGCCCTGCGCTGGTCGCGGGCGCTGCTCGGGCACGGCGACGGCGTCCATCTGCGGGACCTGTTCGAGCACCACCTGCACACCACGGAGGTGGGCGCATGACCACCGGCGTGCCGACCACCGCGACGCCCCCGAAGGGGCTGCGCGACTTCTACGAGGACCCGTCCGTGCCGGTCGCCTCCGGCACCCCCCGCAGCCTGCGCCAGGCCCGCATGCTGGCCGCCGCCCTGGCCGGCACGACCGCGCGCACGATCCTCGACATCGGCTGCGGCGACGGCACCGCCGCCGCCACGGCCGCCCCGCTGCTGCCCGGCCACCGGCTGATCGGCGTCGACTGGTCCCAGGACGCGCTCGGGCGGGCGCGCACCCGGCTGCCGTACGTGGTGCGCGGTGAACTCACCGGCGGCGGCCTGCCGTTCAGGTCCGCCTCGGCCGACGCCGTGCTGTTCAGCGAGGTGATCGAGCACCTCGTCGACCCGGACGCGGCGCTCGACGAGATCCGCCGTGTCCTGCGCCCGGGAGGCCATCTCATGCTCTCCACACCGAACCTGGCCGCCTGGTACAACCGCGCCCTGCTGCTCGCCGGGGTGCAGCCCGTCTTCTCCGAGGTCAGTCTGCGCGCCGTCCACGGCCGGCCGGGCCGGGAGGTGGTCGGCCACCTGCGGCTGGCGACGGCCCGCGCGCTGCGCGAGTTCGTGGCCGCCGCCGGCTTCGACGTCGTACGACTGGCCGGGGCGCCCTTCCACGGCGTACCGCGCCCGCTGCGGCCGTTCGACCGGCTCGCGTGTGCCAGACCGTCCCTCGCCTCGATCCTGCTGCTGCACGCGCGAAGGACGTAGCCGTGTGGTGGGGGGTGGCCGCCGCGCTGCTGGCGAATCTCCTGTACAGCGTGGGCTTCGTGCTGGAGAAACGGGCGCTCGCGGCCCTGCCCGAGGTGGACGTGCGCCGGCCGGCCCGGCTGCTGCGGCTCGTCCTCGGCAGCCCGCTGTGGATCGGCGGCTCCCTGTCCCTGGCGGCCGGCTTCGGTGCCCAGCTCCTGGTCTACCGGACCCTGCCGATCGCCGCCGCCCAGGGCATCTTCGTCTCCGGCCTGGTGCTGCTGGTGCTGCTGTCGGCGCGGCTGCTGGGCGAGCGGACCAGCGGGCGGGAGCGGTACGCGCTCGGGGCGATCCTGGCCGCGCTGATCATGGTCGTGCTGTCGCTCAGGGAGAGCTCCGACACGGTCAGCCGCAGCGCCCCGTACCAGCTGATCCTGCTGGTGTGCGTGCCGTCGCTGGCGGCGGGCGTGTGGCTGTACCGGGCCACCGAGCGGCGCGCCCGCCACCGGCACCGGGCGCCGACGACCGGCGTCGAGTACGGCGTGGCGGTGGGACTGCTGTACGGGGTGAGCTCGCTCGCCATCAAGGGCGTGTCGAGCTGTCTGACGACCAGGGGGCTGGGCGGCGCGGTGACCGGGCTGCTGCGCTCCCCGTACCCGTATCTGCTGCTGTTCACCGGCGCGTTCGGCCTGGTGATGTCGCAGGCGGCGCTCCAGCGCTGCCGGGCCTCGCTGATCGTGCCGGTGTGCACGACCGTGACCTGTCTGTACACGGCGGTGCTCGGCACGCTCTCGTTCGGCGAGGCGCTGCCGCACGACCCGCTGCGGCTCGCCCTGCGCGTGGCGGGCACCGCGCTCGCCGTCTGCGTTCTGCTGACCATGCCCCGGCAGGACACCGCGTCGCCTCAACCCCCCATCGGTGCCAAGGAGTTGACTCCGCCATGAATCCCGACGACCCGCTGCTGAAGATACTCGCGTGCCCCCTCGACAAGGGCCCGCTGCACCTTCTCGCACCGGACGGGCCGGCGGCCGGGGAGGCCCTCTACAACCCGCGCCTGCACCGCCGTTACCCGATCGTCGACGGCATCCCGCAGCTGCTGCCGTCCTCCGGGGAGCAGGTCTCGGACGACGAGCACGAGCAGTTGCTCAAGAGGATGTCCTCATGACCACGCCGGCCGCCCGGCTGGCCCGCCGGCTGCCGACCCGGCTGGTGGCCGCCGTCGCCCGGGCCGTCTACCCGCGCTTCGAGCCGGAGCTGGCCCGGCTGGCCGAGCTGTGCCCGCCGGGCTGCGGCACCGCCGTGGACGTCGGCGGCTGGTACGGCCCCTGGACCCGCCGGCTCGCCGGACGGGCACGCCGGGTGGTCACCGTCGAACCGGTGCCGCACCTGGCGCGGCTGCTGGCGGCGGGCGCCCCGGCCAACGTCCGGGTGATCCAGGCCGCCGCCTCCGACCACGCGGGCACCGCCCGCCTGTGGCTGCCGTCCGGCGACGCGGGCGACCGGGGCGTGTCCTCGCTGGTGCGCCGGGACATCCACACCCACGCGGTGGACGTCCGCTGTGTGACGCTCGACGAACTGGGCCTGCGGGACGTCGGCTTCGTCAAGATCGACGTCGACGGCAGCGAACTCGCCGTGCTGCGCGGGGCGACCGGTCTGCTGACCCGCGACCGGCCCGCGCTCTTCGTCGAGTTGGAGACCCGCATCCAGCCCGTCGCACCGGTCGTCAGCCATCTCTCGCTGCTCGGCTACGAGGGCTGGGTGCTGCCCGGCAGGCGCTGGGTGCCGCTGGCCAAGTTCCCCCTGGAGGAGCACCAGGCGAGCGTCTCGCACGTGGTCGCCCAGGGCCTGCTGGGCCGCGTCCTGCCCTTCCGCAGCCATCCGCGGTACGTCAACTCCGTCCTCTTCCTCCCGGACGGCCGCCGCCCCGGTGCCGGCGGCGTCGGCGACGATAGGAGGCATGCCGTCCGCGAAACGCCCCGCTAGCCCCTTCACCCCGCTCGACTTCCAGCTCGTGCTGCTGCGCCGCATGGCCGACCACAACCCGGACCTGGTGGAGGACGCCCGCCACGCGCTGGGCGCCTCGATCGCCGACATGCGGGAGGCCAACAAGCGGTGGCAGGCGATGCTGCACTCCCCGCGTGCGCGGGCCGCCGCCTCTCGGTACCGCTCGGTCCTGGGCGAGCCGGAGACCACCGTGCGCCGCAAGGTCGGCGACCTGGACTGCGAGGCGTGGCTGTGGCCCGTCCCGCTCTGGCCCGACCTGCGCTTCGAGGTGCTGCTCGCCCCGAACGGGGCGGTCTGGAACGAGTGGCTGGTCCGCGCCCCCGGAGCGCCGGGCCCGCACCTCGCGACCGTCGCCGACCTCGCCCCCTGGTCGTGCACGGTCGACGAGGCCGCCCGCGCCTTCGCCCCCGCCCGCCCCCTGGAGGGCACGGCCCCGACCCGCTGGGGCCTCGCCTTCACGGCACCGGACGAGGAGGGGGTGCGACGGGAGGTCGTCGCGGAGTTCACGTGGGGGCTGCTGCAACGGTGGCAGACCGGCCGGTAGCAGCCCGCGATCAGCCGGTGGCGGTGGCCGTCGCCAGGATCGCCTCGGTCACGCGCGGCACCGACCCCGGGTGCAGGAACAGGAAGAGGTTCGGCTCGACCAGCTCCAGCTCCATCACCCGCGGCTGCCCGTCGTCCCCGTCGACGAGGTCCACGCGCGCGTACAGCAGCTCCGGCGCCTCCGGTACGGCGGCCAGGGCGCGCTCGGCGACGGCGAGCTCGGCCGGCGCCGGCGTCCACGGTTCCAGGTCGGGGTGGGCCACCTTGTCGGCGTCGTAGGCCACGCCCCGCTCCAGGACCGCGCGCTTGCGGCTGGCGTGCAGCAGCCGGCCCCCGAAGAACTGCAGGGCCCGCTCGCCGCCGGCGTCGATGCCGCGCATGTACGGCTGCACCATCGCCGTGAACCCCTCGTCGTGCAGGCGCGCGAGATGCCGTACGGCGCTGTCGTGCTCCTCGGGCCGGTAGCGGGCCGCGTACCGGGCGCCCGCGCCGGAGGTGGGCTTGACCACGTACTCGCCGGCGGCGGGGAAGTCGGCCGCCGCGCCGGGCGGGAGGTAGCGGGTCGGCACGACGGGCACTCCGGCCGCCGCCAGGTCGCCGAGGTAGCGCTTGTCGGTGTTCCAGCGCACGACGTCGGCCGGGTTGGCCAGCCGCGTGAGCTTGCCGCACCGCTCCGCCCAGGCCGCGAACTCGGCCGCGCGCCAGCTGTAGTCCCAGGTGGAGCGGATGACGGCGAGGTCGTAGGCCGCCCAGTCGGCCTCCGGATCGTCCCAGAAGACGCGGTCCGCCTCGGCCCCGGCCGCCCGCAGCGCGTCGAGCAGCACGGGCAGGTCGCGGTCGCGGTGGGGCTGGGGCCGGGAATCGTAGGTGACGAGGGCGACTCGGGGCACGGTGGCGCTCCGTTCGGGTGCGGGGGCGGTCCGGGGTGATCCGCCCGCAGGCTAACCAGCCGTGCCGCAACCGCCGCAACCCATTTGACCTTCCCCTTCGGGGAAGCCCCAGCATCGGTGGCGGGAACGGAAAGGGGTCGAGTCGCGGTGAATGCGGACGCAAGGGTGCAGACGGACATGCTGACCATCGGAGCCTTCGCCAAGGCGTCCCGGCTGTCGCCGAAGGCGCTGCGCCTCTACGACGAGCTGGACCTGCTGCGTCCGGCCCGCGTCGACCCCGGCACCGGCTACCGTTACTACGCCCCCGCGCAGCTGGAACAGGCGCGGCTGGTGGCGTGGCTGCGGCGGCTCGGCATGCCGCTGGCCCGCATCCGCGAGGTCCGCGCGCTGGACCGGGCGGCGGCGGCCGTGGAGATCCGCGCGTACTGGGCGCGGGTCGAGGCGGAGACGGCGGTACGGCGGGACCTCGCCGCGTTCCTCGTGGACCACCTCTCACACCAGCCCCGGAAGGACACCACCATGCTGGAACTGCGGTACTCCGCCCACTCCGACCCCGGCCGGGTCCGCCCCGCCAACCAGGACACCGCCTACGCCGGCACCCGGCTGCTCGCGGTCGCCGACGGCTTCGGACCGGCGGGCGCGCCGGCCAGCAGCGCCGTCGTGGAGGCGCTGCGCTTCCTGGACGCCGAGGAGCTGCCGGCGGGCGACGTGCTCAACCTCCTGGAGGACGCCGTGCAGGGCGCCACCGAGGCGGTCCGGGACGCGACCGACGGCTCCGACGAGGACGGCACGACCCTCACCGCCCTGCTGTGGACCGGCTCCCGCCTCGCCCTGGTGCACATCGGCGACTGCCGGGCCTACCTGCTGCGGTCCGGCGCCCTCTTCCGCATCACCCACGACCACACGGTGGTCCAGTCGCTGATCGACGAGGGCCGCCTGACGCCGGAGGAGGCGACGGCCCACCCCCAGCGCGCCCTTCTCCTGAAGGCCCTCACCACGGGCGCCCCGGACGTCGCACTGCACGACGCCGAACCGGGCGACCGCTACCTGCTGTGCTCCGACGGCCTCACCACGGCCGTCCCCGACGCCCGCATCCGCACCCTCCTCACCTCCACCGGCACCCCGGACGAGACGGTCCACGCCCTGATCACCGAGGCGAACGAAGCGGGCGGCCCGGACAACGTCAGCTGCGTGGTGGCGGATGTGGTGGAAACGACTGCCTGAGGGGTGACGCACGGGGGTAGGGCGGCTGGTGTAGGAACGGTGGTGTTGTCCACGACGAGGAGTGCCCCACGTGTCCGTTCTCTTTCCGGCCCTGACGCACGGACCGGGTGACCAGACCGCCCTCCGCTTCGGTGACCGTTTCCTCAGCTACGCCGGGCTGGCCGCCGCGGCCGGTGGGCTGGCCGGGCGGTTGCCGCGGGGTGGGCGGGTGGCCGTGTGGGCCACGCCGGCGCTGGAGACCGCCGTGGGTGTGGTGGCGGTGCTGGAGGCGGGGGCGGCGGCGGTGCCGCTCAATCCGAAGTCGGGCGAGAAGGAGCTCGGGCACATCCTGGGCGACAGCGCGCCCCGGCTGGTGCTGGCCGCTCCGGGTGACGAACTGCCGCCTCCGGTACGGGACTTGGAGCGTATCGACGTCGACGTGCACGGGACCGGGACGCTCCCGGCGGAGCAGGCCGCCGCGGAGGACCCGGCCCTGATCGTCTACACGTCCGGCACCACCGGCCCGCCCAAGGGCGCCGTCCTGCCCCGCCGCGCCCTCGCCACCACCCTGGACGCGCTCGCCGACGCCTGGCAGTGGACCGGCGCGGACGTGCTCGTGCACGGGCTGCCGTTGTTCCATGTGCACGGGCTGGTGCTGGGCATCCTGGGGCCGCTCCGGCGCGGGGGCTCGGTGCGGCACCTCGGGCGGTTCACTCCGGAGGGCGTGGCACGGGAGCTGAACAGCGGGGCGACCATGCTGTTCGGGGTGCCGACGATGTACCACCGGCTCGCGGAGGCGCTGTCCGGTGACCCGGAGCTGGTCGAGGCGCTGAGCGGGGCGCGGCTGCTGGTGTCCGGTTCCGCCGCGCTGCCCGTGCACGACCACGAGCGGATCGCCGCCGCGACCGGACGCCGGGTGATCGAGCGGTACGGCATGACGGAGACGCTGATGAACACCAGCGTGCGCGCCGACGGGGAGGCGCGCGCCGGCACGGTGGGGGTGCCGCTGCCGGGGGTCGAGCTGCGGCTCGTGGAGGAGGACGGCTCGCGGATCACGTCGTACGACGGGGAGACCGTCGGCGAGATCCAGGTGCGCGGGCCGAACCTGTTCAGCGGCTACCTCAACCGGCCGGACGCCACCGAGGCGGCCTTCACCGCCGACGGGTGGTTCCGGACCGGTGACATGGCGGTGCGCGATCCCGACGGGTACGTGCGGATCGTCGGCCGCAAGGCCACCGACCTGATCAAGAGCGGCGGGTACAAGATCGGTGCCGGTGAGATCGAGAACGCGCTGCTGGAGCACCCGGGGGTGCGGGAGGCCGCGGTGACCGGCGAGCCGGACGCGGATCTCGGTGAGCGGATCGTGGCCTGGGTGGTGCCGGCGGACCCGCAGGCGCCGCCCGGCGTCGAGGAACTGGCCGACCACGTCGCCCGCCGGCTCGCCCCGCACAAGCGGCCGCGCGTGGTGCACCACCTCGACGCGCTGCCCCGCAACGACATGGGGAAGATCATGAAGCGGGCGCTGACGCGTGACTGAACGCCTCTCCGCGCGCGCGTTCCTGTCCCTGGTCACGGACGACGCCACCTTCACCGAACTCCCGCACCCCGTAAGCGAAGCCAAGCCCGACGGCCCCCTCGCCTGGCAGGGCTACGACGCCTCGCGCGCCCGCGCCGCCGCGCGCACCGGCGAGGAGGAGTCGGTGGTGTGCGGGACGGCGAGCGTCGAGGGCACGCAAGCCGTGCTGATCGCCTTCGAGTTCGGCTTCCTCGGCGGCTCGCTGGGCGAACGCACCGGGGACCGGCTGGTGGCGGCCTACACGTACGCGCGTGAACACCGGCTGCCGGTCGTGCCGTTGGTCGCCACCGGCGGCAGCCGCATGCAGGAGGGCATGCTCGCGCTGACCCAACTCCAGCGTGTGGCGCGCCAGTCGGCGCTCACCAGGGAGGCCGGGCTGCCGCAGATCGCGGTGCTGCGCGACCCGACGACCGGCGGCGGCTGGGCCACCCTGGGCGCGGGCGCCGATGTCGTCCTCGCCCTGCCCGCCGCCCAGGTCGGCTTCGCGGGCTCCCGGGTCCGCCCGGCCGACGCCGACCCGGCGGCGTACACGGCCGAGGCCCAGGTCGCGGCGGGGGCGGCGGACGCGGTGGTGCCGCCGGCGCAGCTGCGCGAGGTGCTGGGCCGGTGGCTGCGGCTGCTCACGGACGGTGTGGCGCGGCACGGGGACAGGGTGCGGGAGCCCCGCAGTGACAACGGCGCGGCGGCGCGTGGGCCCGGCACCGGCGCCGGGCACGCGGCGCCCCGGCCGGCGCCCGAGCCCGCCCCCGTCCCCGCCGCCCTCGGCACCGCCGCCCTCCCCGCCACCGGCTGGGCCGCCGTCCAGCGCGCCCGCTCCCCCGAACGCCCGCGCGCCCGGGCCTACCTGGACGCCTACTTCAGCCACCGGGTCGCCATCAGCGGCGACCGCGCCGGGGGCACCGACCCCGACGGCATGCTCTGCGGCTTCGGCGAGCACGAGGGCCGTACCGTCGCCTACGCCGCCCAGACCGGCGCCGCCACCCGGCCCGCCGGCTACCGCACCGCCGCCCGGCTGATCCGGCTCGCGGACCGGCTCGGGATCCCGGTGCTGACCCTGGTGGACACGCCCGGCGCGGCCAACGACGCAGAGGCCGAGCGGGAGGGCGCGGGCGCGGCGATCGCCGACGTCTTCGGCGCGGTGGCGGCGGCCCGCACGCCGGTGACCACGCTCGTCGTCGGCGAGGGCGGCTCCGGCGGCGCGCTGGCGCTGGCGGCCCCCGGCAACACGTACGCCACGCCGGACAGTTACTTCTCCGTCATCGCCCCGGAGCTCGCCGCCGCCATCCTCAAGCGCCCGCCGACCCAGGTGGAGGCGACGGCCGACCAACTCCGCGTCCGTCCACAGGACTTGGTGGAGCTGGGCGTGATCCGCGGCATCGCGGGCGCGGCCCCCCTCAGCGACGGCGCCCCACACCGCCCGTGACGGGGAGGGGCACGGGCGTGCCGGGGACCGGCTGCCGCGGGACCGCCCGGAGGAGCCGGGGCCGCAGGCCCCGCCGGACGCGCCCCGACCCGCCACCGCGTCACCCTCGCCGAGCCGCCTGCCGCCCGCCACCCAGCCGCCAAGCCTCGAAGCCGCCCGTGCCTTATAAGCCCTCACCCGGGCTCCGCAGGTCTTTACGTGTTGCTTATTTGGCACATAAGCGACAAAACCCCCCATTCAGCGGCGCCCCGCCCGGCCCACCACAACACGCGCCCCCTCCCCCGCCCCCCGCACGATGCCAGAGAGGCCCGCCGCCCGGCGGCCCGGTACCGCCGCCCACCGGCGGCCCCCACGGTCTGTGCTCTCGGGAGGACCTGCCATGACCGCCAGTCTGGAGCAGTTGCGACGCTGCCACTTCGCCGTCGACCTGGGAGCCGCCCGGACCCGCGTCTACGTCAAGGGCGCCGGCCTCGTGGTCGACCAGCCCTCCGCCGCCGCCGTGAACACCCGGACCGGCGCGCTGATCGCGGTCGGCGAGTTCGCCGAGAAGATGACGGGCCGTACGCCCGACTACATCCGCGTCGTCCGGCCCGTCTCCGGCGGCACGGTCGTCGACATCGAGATGGCCCAGCGCATGCTGCGGCACCTGCTCGGCGACAAGATCCGCCGCGCCCTGCGCCGCAAGCCGTTCCTGCGGGCCGCCGCCTGCACCCCGCACGACGCCGACCCGCTCGCCCAGCGCGCCACGATCGAGACGCTGGTCGGGCTCGGCGCCCGGCGCGTGGAACTGGTGGACACGCTCATCGCCGCCGCCGTCGGCTGCGGGCTGCCCGTGGAGCGGCCCGAGGCCACCATGATCATGGTGTGCGGCGCGGCGGCCACCCAGGTCGCCGTGCTGTCGCTGGGCTCGATCGTCACGGCCGAGCGCATCCCGGTCGGCGGTGAGGCCGTCGACCACGCGATCGTGCAGCACCTGCGCCACCAGCACGAACTGATGCTGCCCAGCCAATCCGTACGGCCCCTGCAGCTCGCCCTGTCCGGCAACGGGCTCACCCCGCACGGACCGGCCTCCACCGAGATCCACGGACGGGACGTCGCCACCGGCCTCGCCCGCTCCGTGCAGGTCGACACCGCCGCCGTACGAGACGCCATCCAGACCCCGCTCACCGCCGTCCTCGACGGCATCGGCAAGGTGCTGCGCGACTGCCCGCCCGACCTGGTCGCCGACCTCGCCGACCGCGGGATCACCATGGTCGGCGGCACCGCCCTGCTGCCCGGGTTCGACCAGATGCTGCGGCAGGCCACCGGCATGCCCGTGCACATCGCGGAGCGGCCCGACATCTGCGCGGCCCAGGGGCTGGGCGCCATGCTGGAGGGCAAGATCGAGCCGCTGGTGCTCGACCCGCTGGCCACGTGAGCGATCCCCTGCCACCGCTGCTGGAAGCCGTTCTCGCCGTCGGCACCGACCTCGAACTGCGCACCACCCTCCAGCACATCGTCGACAGCGCCGCCGAACTGACCGGCGCGAGCTACGCGGCACTCGGCACCAAGGACCCCGGCCGGGACGGACTCGCCGAGATCCACACCGCCTCGGCCCCGCCGCCCGCGCCGGACGCCCTCGACGTGCCGATCCGCGTGCAGGGCGCGGAGTTCGGGGAGCTGCACCTGGCCGGCAAGCAGGACGGCACCCGTTTCACCGCCGAGGACGAACAGGTGCTGCACGTCCTCGCCGTCCAGGCCGGCATCGCCATCGGCAACGCCCGGCTGTACGAGGCGGCCCGGCAGCGGGAGCGGTGGATCGAGGGCGCGGCGGCCGTCACCACCGCCCTGCTGACCGGCGAGCGGACGGCGAACGCCCTGATGACGGTCGCCGAACGCGCCCGCGTCCTGGCCGACGCCGCCGCCGGCGTCATCCTGCAGCCCACCGAGGAGGGCGGCATGGAGATCGTGACCGCCTCCACGCACGACGACCCGGGCGACATCGTCGGTACGACCATCCAGCCGGGCAGCCCGGTGCTGGTTCAACTCCTCGGCGGCGAACCGGTGTTCATCGACGACTCGGCGACCGACCCGAGGATGACGACCCATGTACGGCACCGGTTCGGGCCCAGCATGATGCTGCCGCTGCGGGCGGAGGGGCGGCTCATCGGCACCCTCGCCCTGCCCCGCCGGCGCGGCGACCGCCCGTACACCTCCGTCGAGCGGCTGCTGGCCACCCAGTTCGCCTCGCAGGCCGCGCTCGCCCTCGTCCTCGCCGACGCGGCGTACGGCCGCGAACGCCTCGCCGTCTACGAGGACCGCGACCGCATCGCCCGCGACCTGCACGACCTGGTGATCCAACGGCTGTTCGCCACCGGCATGATGCTGGAGTCCACCCGGCGCAAGGGCCCGGCCGACGACGAGGTGGGCGCCATCCTGGCGCGTGCCGTCGACCAGCTCCAGTCGACCGTCCAGGAGGTGCGCACCGCGATCTTCGCCCTCCAGCAGCCGCCCGCCGAGGCGCCGGCCACCTTCCGCGGCCGGGTGCTGAGGGAGACGGCGGGCGCGGGCGCGCTGCTGGGCTTCCAGCCGTCCACGCGCTTCACGGGCGCCGTCGACGCCCGCGTCCCGGACCCGGTCGCGGGCCACCTGCTCACCGCCCTGCGCCGCGCCCTCGCCGCCGCCTCCCGGCGCCCCGGCGTCTCCCGTATCGAGGTCACGGTCGACGCGACGGCACGCCTGCCGGACGGACGGGACGCCGTACGGTTGACGGTCACCGACGACGGGGAGGGCGAGGGCGCGGGTGGCGGCTCGGAGAGCTCAGACGGCTCGGACAGCTCCGACAGCTCCGACAGCTCAAACGGCTCAAACGGCTCGACGGTGATCTGGCAGGCGCCGCTGTGAGACCGATCGCGCGGCTCAGAGCGCGAACCAGCAGCGGATCGCGGTGCCCTCCGGGCCGGTGTGCACACGGACCAGGTCGGCGACGAGGTTGACCAGCAGCAGACCCCGGCCGCCGCGCCGGTCGCGGGGGGCCGGCCGGCGTCCGGCCAGCGGGTCGGTGAGGTGGCCCTTGTCGCGCACCTCGCACACCACGTGCCCGTCCTCGGCCCACACCCCGAGCGTGCCCGAACCCCCGCCGTGCACCACGCTGTTGGTGGCCAGCTCGGCGACGGCCAGCGTCAGGTCGTCCAGGCGGGCGCCGCTCAGGCCGAGCCGCGCGGCCTCGTCGGCGGCCATGTGGCGGGAGGCGGAGAGCGAGTCCGCGTCGAAGCGGATCTCCGGCACGTCCGGCGCGGGCGGCAGCGGCTCGTTGTAGCGGGCGACGACGTCCCCCGGCGCGTAGGCGTGGCTCTGCTGCTCCCGCCCGTCGCCGGCGTAGCGCAGTGTGGGGTGCGTGGCGTGCGCGTCGGCGATGATCCGCGGGTCCAGGCGCCGGGTGTCGTACGGGCACAGGATAGTCGCCGCGCGACCCTGGAAGGCGGCGTTGATCAGCGCCTCGTGCTGGACGCAGGCCGGGTACTCGGTGACCGAGCGGCCGGCCCAGATCGGCTCGCCGATGATGCTGACGCGCTCGGCGGTGGGGTGGGCGTCGGCGAAGGCGCGCAGCACGCCGGGGATGATCCGGCCCGGGTTGCGCCCGGCCTGGCGCATGTCCAGGAACCGTACCGATCCGGCGGCCTCGCCGAGGGCGTCGCGGATCAGGCGCAGGTTCTCCTCGGGGACGGCCACCGCGACCGGTTCGCCGGCCGTGAGCGCGGCGCGGACGAAGGGGACGGTGCCGCTGAGGTAGCTCTGCTCGTCCTCGTAGAAGAGGGCGGGGTGCACGAAGGGGTCCGTGGCTGCGCCGTCCATCACGTCCGCGCTCATGACAGCGACACCTCGATCCCTTCGTGGTCCGGCCAGAACAACCCCAGTGCCCGGCGCAGGGTCGTCGGCGGCCGGTACAGGAGGAGACGCCGTCCGTCGTCGAGACGGTTCGCGGCGGCCGCGAGGGCTCCGGTGCCGGCCACGTCGACGAAGGTCACGGCGGACAGCTCCAGCCAGTACACACGCGAACTCCAGTGCGCGTCCACCGCCCGGTCCAGTGCGCCCTGCCACACGGCGCGGGTCGCGAGCCCGACCTCACCGGTCATCCGCAGGCCCGGCCGCCCCTGCCAGGGCACCACGGTCAGGCCCCCGGACCCGCCGCGCGTTCCGGACACCCGGTGCGCTCCGGACGGCGTCGCCCGGTCGTGGTCGCCCACACCCTCTCCCGACTGTGCGTACGTCTGCCGACTCTCCTCGTTCCTCCCGGTCACCTTCCCGCATTCTCCCCGCGTGAACGCCTCCCCCCGCGCCGAATGCGCCATTCCGCGGGACGGCGTGTAGCGCGGCCCACTGCGGGCAGGTGCACTGTCAGCACCGCCAGGCCCCCGCGGAGCGCAGTTCGACCCACCGTGTCGGTGCCCGGCGGCGATCGATGACTCAACGTCGTGACGACAGTCGGGAGCAGCGAGGCGGACCATGACCTCAGCGGCACACACATCTCGGGCGGGACGACTGAACACCCTGGTCATCGAGGCCCAGCTGGCCGACGGACAGGCACTGCTCATGCCGCGCGGGGAACTCGTCCACGGTTGCGCGCACACCCTGTCCAGGACACTGACCCAGCTGCCGGTCGAGCCCGACCGCGTCGAGCTGGACATGTCCGGCGTGGTGTTCATGGACACGGCCGGCCTGCAGTTCCTGGACCTGCTGCAGGCGTACGGCGATCTGCACCGCGTTCCGGTGCGCACGCGGAACTGGAACGGCCAGCCGCGCCGCATCCTGGAGCTCGCCGGCCTCGACGCCGACGCGCCCCTGCGCTCCCCCGTCCGGCACCCGGCCCCCGAACCGGGGTCCCCGCCGCGGTCCGCGGTGGCCCGGGAGCGCGCGGAGCAGCTGCGGCTCCTTCAGGAGGAGGTCGAGCAGCTGCGGCACGCCATCGTCTCCCGGCCGGTGATCGACCAGGCGCGGGGCGTGCTGATGGCCACCCAGTCCTGCACCTCGGACGAGGCGTGGAACATCCTGCGGGAGGCGTCCCAGCTGTCCAACACCAAACTGCGCACGGTGGCCGCCGCGGTCACCGCGGTCACCGAGACGAACGCCCCGCCCCCGCCGCCCGAGGTGCGCAGCGCGCTGCGCCGGGCGATAACCCACTGCCTGCACTGAGGCGACATCCCGCTGCCCGCGCCGAGACGGCGTCCCGCTGCCGGCACCGAGCCGATGCCTCACTCCTGCCCTGAGCCGTCACGACGGTGCGCTCCGTCAGTCGCCCTCCGGCTTGATCCAGTCCGGGTCGGCCCACAGGGTGCGTCCGGCCAGCTCCGGGTGGTAGCCGGGGTGCCGTTCGCGGCGCAGACGGACGCTGGAGTGCAGGACAGCCGCCGGGGGCACGGGACGGGAACGCCGGCCGACGAGGACCCACAGCGGGCCGTTGTGGTGGACGGGCGCCTCGGCGAAGGCCTCGGTCACCGCGGTCTGCTCGGCGTAGGCGTCCTCGCGGAAGTCCAGCTCGTCGCGGACCCCGTCGGTGATCCACTTCAGCGCGATCGTGGAGAGCAGCGGATCGCCCGGGGCGTGGTCGAAGGTGCCGCCGACGTCGCAGTGGACCCCGGCGAACCACACCTCCTCCGCCGTGCTCTCGCCGGTCTCCGGGTCGGGCTCCCGGGGCCGGACCAGGAACTCCCGGTAGGGCCGCCGTTTCTCGTCCAGGGAGACGGCGTGCCGGATGCGGGCCGCGTTGGGCAGGGAGTGGGTGTACGGCCAGCGCAGGGTGCCCAGACGCAGGACGCCCGCCGCCTTCACGGTGTCCCAGACGCCCAGGTAGGCGACCGGCAGGGCGTGGTGGGAGACCTGGCGGGGGTCGTTGCGCTTGACCTGCGGCCACAGCGGCTCGTCCTCGGTGCGCCGGCAGAAGGCGTGCGAGAAGCGGGCGACCTGCTGCTCGCTGCGGTCGATGTCCTGGTTGAAGGCGTACCTGGCGACGGCGTACGGCACGAGGTTCTCCGCGCCCGGGCGCATCAGCCCGGGCTTGTTGAGCATGCCGACCAGCGCACGGGCCGTATAGGCGCCGCGGCTGAAGCCGAAGACGTACACGGCGTCGCCCGGCTGCCAGGTCCGCATCAGGTACGTGTACGCCTCGGCGAGGTTGGCCCGCAGGCCGGCGCCGAAGGCGAGGCCGCCGAGCCGGGACAGCCCGCGGCCCAGCGGCCCGCGCGCGGTGGCCGCGGCCATGGTGCCGACGCCGGGGTCGTAGTAGAGCAGCTGCCCGGAGGGGTCCTCGCTCTCCAGCATCTCGTACAGCCGGACGACGTTGGTGGGGTTGCGGGCGCCGACCTGGTTGGCGGTGCCGTCGAGACAGACGACGATCTTGCGCGGCATGACGGCTCCCCGGCTAGCGGCGGCGTCGCAGCGGGCCGGAGGCGGTGCGCGCCCCGGGCCGTATCTGCTGCTGGAACGCTTCGAGGGCCATGGGGCTGTCCGGCGGCAGCACCGCCATCACCCGGCGCCGCTGCGCCTCGGCCAGGGCGTCGCCGGCGGGGGTGCCGTGCCGGGCGTGGACGATGCGCAGATGTCCGTCGCCGGAGCCGCGGGGGGCGACGGGGACGACGCCCGCGTGGGTGCCGTCGGGCAGGGTGACCCACAGGTTGAAGTCGTCGTAGCGGAAGAAGTCCGCGCCCTTGACCGGCCAGGGGTAGTGGTGCTCGCCGGCCGCCTTGGGCAGGATGCCCTGGTGGTGGGGCCTGGCCAGCGGCACGCACGAGTTGAACAGGCAGTCGGTCCAGGCGGCCACCCCGTCCGCGTCCTCGATGGGCGTCTCCAGCAGCTTGCGGGCCCGCTTGTAGCCGAGGGCCTCCAGCGCGGGGAGCGTCTCCGGGAAGGCGGCGACCAGGTCCGCGGCCTCCCTGCGCAGCCGGTCGATCTTCGCGGGGTCGGCGCAGAACTGCATGCTCCACTCGATGCCGACCCGTGCCCGGTACATCCGCCAGCCGCCGTCGCCCTTCACCCACAGGCTCCCGCCGTGGTGCATCTCGTAGGGCCCGGGCCCGTACGGCAGTTCGTCCTCCCCTTGCTGTTCCCTCATCTCGTCCAGGATTCTCCCCGCCGTCTGCTTGGCGGCGCGGAACTGTGCGGACTCGAACCGCTTGGGGTGCTTGACCAGCTGTATCTCCCAGGGGTGGCGTTCCTTCTCGGTGCCGCCCAGGGGAAGGTCCGCGTGGGTCGCGGTCCCGGAACCGGAGTCAGCCATGGCCGGCCTCCTTCTGCAGAACACGGCCCCGCGAACCCGGTGCGCACACGGGCACCGCTGCTCTCATCGTCCTCCTGCGACCCGGTTTTCGCAGAAGGAGAGGAGGGGATGGGAGGGGATGGCGGGGTGGGCTGGACGAGGTCCTGGTTGGCGGCCGGAAGCCGCAGCACACTGGAGGCGCACCGGCGATGCCCGACCGGGTACGCCCGGGGCCGACGCCGAGGAGGAGCCATGCGTCTGCGCCTACGTCCGCATCCCGCGCGGACCGCTCCCACGGTGACCGCCGTCCGCTGCCGCGCCGCCCACCTCCTCGCCCGCCGGCTGCGCCGCCCGGCCCCGGCCCGCCCCTCCCGTCCGGCCCAACTCCGCGCGCTGGTCGCGGTGCTGGACGAGGCGGTGCGCGCGCAGACCCCGGCCGACGCGGCGGTGGCCGCGTGCGGCGAGCCGGGGCCGGTGTCGCGGCAGACGGCACAGCTGTGCGGGCGGCAGAGCATCGCACTGCACCGGCTGCGCACCCGGTTGCAGGACCTGCAGATCACCGACCCGGAGCTGGCCTCGGCGCGGGCCCGGGCGGCCTGCCTCCTCGCCTACGACCTCTGGATGCTGCGCGAGTCCCTCAACCTCGCCTTCACCCTCCGCCCCGACTCCCGCACCGAGGCGACCCGCCTGCGCCTCAACGGCCTGGGCCGCCACGCGGACGAACTGCGCCTGCTGCGGGACGCGTTGCGCGCCCAGGCCGAAGCGTCCGGCGCCTGAACCCCACGGCACTTTCGCGCCCTGCCCTCCGGCACGACGACTAGGGCACCACTCCGTGCACGCACAGTGACCCACCCCTTCGCGCGCGCCATACGACTTCGCCAGCGGTTCTTCCGTCCCTGTGCCGAGCCTGTGAATACGCTCCGTGGCGTATGGCCGTCGCGTGGCCGGCGCGAGACCGTGGACGCTTCGCGAACGGACCACGGGGGACTGTCATGGCGCGTCCGGTTTCTGCTGCGCCCGTCCGGCGCATCGCGGCGATCTTCGTCACTCTCGCTCTGGCGCTCGGCCTGACGGCGGCGGCCTGCGCCCCGGAAGCGGTGGCCGTGGCCGGCGAATCCGTCGGCTACATCGCGGAGTCGGGCTTCGTCCGAGGCGCCGTCGCCTCGGGCGAGCGCGCTCTCGCCCGCGAAACCCTGCACAAGGGCGGTGAGTACGCCGGCGGCACGGTCGGCCTGTACGGCGGCAGCCTGAAGAGGTCGACCTGCGACGTCCGACGCCTCCTCACCTTCCTGAAGAATCCCGCCAACCGGAAGAAGTCCGCGGCCTGGGCGCAGATCCTGGGCCTGTCCCCGGACCGGATCGGGCACTTCCTCCTGCACGAGGTGACGCCGGTGCTCCTCGGCAACGACACCCTCGTCCGCAACCACGGCTACGACAAGAGGAAGGGCAAGGCCAACGGCTACGACTCCGTGCTGGAGGCCGGGATGGCCGTGCTCGTCGACATCCACGGCGTACCCGCCGTCAAGTGCAACTGCGGCAACCCGCTGACCACGGCGAAGACGGACATCGACGTCAAGATCAAGGTCGAGTTCAAGGGCAGCGGGAAGTGGCGCTTCGACAAGAAGCGGATGGTGAAGGTCAAGAAGAGCGACGTGCGCCGCAAGAGCCTGGTCCTCGCGGACCCGGACCATCCCGACGCCGACATCGTGCGCCAGGTGGGCGCGGACGGCTGGGCGGCGGACCGGACCGTGCCGGCCACCGTCACCGTGCCCGACCTGGTGGGCCAGTCGGCGGACGCGGCGAGCGAGCAGCTGCGGCAGCTCGGCCTCCAGCCGGTCACCGAACCCGACCCCGAGTCCGACCAGCCGGAGGGCACCGTCACCTCGACCGACCCGGCCGCCGACAGCACGGTGGCCCCCGGCTCGACGGTCACACTGAGGGTCGCGGCGGCCTCGGCGTCGCCGACGGCCGGGGCCGATCCCTCAACGGACCCGTCCCCGGACCCGGACACGTCCTCCACGGCGACCGGTGACGTGGACGGCGGGAACAGCGGGTACGGGGAGAACGGCGGGGACGGAGGCAACGGCGGAGACGCAGGGAACAGCGGCGCCCCGGCAGCCGACGGCACGAGCACGGACGGCACCTGACCGGACGACCCGCCGCCCGCTCCCACGGAGCCACAGGTCGAAACGGTTCTCCAGCAGAACCACGAAGTGGGGCGGGTGGGACTCGAACCCACGGCCGACGGATTATGAGTCCTTGCGGGTGTTTCGCTCCCGTCTGGATTCCTTCCCTGATCTTCCTGTTTGTGCAGGTCACAATGGTGACGACTGCCGCTTCCTGCTCGGGTCTTCCTGATCGTTACCGATCCTTCCATCCACTGCCTGTCCACTACCGGCCCACCGTGCAGCCCTCCGCACGGCTACGGTCCCCTCTCCTCTGATGACGGCCCTGCGGCACCCGCCCGGTGCGCCATGCTTGGAGGCCGTACGGCACAGCACGTCTCGCCCAGCGTGTCGGCGTGAAGCGCGGCGTTTCCCCAACGAGGTGCACTGATTTGAAGTCCGGTAAGTCGACCCTCGCAGCATGGCTCCACCGCCTCGACGCCGAAGACTTGGAGCAGGTACTCGCGGCACGGCCGGATGCCGTGTCCCCGCCGGAGCCCCGCTCTGTAAGCGAACTGGCCGAACGCCTGCAACGCCCGGGCTCGGTTGCCCTCGCGCTGCCCCGACTCACGCTGCCCGCCCTGCAGACAGCCGAGGCACTGGCGGCACTGAGTGCGCCGGCCTCTCGGGAGGTCCTGACGGACCTGCTGGAGGCGACGGAGGACGAGACCGCACGCGGTCTGGAAGCGGCGCTCCAGACACTGTCCACGTATGCGCTGGTCTGGCCGGACAGCGAGGGAACACTGCGCATGGCCACGCCCCTGCGGCAGGCGTGGGACACGCCGCTCGGACTGGACCAGCCGCTGGCGACGCTGTTGAAGGACACGGCCTCCGAGGAGTTGCGCCGCATGCTCACGGCTCTGGACGTGCGGCCTCCCGGCACCAAACCGCAGCGCCTCACGACGCTCGTGGAGCACCACAGCGACCCGGCACGCGTCGCCGCGGTGGTCGCACAGGCACCGGCCGAGACCCGGAAACTGCTGGAACGCAAGGCGGACCCCGCATACCGACCGCAGGCATTCGTCCTCTTCGGGGGGCAGGACGCCCCCGAACCAGGTGCACGCTGGGCGCTGGAGCGGGGACTGCTGGTCCAGGGGCGATACGGCTACGGCCCTGTACGGATGCCCGCCGAGGTGGCGCTCGCGCTGCGCGGGCCAGGCTGGCATGCTCCGTTCGACCCCACGCCACCCATCACACCTCTGGTACCCGTCTCCCCGGCGGAGGTCGACAGTGAGGCGTCCGCCGCGGCCACGGCCTTCGCCGATCACGCCGCCTCGGTCCTGTCGGTGTGCGCGACGACTCCGCCCGCCCGGTTGAAGTCCGGCGGCGTCGGGGCCCGCGAACTGGCCAGGATCGGCAAGGCGGCACGATGCGAGGAGCCCTTCGTACGCCTCACCCTTGAGACGGCGTGCAAGGCCGGTCTCATGGCCCGTGACGGGGACAGGGTCGCGACGACGGACACCTACGACATCTGGGCCGAGTCGGAGCCCGCAGAACGACTTCCGGTATTGCTGCACGCTTGGTGGGCACTTGGGCTCACCCCCTCGCAGGCCCGGGACAACGACAACAAGGTGCTGCCCGCCCTGGCCGGAACCTCGTCCTGCACCGGCTGTCTCCAGGCCCGGAAGGGGCTGCTCACCGCCGCTTCCCGGCTTCCGGCCGGACAAGGCGCGAAGAACGCAGCCGAACTTGGTCCTCTTGCCCACTGGTCGAGGCCGCTCGCCGAGGTGCTGCTACAGGACGCGACGCCGTTCGCCACCGTGATCCGGGAGGCGGAGCTGCTCGGTGTCCTCGCTCGCGGTGCGCTGTCCCCGATCGGCGCCGCTCTGCTGGCTGAAAGCACCGAGGAACTGGCCGCCGCCTGCCACCGCTTGCTTCCTGCCGCCACCGTGACGGCCCGCTTCGGCAGCGACCTGACCGCTGTCGTCACCGGCACGCCCGCCGCGCGCCTGGTCACGCTGCTGGACTCGGTCGCAGACCGGAAGACCGGTGGCACGGCCTCACTGTGGCGGTTCAGCCCGGCGAGCGTCCGCCGCGCCCTGGACGCCGGCCGCGGGCCGGACTCCATCGAGGCCGACCTGGCTGCCGTCGCCATCAACCCGCTGCCCCAGCCCCTGTCCTATCTGATCACGGACACGGCACGCAGCCACGGCCGGATCCGCATCGCCTCGGCCGCCTGCGTCATCCACAGCGAGGAACCCGCCCTCCTCACCGAGATCGCCGCCCACCGCAAACTCTCCAAACTGGGCCTGAGGCACCTTGCCCCGACCGTCCTCCTCAGCCGCACCCCGCTGGAGAAAACCCTCGCCGCACTGCGGACCGAGGGATACGCGCCGGTCGCGGAGACAGCCGACGGAACCGTGCGCGTCGAACGACCCCGCAGCCCCCGGGTGACCGCGCCGGTACCGCCCCCGCGCAGAGCGGTCAGCTGGCCCAACACCTCATCCCGTACGACCGCACCCCCGAAGCAGGTCGAGCTGGCCGCGCTGGCCGTCCGACTCGCGGGCGCCCCACTGGCCCACCCCGCCCCCGACCCCTGCGACGGCATCCCCTTCGCCACCGATACCGAAGAGGTCATCGCCGGATACGCGACCCAGATCCCCCACGCCGACGTCCGTCAACTCGCCCACGCCGTTGACAGCGGGACGGCGGTCACCATCGAGTACGTCGCCACCACGGGCAGCCGCACGATCCGCACCATCAGCGGCCTCGACCTCGACCCTCCGTATCTATACGCCTGGTGTCATCTACGCGACGCGGAGCGGGTGTTCACCCTGTCTCGGATTCATGGGGTGATGCCCCCGGCGTAACGCCAGGGCGGCGTGCCAAGGCGTGCGAGGCGGCCGTACCCCCTCCTGGGGGCGTCAGCACTCGCGTTCCGGCTGTTTCGCTGGGACACCGAATGAGCGGCACCGTCCGTCGCCGACAGCCCAGGGTAGTAACATGTACTACATGGAGACCACTGCTCGCGAGTTCAACCAGAAGTCCTCGCAGATCCTTGCCGCCGCGGCCCGTGGCGAGACCGTCACAGTCACCAAGAACGGCACCCCTGTGGCTCGGGTCGTACCGATAGGCGATACCGACATTCCCCCGTACCCGACCGACCCCATGGGGGACCTCGACCTGCCCGACCTCGGCCTGCCCGACCTCACCGACGACGAGATCGAGGACACGCTCAAGGGGATGGGCACGTGACCCTCGTCGCCATCGCCGATACCAACGGCCTGTACCGCCTGCTCGACCCGAACCTCACCGGACACCAGGAGCACAAGAAGGCCCTGGCAGCGACCAGCCACCTGGTCATCTCCCCCCTGGTTCTGGCCGAACTCGACTACCTGATTGCGACACGCGCCGGAGCCCGCAAAGCCCTGGCGGCGGCCCGGTTCATTGAACGCAACGTAGCGACGCGCCGATTCGAGGTACCGCCCGTCAGCGCACACCTGAGCGCGGCGATCGCTGTCGCAGAGGGGTACGCCGACGCCGACGGCGGAAAAGGCATCGGACTGACCGACGCCATGAACGTCGCTCTGGCCGCCGCCTACCGCACCGACGCCCTCCTCACTACCGACCATCACTTCCGCATGGTCCGCCCCCTGACCGGCCACCCCGCCTTCCGGCTCCTACCCGACGACCTGTAGGCCGCCCCCCTGGCGCGACACCCAGCACCAACACCAGCACGTCGGTGCGGCGTGGCGCAGCCGCCTGTGCCGTAGCGCAGCGAAGATCGCGCCCGCGCCGCATCCGCACCGCTATCCATCTCGCCCGCCGCGGTGCCCGCTCCGCGACAGCCGCTCGGCCCTGGCCGTCACGGGCGCCGTCAACATCCGCTGCGCCGGTCAGTGCCGTCCACAACCGGGCGCCGGGATCACGTTTCGACCTGGTGCATGCGGTTCCCCGCCCCCAAGGCCACCTGACGCGCCTCCTGCCCGGATGGGGCAGACACTTCGAGCTTGGACAACCGCTCCGCCGATCCTCTTGGTCCCCGAACCGGCCGTACCGCTCTGCGACCAACTCGACGTCCTCGCGTCCACTGTGCGTCCACTGGATCTTGGACCACAGAGCCGCGAGGTGGCTCCCGGTGCGCCCAGACGCTCATGTTACCGCAGGTCAGGACCCTGCCAGGATCAGCAAGGCGACCCTCCGCGGCTTCCTACAGCACCTCTGAGCAGCGGATCTTCTCCATCGAGCCAGAATTGCGATCTCTCCGCCAAGAAGAGACGTTTCCGCAGAGCAGGGCCTCTTTCTGGTGGGGCGGGTGGGACTCGAACCCACGGCCGACGGATTATGAGTCCGCTGCTCTAACCGGCTGAGCTACCGCCCCATAGCGGCGTGTCGCGTACATGTGTGCGCGCCGTCTGCCGCAGCATAGCCGCTCATACGATCTCCTGCTTCGTAGGGGCGACTTCGCACGCCCTTCAGGACTCCGCCATGACCTGCACGGTTCCCGTGGCGCGCCGCCGGACATGAAAAAGGACCCCTGCGGGGTCCTCGTTCAGCGTGCTCCCCCGACTGGACTCGAACCAGTAACCTGCCGGTTAACAGCCGGCTGCTCTGCCAATTGAGCTACGGAGGACCGAGCTCCCCCGACTGGACTCGAACCAGTAACCTGCCGGTTAACAGCCGGCTGCTCTGCCAATTGAGCTACGGAGGAATGCCTCGTTGCATCGAACGTACCTACCTGGGTATTCGCCAGGGGGCGGGCGCTCGCTGCGACACATACATTAGCGCAAGCAGGGGGGTGCTCCGCCAATCGGTTCCCCCGGCGCCGACCTACACGAGGGAAGGGTGGCCTCCATGCGCTACAAGCTCACGTTCGTCGTCGGACTGGCACTGGGTTACGTCCTGGGCACACGCGCCGGACGCGAACGCTACGAGCAGCTGAAGAAGTCGGCACGCCAGGTGTCCCAGAACCCCGCCGTGCGCAACACCGCCGAGACGGCGGCGCAGCAGGGCCGTGAGTTCGCGGGCAAGGCGTACCACGCCGTGAGCGAGAAGGTGGGCGACCGGGTCCCCGACTCGGTGGCCCAGCGCGTGCGTCAGCTGCGCGACCGCAACGCCAACGGCACGGGCGCGGACGAGTGGGGCACGAGCGACACTTAAGGCACCCCGGGGGCGGCCGCGGTCTCCGCACCCGGCAAAGCCCCCGCACTGCCACCGCGGGCCCCCCATAGAATTTCCGCCATGGGGATAGTCGCCGGGCTGGACAGTTCGCCCGATTTCACTCGCATCGTCGTCTGCGACACGGACACCGGTGCCGTGCTCAGGCAGGGGTACGCCCCCCACCCGCTGGACGGCGACCGCCCCGCCGACGTGGATCCGCAGGCGTGGCTGCTCTCGCTCGGCGAGGCGGCCGGCGGCGGGCTGCTGGAGAGCGTGCAGGCCATCGGCGTGTCGGCGCAGCAGAACGCGGTGGTCCCGCTGGACGCCCAGGGCAACACCGTCCGCCCGGCGATGGTCGGCGGCGACAAGCGCACCCAGGTCGCGGCGGCCGACCTGATCGACGCGCTGGGCGGGCGCGAGGCGTGGGCGCAGGCCGTGGGGTGTGTGCCGCAGGCCGCGCAGCCGGTGACGAAGCTGCGCTGGCTGGCGAAGAACGAACCGGACGCGGCGCTGCGCTCGGCGATCCTCCTGCAGGCCCACGACTGGCTGGTGTGGCAGCTGCTCGGGCGGCCGGTCCGCAGGACGACCGACCGGGGCGGCGCCTCCGGCACCGGCTACTGGTCCGCGGCCACCGGCAACTACCGGCCCGACCTGGTGGAGCTGGCCCTCGGTCACCAGGCCATGCTGCCCGAGGTGATCGGGCCGGCGGACGCGGCCGGTACGACCCCGGAGGGGCTGCTGATATCGGCGGGCACCGGCGAGACCATGGCCGCCGCCTTCGGGCTCGGCATCGGGCTCGGCGACGCGGTGGTCTCGCTCGGCGCCTCCGGGTCCGTCATGGCCGTCCATCCCGAGGCCCTCGTCGACAACACCGGGATGATCACCGCCCTCGCCGACGCGACCGGCATGCACCTGCCCGTCGTCACCACCCTGAACGCCGTACGGACCCTGCGCGGGGCCGCCGAGATGCTCGGGCTGCCCGATCTGGAGAGCCTGTCCGACCTGGCGATGAAGTCCACCCCGGGCTCGCACGGGCTGGTGCTGCTGCCGTATCTGGAGGGCGAGCGGACGCCGAACCTGCCGCACACCGCGGGCACCCTGGCCGGGCTGCGCCGGGAGTCGATGAAGCCGGAGCACTTCGCCCGGGCCGCGTTCGAGGGCATGCTGTGCGGACTCGCCGACGCGCTGGACGTGCTGCGCGGCCGGGGCGTGGAGGTGCGGCGGATCTTCCTGCTGGGGGCCGCCGCCGAGCTGCCCGCCGTGCAGGCCGCGGCGCCCGCGCTCTTCGGCGCGCAGGTCGTCGTACCGCAGCCCGCGGACTACGCGGCGATCGGCGCCGCCCGGCAGGCCGCCTGGGCGCTCGGCGTCTCGCAGGGCACGCTCGACCCGCGCACCCCGCCGCCCTGGCAGGGCGCGGCGGCGCAGGTCCTGGAGCCCGGCGACGAACTGGCGGTGGGGCAGGCGGTGCGTCAGCAGTACGTGTCCGTACGGGACCAGACCCACCCCGGAGCCTTCCGCCCGTAAGACTGCAAAGCGCACTGCTGTCGGCTTAATCGGTTGAGGTAACGCGGGTGGAGTGTCGGACGATAGGAGCCTCGGGCATTCAGCCCGCTCTGTCGCCGACTCCGAGAGACGTAGCGTGCTCATACGACTACTGCGGACCTATCTCAGGCCCTACAAGAAACCCATCAGTGTGCTGGTGCTGCTGCAGTTCCTGCAGACCTGCGCCACTCTCTACCTGCCCACGCTGAACGCGCACATCATCGACAACGGCGTCGTGAAGGGTGACACCGGCTACATCCTCTCCTTCGGCGCCCTGATGATCGGCATCTCGCTGGCGCAGGTCGTGTGCAACATCGGTGCCGTCTACTACGGCGCCCGGACCGCGTCCGCGCTCGGCCGGGACGTGCGCGCCGCCGTCTTCGACCGGGTGCAGTCGTTCTCCGCGCGCGAGGTGGGCCACTTCGGCGCGCCCTCGCTGATCACCCGTACGACCAACGACGTGCAGCAGGTCCAGATGCTGGCCCTGATGACGTTCACGCTCATGGTGTCCGCGCCGATCATGTGCGTGGGCGGCATCGTGCTGGCCCTCGGTCTCGACGTGCCGCTGTCCGGCGTGCTGGTGGCCGTCGTGCCGGTGCTGGGCATCTGCGTGACGCTGATCGTGCGGCGCCTCAGGCCGCTGTTCCGGTCGATGCAGGTGCGCCTGGACACGGTCAACCGGGTGCTGCGCGAGCAGATCACCGGCAACCGGGTGATCCGGGCCTTCGTGCGCGACGAGTACGAGGAGGGCCGGTTCCGGAAGGCCAACGGCGACCTGACCGAGATGTCGCTGAAGACCGGCAACCTGCTCGCGCTGATGTTCCCGGTGGTCATGACGACGGTGAACCTGTCGTCGATCGCGGTGGTGTGGTTCGGCGCCCACCGCATCGACAGCGGCGGGATGCAGATCGGTGACCTGACCGCGTTCCTCGCCTATCTGATGCAGATCGTCATGTCCGTGATGATGGCCACCTTCATGTTCATGATGGTGCCGCGCGCGGAGGTGTGCGCCGAGCGCATCGAGGAGGTCCTGGACACCTCCTCCAGCGTGGTGCCGCCGGCCAGTCCGGTGCGCGAGCTGCGCCGGCACGGGTATCTGGAGATGCGGGGCGCGGGCTTCCGCTATCCGGGCGCCGAGGAGCCCGTGCTCAAGGCGATCGACCTGGTGGCCCGGCCCGGCGAGGTGACCGCCGTGATCGGCTCGACCGGCAGCGGCAAGTCGACGCTGCTGGGGCTGGTGCCGCGGCTGTTCGACGCCACCGACGGCGAGGTGCTGGTGGACGGCGTCGACGTGTCGGCCATCGATCCGAAGCTGCTGGCCCGGACGGTCGGGCTGGTGCCGCAGAAGCCGTACCTCTTCGCCGGGACCGTGGCGACCAACCTGCGCTACGGCAATCCGGACGCCACCGACGAGGAGCTGTGGCACGCGCTGGAGGTGGCGCAGGCCAAGGACTTCGTCTCCAGGCTGGAGGGCCGGCTCGACGCGCCGATCGCGCAGGGCGGCACGAACGTGTCGGGCGGTCAGCGCCAGCGGCTCGCCATCGCGCGCACGCTGGTGCAGCGCCCCGAGATCTACCTCTTCGACGACTCCTTCTCCGCCCTCGACTACGCCACCGACGCGGCCCTGCGCGCGGCCCTGGCCCAGGAGACCGCGGAGGCGACCGTGGTGATCGTCGCCCAGCGGGTGGCCACCATCCGGGACGCCGACCGGATCGTCGTCCTCGACGAGGGACGGGTCGTCGGCACCGGCCGTCACCACGAACTGATGGCGGACAACGAGACCTACCGGGAGATCGTGCTCTCCCAACTGACGGAAGCGGAGGCTGCCTGATGGCCGGGCCGATGGCGCGGATGATGGGGCAGGGCGGCGGCCCCGACAGCCGTTCGATGGACTTCAAGGTGTCGGGCAAACGCCTGCTCGCCCGCTTCAAACCGGAACGCCTCACGATCTACGCGCTGTTGTGCTGCGTGGTCCTCAGCGTCGGCCTCAACGTGGTCGGACCCAAGATCCTCGGCAAGGCGACCGACCTGGTCTTCGCCGGGATCATCGGGCGGCAGATGCCGGCCGGCGCCACCAAGGAACAGGTCCTGGACTCGATGCGGCAGCGCGGGCAGGGCCAGATCGCCGACATGCTGCGCAGCACCGACTTCACGCCGGGCAAGGGCATCGACTTCGGTTCGGTCGGCAGCGTGCTGCTGCTGGCGCTCGGCACGTTCCTGCTCGCCGGTGTGCTGATGGCGATCGCGACCCGGCTGGTCAACCGGACCGTGAACCGCACGATGTACCGGATGCGCGAGGACGTGCAGACGAAGCTGTCGCGGCTGCCGCTGTCGTACTTCGACAAGCGCCAGCGCGGCGAGGTTCTCTCGCGCGCGACCAACGACATCGACAACATCGGGCAGACGCTCCAGCAGTCGATGGGCCAGCTCATCAACTCGCTGCTGACGATCATCGGCGTGCTGGCGATGATGTTCTACGTCTCCTGGCTGCTGGCGCTGGTCGCGCTGGTCACCGTGCCGCTGTCGTTCGTCGTCGCCACGCGCGTCGGCAAGCGGTCCCAGCCGCACTTCGTGCAGCAGTGGCGTTCGACGGGCAAGCTCAACGCCCATGTCGAGGAGATGTACACCGGGCATACCCTGGTGAAGGTGTTCGGACGGCAGGACGAGTCGGCGCAGCAGTTCGCCGAGCAGAACGAGGCGCTGTACGAGGCCGGGTTCAAGGCGCAGTTCAACAGCGGGATCATGCAGCCGCTGATGATGTTCGTCTCGAACCTCAACTACGTGCTGGTCGCCGTCGTCGGCGGGCTGCGGGTGGCCTCGGGCGCGCTGTCCATCGGTGACGTGCAGGCCTTCATCCAGTACTCGCGGCAGTTCTCGATGCCGCTGACGCAGGTGGCCTCCATGGCGAACCTGGTGCAGTCGGGTGTCGCCTCGGCCGAGCGGATCTTCGAACTCCTGGACGCGGAGGAGCAGGAGCCGGACCCGCAGCAGGCCGAGCGGCCCGAGGAACTGCGCGGGCGGGTCGCGCTGGAGCACGTCTCCTTCCGCTACGACCCCGACAAGCCGCTCATCGAGGACCTCTCGCTGAAGGCGGAACCCGGGCACACGGTCGCCATCGTCGGCCCGACCGGCGCCGGCAAGACGACCCTCGTCAACCTGCTGATGCGGTTCTACGAGGTCTCCGGCGGACGCATCACCCTCGACGGCGTCGACATCGCGAGGATGTCCCGGGACGAACTGCGCTCCCACATCGGCATGGTGCTGCAGGACACCTGGCTGTTCGGCGGCACGATCGCGGAGAACATCGCGTACGGCGCCACGCGCGAGGTCACCCGCGGGGAGATCGAGGAGGCGGCGCGGGCGGCCCACGCCGACCGGTTCGTCCGCACCCTGCCCGACGGTTACGACACGGTCATCGACGACGAGGGCACGGGGGTCAGCGCCGGCGAGAAGCAGCTCATCACCATCGCGCGGGCGTTCCTGTCCGACCCGACGATCCTGGTCCTGGACGAGGCGACCAGCTCCGTCGACACCCGGACCGAGGTGCTCATCCAGAAGGCGATGGCCAAACTGGCCCACGGGCGCACGTCGTTCGTGATCGCGCACCGGCTCTCCACCATCCGGGACGCGGACACGATCCTGGTGATGGAGAACGGCGCGATCGTCGAACAGGGCACGCACGAGGACCTGCTGGCGGCCGACGGGGCGTACGCACGCCTGTACAAGGCGCAGTTCGCGCAGGCGGTGGCGGAGGTGGACTGATCATCCGGGGGCTGGTTGCTTTTGGGGGCGCGGGGAACTGCGCGACCAGCCCCCGCACACCCGCACCCGGCATCAGTCCAGATAACCCCGAAGCTGATCCGCGAATGCGTGATCGCGGAGCTTGTTGAGTGTCTTCGACTCGATCTGCCGTATCCGCTCCCGGGTCACCCCGAAGATGCGGCCTATCTCCTCCAGCGTGCGCGGACGCCCGTCGACCAGCCCGTACCGCAGCTGTACGACCTTGCGTTCGCGCTCGCCGAGCGTGGAGAGCACGGCCTCCAGGTGCTCGCGCAGCAGCAGGAACGCCGCCGACTCCACGGGTGACGTGGCGTCGCCGTCCTCGATGAGGTCGCCGAGGGCGACGTCGTCCTCCTCGCCGACGGGGGCGTGCAGCGACACCGGCTCCTGCGCCAGCCGCAGCACCTCGCCGACCCGCTCGGGCGGCAGGTCGAGGTGGGCGGCGACCTCCTCGGGCGTCGGCTCGTAGCCGCGTTCCTGAAGCATGCGGCGCTGCACCCGTACGACCCGGTTGATGAGCTCGACGACGTGGACCGGGACGCGGATGGTGCGGGCCTGGTCGGCGAGGGCGCGGGACATGGCCTGGCGGATCCACCAGGTGGCGTAGGTGGAGAACTTGTAGCCGCGGGCGTAGTCGAACTTCTCGACGGCCCGGATCAGGCCGAGGTTGCCCTCCTGCACGAGGTCGAGCATGGTGAGCCCGCGGCCGACGTAGCGCTTGGCCACCGAGACGACCAGCCGCAGGTTGGCCTCGATGAGGCGGCGCTTGGCCATGCGGCCCATGACGACGAGCCGGTCCAGGTCGAGGGCGAGCTGGCTGTCCAGGTCGGGCGTGCCGGCCAGCTTCTCCTCGGCGAACAGGCCAGCCTCCACACGGCGGGCGAGTTCGACCTCCTCGGCGGCGGTGAGCAGCGGGATGCGGCCGATCTCCCGCAGGTACTGGCGGAACAGGTCCGAGGAGGGGCCGCTGGTGTCGGCGCGGCCGCGGGCCGGTTCGGGCGCCTCGACCGGTTCGGCGGGCTCGGCGGGCTCCGCGGTCCCCAGCGCTTCGGCGGGCGGCTCGTCGGGCTCCGCCTCGGGGTGGTGCACGACACGGGTCTGCGGCGGGACCGCGACGAGAACGTCGGTGTCGGCGTCCGTGCCGTCCGTGCTGACGTCGGTCTGGGTGAGGGTCTGGGTCTGCACGAGGGCGACCTCCAGGGTGATCGCTGCAGAGGTGTGCGGCAGCGGTACTTCAGGGGCGGAGTCGGCGGCCACGCCGCTGTCCGTCCCGTACGCGTTGAGCGGAACCGCGGGGGTCTGTGACCCGTGTGGGACGGATCGGCCGCGCTCCGAGGACTCAGGCACCGGAACCCAGTGTGGGGTACGACACATCGCCGCCACGAGGGGCGTGCGGTGACTTTTTGCAATCGGCCCGTGACCGCGCGGTTACCGCGCCGTACGGCCTGCCTAGAGCGCGGCGGCGCCGTGCTCGCGCAGCGCCTGGTCGTACTGCTGGAGCACCCACAACTCGTTCTGTACGGCGGCCAGCTGGGCCGGGTCGCCGCCGGCGGAGAGGCGGGTCATCTGGGACTGGACGTCGCGGATACGGCGCTCCACCGCGCGCCGCCGGACCTGGACGAGCACGGTGCCGGCGTACACCTCGTCCACCGCGCGCCGCATGATCGGCTCGACGGCCAGCTCGGTGACCATCGCGCGGACGGTGTCGTCGGGTGCGGCCTCGCGGACGCGGACCAGGTACTCCTGCGGGTCCTGGGTGCCGTACTCGGCGCCGCCGGCGTCCATGACGGCCTGGCGTACGGCGGCGTAGGGCGCGGCGGTGAACTCGTCCACGCCGTACGCGTCGAAGGCCGGGGAGACCAACTCGGGCCGCTGGAGGGCGAGTTTGAGCAGTTCGCGCTCGGTGGCGTAGACGGGGTTGCGCAGGGTGAGGGCGGGGCCGGAGGTGGCGGGGCGGGGGGCGGCGTCGTACGGCTGCTGCGGGCCGCGGCTGCTCGGCGCCGGGCCCCTGCCGCCGCGGTCCCGGGCCCAGCGGGCCAGCTGGGCCACGCGCTTGACGACGAACTGGGTGTCGAGGATGCCGAGCATGCCGGCGAGCTGGACGGCGACCTCGTGCTGGGCGCCGGTGTTCTTGATCCTCGCGACGATGGGCGCGGCCTCGTCGAGGGCCGCCGCGCGGCCGGCGGGGGTGTCCAGGTCGTAGCGGACGACGATCTGGCGCAGCGCGAACTCGAAGAGCGGGGTGCGGGGTTCGACCAGGTCGGCCACCGCCTCGTCGCCCTTGGCGAGCCGGAGTTCGCAGGGGTCCATGCCGTCCGGCGCGATGGCGATGTACGTCTCGGCGGCGAACTTCTGGTCGTCCTCGAAGGCGCGCAGGGCCGCCTTCTGGCCGGCCGCGTCGCCGTCGAAGGTGAAGATCACGCGGGCCGAGCCGTTGTCCATGAGCAGCCGGCGCAGGATCTTGATGTGGTCGGAGCCGAAGGCCGTGCCGCAGGTGGCGATCGCCGTCGTCACACCGGCGAGGTGGCAGGCCATGACGTCGGTGTAGCCCTCGACGACGACGGCGCGGGACGCCTTGGCGATGTCCTTCTTCGCCAGGTCGATGCCGTACAGGACCTGGGACTTCTTGTAGATCGCCGTGTCGGGGGTGTTGAGGTACTTGGGGCCGTTGTCCGCCTCGTAGAGCTTGCGGGCGCCGAAGCCGACGACGTCGCCGCCGATGTCGCGGATGGGCCACATCAGGCGGCCGCGGAAGCGGTCGATGGGGCCGCGGCGGCCCTCCTGGGAGAGGCCGGAGAGGACGAGCTCCTTGTCGGTGAAGCCCTTGCCGCGCAGATAGCGGGTGAGGTGGTCCCACCCCTGGGGGCTGTAGCCGACGCCGAAGTGGACGGCGGCCGCCTGGTCGAAGCCGCGCTCGGCGAGGAAGATCCGGCCGGCGTCGGCCTCGGGGCTGGTGGCGAGCTGTTCGGCGTACCACTCGGCGGCGATCTTGTGCGCCTCGACCAGCCGGATGCGCTCGCCGCGCTGGTGGGAGGGGTTGTAGCCGCCCTCCTCGTAGCGCAGGGTGATGCCGGCCTGGGCGGCGAGGCGCTCGACCGCCTCGGAGAAGGAGAGGTGGTCGACCTTCATCACGAACGTGATGGTGTCGCCGCCCTCCTGGCAGCCGAAGCAGTGGAAGAGTCCCTTGCTGGGGCTGACCTGGAAGGACGGCGACTTCTCGTCGTGGAACGGGCACAGCCCCTTGAGGTTGCCGCCGCCCGCGTTGCGCAGCTGGAGGTACTCGGACACCACGGCGTCGATCGGGACCGCGTCCCGTACCGCCTTCACGTCCTCGTCGTTGATCCGTCCTGCCACGAGGTGATTCTACGGGGGTGCACCGACACTCACGGGACGAGGCTTTCGAGCGGAACGTGCGGGTCCGCCAGCCGCTCCGTGTCCACCCGGGTCTTCGACCTGATCAGCTGCTGGATGGGGTCCGTGACGTCCCACACATTGACGTTCATCCCGGCCAGCACCCGGCCGTCCCGGACCCAGAAGGCGATGAACTCACGCTTGCCGGCGTCCCCCCGGATCACCACTTCGTCGTAGGACCCCGGCGGCGCCCACCCGCTGTACTCCATCCCCAGGTCGTACTGGTCGGAGAAGAAGTAGGGCACGCGGTCGTAGGTGACGTCCCGGCCGAGCATCGCGCGGGCCGCCGCCGGGCCGCCGTTGAGCGCGTTGGCCCAGTGCTCGACGCGCAGCCGGGTCTCGAACAGGGCGTGGTGGAAGGAGGCGACGTCGCCGGCCGCGTAGATGTCGGGGTCGGAGGTGCGCAGCCGGTCGTCGACCACCACCCCTCCCCCGTGCGCCCGCCCGGCGATCTCCAGGCCCGCCGCCTCCGCGAGGCCGGTGCGCGGGGCCGCGCCGATCGCCGCGAGGACGTCGTGCGCCGGGTGCTCCTCGCCGTCGTCGGTACGGGCCGCCAGGACCATGCCGTCCTGGCCGGTGATCTCGGTCAGCCGGGCGCCGAAGTGGAACCGGACGCCGTGCTCGCGGTGCAGCTCGGCGAAGAGGGTGCCGAGTTCGGGGCCGAGCACGCCGTGCAGCGGCGTCGGCTCCGGCTCGACGACGGTGACCTCGGCGCCGTACTCCCGGGCCGCCGCCGCCACCTCCAGGCCGATCCAGCCGGCGCCGGCGATCACGATGTGGCCGTTGTCCCGGCCGAGGGCCGCGAGGACGCCCTTGAGCCGCTCGGCGTGGGCGAGCCGGCGCAGGTGGTGCACGCCGGCCAGGTCCGTCCCCGGGATGTCGAGGCGGCGCGGCTCGGCGCCGGTCGCCAGCAGCAGCTTGTCGTAGTGCACGACCGTGCCGTCCTCGCCGAAGCGGACCGTCTTCGCCGCGCGGTCGATGGACTCGACGGTCTGGCCCAGGTGCAGCTCGATGTCGTTGCGCGCGTACCAGGCGGGCTCGTGGACGAAGACGCTGTCGCGTTCCTCCTTGCCCAGCAGGTAGCCCTTGGAGAGGGGAGGACGCTCGTAGGGGTGGTCGCGCTCGTCGCAGATCAGTATCACGCGGCCGGTGAAGCCCTCCGCTCGGAGCGTCTCGGCCGCCTTCGCGCCGGCGAGTCCGCCTCCGACGATGACGAATGTCTGATCCGCGTCGACCACTTGATGCCTCCTCGTAAGGGTGCCGCCACATGCGAGCGTCCCGCACGCAGCGTGATGGGGGAAGAGGGAGTGGCCCGATCAGGCCACGGAGGGTCACATTCGGGCCTGTTTCCCCATCACTCCTGTCGCGTGTGTTCTACATGTGTCCCATGAGACGAGCGTGAAGCGAGCGTGCCGACGCGTCGGTGAGTGAGGCGATCTGGTCCACGATCACCCGCTTGCGCGCCCGGTCGTCGGACGCCTGGTCGAACAGCGCGCGGAACTGCGGGTCGAGGCCGTCGGGGGCGCGGGCGGTGAGCGCGTCGGCGAGTTCGGCGACGACGATCCGCTGGTCCGCGCGCAGCCGCTCCTGTTCGGCGCGCTGCATGACGTACCGGTCGGCGACGGCCTTGAGGACGGCGCACTCCAGGCGGGTCTCGCGCGGTACGACGAGTTCGGCGGTGTACCGGGTGAGCGGTCCGGTGCCGTACCGCGCGCGGGTGGCACCCTCGGCGGCGAGGCAGAAGCGGCCGATGAGCTGGCTGGTGGCGTCCTTGAGGCGGGCCTGCGCGACGGCGGAGCCGTCGTAGCCGTGCGGCCACCACTCCTGGTCCTGGAGGCGGTCGAGGGCGGCGGCCAGCTCCGCCGGGTCGGTGTCTTCGGGGACGTAGCGGCCGCGGGCGACCGCGAAGACCTCCGCGCGTTCCGGGTCCGCGTGCAGGAGGTTGGGGTCGATGTGGCCCGCGTGCAGGCCGTCCTCGACGTCGTGCACGGAGTAGGCCACGTCGTCGGACCAGTCCATGACCTGGGCCTCGAAGCAGGTGCGGGTGCCGGGGGCGTCCTTGCGGACCCACTCGAAGACCGGCAGGTCGTCCTCGTAGACGCCGAACTTCGGGGTCGCGTACGTGCCGCGCGGCCAGGGGTACTTGGTGGCCGCGTCGAGGGTGGCCCTGGTGAGGTTGAGGCCCACCGAGCCTTCCTCGGTGAAGCGCTTGGGCTCGATGCGGGTGAGGAGCCTCAGGGACTGGGCGTTGCCCTCGAAGCCGCCGCAGTCCTGCGCGAACTCGTTGAGGGCCTGTTCGCCGTTGTGCCCGAAGGGCGGGTGGCCGAGGTCGTGGGAGAGGCAGGCGGCTTCGACGAGGTCGGGGTCGCAGCCGAGGGCCGCGCCGAGCTCCCGGCCGACCTGGGCGCATTCGAGGGAGTGGGTGAGGCGGGTGCGGGGGCTCGCGTCCCAGACCTGGGTGCGGGTTCCCGGTGTGACGACCTGGGTCTTGCCGGCGAGCCTGCGGAGTGCCGCACTGTGCAGGATGCGCGCACGGTCGCGCTGGAAGGCCGTGCGGCCGGGGCGTTTGTCGGGTTCGGGGGCCCAGCGTTCGGTCGAGTGCGCGTCGTACGACATGTCTCGACAGTAAGGGCAGGGGCTGACAATCCGCCTGTGCGTCTGCCGGGCGCTGTCATACGGCGAGTGCGGGTTGTGTGGGGTTGTTCGCGCCCCGCGGCGGAGCCGCAGATCGACACAGCCCCGCGCCCCTTGGGGCGTTGCCCCCGGCGGGCGTTGACCATGTCTGGTCATACCTGTGCAGCACCAGGTCGGCCATCGCCGGGTGCGTGCCCAAGGGAGCCGACGCGATCCACGGGGCCGCCTCCGCGCATTCCGTCGCGAAGCGGCCGGGGGCCGTGAAGTAGGAGGCCACGGCGACCCGGTGGCGGCCCCTCTCCTTCAGGGCGCTGATCGCGTCCGGGACCGTCGGGGCGGCCGTCGTGGCGTAGGCGGGGACCACCGGGACTCCCAGGCGTTCGGCGAGGAGCTCGGCCGTGCGGTTGGTGTCGAGGCGGGACTCGGGGTCGCGGGAGCCCGCCGCGGCCAGGACGACGGCGCTCTCCCGGCGCGTCGCCTCGGTCGTCCGCGTGCGCCAGCCGGCCTCGACCAGCCGGGCGTACAGGGCGTCCACGAGGAGGGCGTGGGGGCCCAGGGCGCCGGCCACGCGCGCGTGGACGTCCGACGCGGCGGCCATCTCGGGGATGTCCCGCTTGATGTGGTAGCCGCGGCTGAGCAGGAGGGGGACGAGGACCGCCTCCCGGGAGCCGAGGGCGGCCAGGGTGTCGGGGAGCAGGGGGTCGTTCAGTTCGATGTGGCCCAGGTGGACCGCAAGGCCGGGGCGCCGCTCGCGGACCCGCTCCAGGAGGGCGCGGACGGTGTTCAGGGCGCGCGGGTCGCGGCTGCCGTGGGCCACGACCACCAGCGCGGGCGGGCCGGGGCGGCGTCGGCCGTCGAGGGAGATGAGGCTGAGCTGGCCGGCGAGGCGGCTGCCGATCTGGCTCATGAGGTGCGCCGTGCTGTCCGTCATGCACCGATCCTGACCGGGGGACGTTGCCGCCCCGTTGCGGAGGGGTCACGGGGGTTTTCCGGCGGTTCACGGTGGGGTGGGTGGGCTGTGTGAGCCGAGGTGACCTGCGGTTTCACCGGCCGCGGTGAAGCTCGTCACGTACGGTGCGCCGAACCGTGGGGCCTGCCGGGACGTCTCTGGCTGTCGAGACCGAGGGCCAGGGAGGGGACCGTCCATGCGCCGACCGAGGCTGCCGAGACCGCGTCTGCCCCGCACCCGTGCCGGGTGGCGGCGGCTGGTGCAGGGCGTGATGGCGGTGTGCGTGCTGGCGCTGCTTCCGGCGACGTGGCTGTACGTCGCGACCGGCGACCGGCTGCGCACGACGGCCGACGTGCCCCGCACCGAGGTCGCCGTCGTCTTCGGCGCGGGGCTGTGGGACGGCGAGCCGTCCCCGTATCTCGCCCACCGCCTGGACGCGGCGGCCGAGCTGTACCGGGAGCACCGCATCGAGGTCGTCCTGGTCACCGGCGACAACAGCCGCGAGGACTACGACGAGCCGGACGCCATGCGCGCCTACCTGCAAGAGCACGGCGTGCCGGGCTCGCGGATCGTCGGCGACTACGCCGGTTTCGACACCTGGGACTCCTGCGTGCGCGCCAAGAAGATCTTCGGCGTCGACCGGGCGGTGCTCGTCAGCCAGGCCTTCCACATCCGGCGGGCGGTCGCGCTGTGCGAGGCGGCGGGCGTGACGTCGTACGGCGTCGGGGTCCAGGACAAGCACGACGTCACCTGGTACTACGGCGGCACCCGGGAGATCTTCGCGGCCGGCAAGGCGGCGCTGGACGCCGTGTTCCAGCCGGACCCGCGGTTCCTCGGGCGCAAGGAGACGGGCGTGGCGAAGGCGCTGGCCGACGCCCGGTGACGGCGCGGCTCACGCGGGCCCGCACGGCGCGGGGAGGTCGCCGTCCCGCCCGCGTAACAAGGGGCCGCGCCGCACGTAACACGGCCGAAGCACGCTGGCCGGTATGCAGAACACCGTGACGCCCACCCACTGCCCCTACTGCGCCCTGCAGTGCGGGATGAACCTGACGCCCGCACCGGACGGCACGGTCGAGGTGAGCGAGCGCGCGGACTTCCCGGTGAACCGGGGTGCGCTGTGCGGCAAGGGCCGTACGGCGCCGGCCGTGCTCTCGTCCCGGGTGCGCCTCACCTCCCCGCTGGTGCGCTCCGCGGGCACGCTGGTGCCCGCCTCCTGGGACGAGGCACTGGACCGGATCGCCGCGGGGCTGCGCCGCACGCGCGCCGAGCACGGGCCGGACGCGGTCGGGGTGTTCGGCGGGGGCGGGCTGACGAACGAGAAGGCGTACACGCTCGGCAAGTTCGCGCGGGTGGCGCTCGGCACCTCGCAGATCGACTACAACGGCCGTTTCTGCATGTCGTCGGCGGCGGCGGCCGGGATCAAGGCGTTCGGGCTCGACCGGGGGCTGCCGTTTCCGCTGGAGGACATCCCGAAGACGGGCTGCGTGATCCTGGTGGGGTCCAACCTCGCCGAGACCATGCCGCCGTCGCTGCGGTTCTTCAGCGAGCTGAAGGAGAACGGCGGCACGCTGATCGTCGTCGACCCGCGCCGCACCCGGACCGCCGAGCAGGCCGACCTGCACCTGGCGCCGCGGCCCGGCACCGATCTCGCCCTCGCCCTCGGGCTGTTGCACCTGGTCGTCGCCGAGGGGCGGGTCGACGAGGAGTACGTGGCCGGGCGGACCGTCGGCTGGGAGGAGGCGCGGGCCGCGGCGATGGCGCACTGGCCGGAGTACGTGGAGCGGATCACGGGGGTGTCCGTTCCCGAACTGCGGGAGGCGGTGCGGCTGTTCTGCGAGCCCGAGGCGGCGATGGTGCTCACGGCGCGCGGACCCGAGCAGCAGTCCAAGGGCACCGACACCGTGGGCGCGTGGATCAACCTGTGCCTGGCTACGGGACGGGCGGGCCGGCCGCTGAGCGGGTACGGCTGTCTGACCGGGCAGGGCAACGGGCAGGGCGGGCGCGAACACGGCCAGAAGGCCGACCAGTTGCCCGGCTACCGCAAGCTGGACGACCCGGCGGCGCGGCGGCACGTGGCGGAGGTGTGGGGGGTCGACCCCGACTCGCTGCCGGGGCCGGGGCGCAGCGCGTACGAGCTGCTCGACGCGCTGGGCACGGACATCCGCTCGCTGCTGCTGATGGGCTCCAACCCGGTGGTCTCCGCGCCGCGCGCCGCGCATGTCGAGGAGCGGCTGACGTCCCTCGACTTCCTGGCCGTGTGCGACGTGGTGCTGTCCGAGACGGCGGCCCTTGCGGACGTCGTGCTGCCGGTCACCCAGTGGGCGGAGGAGACGGGGACGACGACCAGTCTGGAGGGCAGGGTGCTGTTGCGCCGGCGCGCGATCAGCCCGCCCGAGGGGGTGCGCAGCGACCTGGAGGTGCTGCGGGAGCTCGCCGACCGGCTGGGTGTGGAGAAGGGCTTCCCGACCGACCCGGAGGAGGTCTTCGAGGAGCTGCGCCGGGCCAGCGCGGGCGGGCCCGCGGACTACTCCGGGATCACCTACCGCCGGCTCGCCGAGGAGAACGGGGTGTTCTGGCCCTGTCCGGCCGGGGACGACGGGCCGCACCCCGGCACGCCCCGCCTCTTCCTGGACCGCTTCGCCACGCCGGACGGCCGGGCCCGGTTCGTGCCGGTCGCGCACCGGGCGCTCGCGGAGGAGCCGGACGAGGAGTACCCGGTGCTGCTGACGACCGGCCGGGTCGTCTCCCAGTACCAGTCCGGCGCCCAGACCCGCCGCGTGGACGAGCTGAACGCCGCCGCGCCGGGCCCCTTCGTGGAGCTGCACCCGCGTCTCGCCGAGCGGCTCGGCGCGGCCGAGGGCGACCCGGTGGCCGTGGTCTCCCGGCGCGGGCGCGCGGTGGCCCCGGCCCGCATCACCACCGGCATCCGCCCCGACACCGTCTTCATGCCCTTCCACTGGCCCGGGGAGGGCCGCGCCAACACCCTCACCAACCCCGCCCTGGACCCCACCTCCCGGATGCCGGAGTTCAAGGCGTGCGCGGTGCGTCTGGAGGCGGTCACGCCGTAGTGCGGAGGCGCCGGCCGGGCTCCTCGCCGACAATGGCGCGGTGATCACCTGCCATCTGCGCTACGAGATAGATCCGCGTCAACTCCCGGCGTTCGAGCGGTACGTGACGGGCTGGATCCCGATCGTGCGGCGGCTCGGGGGCGTCCATCACGGCTGCTTCCTGCCGCACGAAGGGGCCAACGACATCGCCTACGCCCTGTTCTCCTTCCCCAGCCTCGCCGCGTACGAGGTCTACCGGGAGGCCATCCGGCAGGACCCGGAGGCGCGCCGGCTGTGGGAGCTCGGCGAACGCACCGGCTGCATCCGCCGGTTCGACCGCACCTTTCTGCGGCCCTCGTCGACGCCCGTCGAGGCGGAGTGAGCCGTCAGCTCCGGTTCGACCAGTCGCCGCTCGCGATCAGCCTGCCGTGGGTGCGCAGGCGGGCGGTGACGGTGGGGGCGGCGAGGTAGACCCAGGCCTCGGTGAGGGTGCCGTCGGCGGCGCGCAGGGCCTTGCGGGGGACGCGTTCGTAGAGGTTGCGGGGGTCGCCGGGGGCGTACTCCTCCAGGCGGTCCAGGTCGGCCAGCAGCCGCGCGTACTCCTCGGGGCGGGCCGTGACGAGCTCGCCGTGCACCACCCCGCCGGGCCGCTCCACCGCGTACGGGTAGCCGGGGCCCTCGTACAGCACCGCGCCGCTCAGGCGGGCCGGTTCCTCGGCGTGGGTGCGGCCGCGCAGGAAGAGGTCGTGGTTGGGCTCGCCGGGGCGCAGGGTGCCGTAGACGAAGAAGGGCAGTCGGGGGCTCACAAAAACGATTCTCTCTCTTCACACACCTCCGCGTACGCCCTATGGACCTCGACATGTCATGGCCTCTTAAATCTTGGTCAACGCAGCGCCCCCCACGCGCCCGTTGGCGCCTTCCCGAGGAGACCGATGAGCCGGATACGGCCGTACGTCCGAGGTTCCCGTCGTCTCGCCGCCGCCGGCGTGGCCGCGACCACCGCCACCCTGCTGGCCTCCGCCCTCTCCCCCGCCGCCGTCGCGGACGGCAGACCGACCACGGCGACCGCCCTCGCGAACGCGGCCTCCGCCCTCCTCGCACACGCCACGAGCCTCGGGCTCACCTCCGCCGAGGACACCTCGGTCCGGGACGTGATCGTCGACAGCGACGGCACCCAGCACGTCCGCTACGACCGCACCTACCGCGAACTGCCGGTCCTGGGCGGCGACTTCGTGGTCCACCTGGCGCCGAACGGCGACTACCGCAGCGCCGACCGGGCGACCCGCGGCACGATATCCCTCGCCTCGACCACCCCGGCCGTCTCCGCGCCGAAGGCCGCCGACATCGCGGCCAACGCCCTGCGCGCCGTCAACCTCGGCGAGACGCTGCGGAAGCTGACGGCCACGCCCCAGCTGGTCGTCGACGCCCTGCACGGCACCCCGAAGCTGGCCTGGCGGACGCAGGCGGCGGCGCAGGACTCCCTCGGCAACCCGGTCGCCCGCACGGTCCTCACCGACGCCCGCACCGGCGCGCAGATCGACGCCTGGGACGACATCGAGACGGCGAGTGGCGACGGCAGGTCGCTGTACAGCGGCACTGTTGCGCTGGAGACGACGTCCTCCGGCTCGACGTACCAGCTCAAGGACCCCACCCGCGGGAACACCTACACGGGCGACGCGGCGAACAAGACCGACCTGTGCTTCCTGACCAGCATCTGCATCAGCCGCGCCCCCTCGACGGTGTTCACCGACTCCGACAACCACTGGGGCAACGGAACGGCGGACGACCGCGCCTCGGCGGCGGTGGACGCCCAGTACGGCACGGACGTCACCTGGGACTTCTACAAGAACGAGTTCGGCCGCAACGGCATCGCCGGCGACGGCAAGGGGTCGTACAACCGCGTCCACTACGGCACCCGCTACAACAACGCCTTCTGGGACGACAGCTGCTTCTGCATGACGTACGGCGACGGTGACGGGACGACCTTCGGGCCGCTGGTGTCGCTGGACGTGGCGGGCCACGAGATGACCCACGGCGTGACGTCGAAGACGGCCGCCCTGACCTACTCGGGCGAGTCCGGCGGGCTCAACGAGGCGACCTCCGACATCCTCGGCACCCTGGTGGAGTGGTACGCCGGCAACGCCTCCGACCCCGGGGACTACCTGATCGGCGAGAAGGTCGTGAAGTCCGGCTTCGGCCGGGAGGCGCTGCGCTACATGGACAAGCCGTCGAGGGACGGCAACTCCGCCGACTACTGGAGCAGTTCGGTCGGCAGCCTCGACGTCCACTACTCCTCGGGCGTCGCCAACCACTTCGCCTACCTGCTGGCGGAGGGCAGCGGCCCGAAGACCGTCAACGGGGTCGGCTACGACTCGCCCACCTACAACGGCGCCACGGTCACCGGGATCGGGCGGGAGAAGCTCGGGCGGATCTGGTACCGGGCGCTGACGGTGTACATGACGTCGTCGACGAACTACGCCGGCGCCCGGACGGCGACCCTCAACGCCGCCAAGGACCTCTACGGCGCCGGCAGCACGGAGTACGCCGCGGTGGCCGCCGCCTGGAGCGCGGTCAACGTCAACTGAGCCGGCCCGGCCGCCCCGGGGGCTCGGCCCGGGGCGGCCGTAGGGCGGCTCAGCCGCTCTTGCGCGCCACGCCCCCGTAGAAGCCGATCTCGCGCGCCCGCGCCCCGGGCGTCGACTCCGGGCGCCAGAAGGGGACTTGGACCAGTCCCGGGTCGACCAGGTCGAAGCCGTCGAAGAAACGCTCGACCTCGGCGCGGGTGCGCAGGTTCATGGTGGCGGAGGCGTTGTCGTACACAGCCTGGGCCTGGTCGCGTTCGGCGAAGTCGCCGGTGGCGTGCGAGAGGACCAGGTAGCTGCCGGGCCGCAGGGCGTCGCGCAGGGCGGCGACGATCTCGGCCGGCCGCTCCGCGTCCCTGACGAAGTGCAGGATCGCGACGAGCAGCACGGCGACCGGCTCGTCGAAGTCGATCAACCGGGCGATGTCGGGATGGCCCAGGATGGACTGCGGGTCGCGCAGGTCGGCCAGGACGACGCTGGTCGCGCCGGAGCCGCTGAGCAGGGCGTCGGCGTGCGCCTTGACGATGGGGTCGTTGTCCACGTAGGCGACGCGGACGTCCGGCGCCGCCGCGCGGGCGACCTCGTGCACGTTCGGCGAGGTGGGCAGCCCGGTGCCGATGTCCAGGATCTGGCGGACGCCGTCGGCGACGACGTGCCGGACGGCCCGGTGCAGGAAGGCGCGGTTGGCGCGGACTCCGACGCGGGCCTCGGGGGCGACGGCGACCAGCGCGTCACCGGCCCGCTGGTCCACCTCGTAGTGGTCCTTGCCGCCCAGCAGGTAGTCGTAGATCCGCGCGGGGTGCGGTCTGCTGGTGTCGATCTCCACGGCGGCGCCGCCGTCCTGGGTCACAGTGTGCTCCTCTCGGCCGAACCCGCCGCACACCGACGGGACTTGCCGTCCGGATCAACGCCGGTCCCGGCCGGTCCGTTCCCGGCCGGCGGCACCGGCTCGCGAGACGGGCGCCGGTTCGCGGGCCGACCGGGGCCCCGTCACCCGTTCACACCTCCGGCCTGCGCCCTTCGGGTGCACTTGCCACAGCGGCCCGCGTACGGCGTTGACCTGCTGAAACTCCCCGGCACCCGGCGTCCGGCCACCCGAGCTGACACCCATTCACCCCATTTCTGACACCGCTTCAGGAAGCGCGCTCGGCCCGCTGCCACTTACCTCGATAGAGCAGGGGACACCGAACAGCTCGGAGGAGCACCGATGCGACGTACCGCCCGTCTGCTGACCGGTACCGCGCTCACCGTCGCGGCCGCGGCCTGCCTCGCGGCACCGGCCCACGCCGACGACGGGGACGGCGAGGGCGGCCTGGAGGTGTATCCCTCGTCGGTGGTGCCGGGCGGGCGGGTCACCGTGGACACCGCGGAGTGCGGCGACGACGGTACGGCGGCGGGGGACGCCGGCGCGGTGGGCGCCGGGACCTTCACGCTGGCGCCGAGCGCGCACGAGGGCGAGGCGATCGGGCAGTTCAGGGTGCCGCCGAGCGCGCAGCCGGGGACGTACGAGATCGTCGCGCGGTGCGCCGAGGGCGACCGGGAGGTCTCCGGCGACCTGGTGGTCACGCTGACGTCGGCGCGCGGCCAGGTGCACCCCAGAGGAAGTGTGAAGACGGGGGTCGGCGGCGCTCTGGGCCCCGATCCCGTGCAGACCGCGGCCGGCGTGGCGGCTCTCGCCGTCGCCGCCGCGGGCGGTACCTGGCTCCTGCATCGTCGGGCGAGAGGCGACGGGATCTGACGGACACCCTCCGCTGTCCGTCCGCCGGTACCGCATGTCCCCTCCCCCTCCGGGTCCGACGCCCCTCGCGGCCCGGAGGGGGACCGGGCCCGTCTGGACCAGCCCGTCTGGCAGGAGGCTCGTATGCGCAGGATCAGCAATGCCGCCATAGGGGCCGTCACCGCCGTCGCCCTGTGCGCGGGCGCCTGGCTGCTGGGCCACGGCACGGCGCCGCACCCCCCGCCGCAGCCGTCGGCCGCGCAGGCGGGCGCCGGCCGCTCCGGCGAGCTGCCCGGCGCCCCCGCGCTGCCCCCCTCCCCGCCGGACCGCATCCGCATCCCGTCGATCCGCGTGGACGCCCCCCTGACGGGCCTCGGCCTGACCCCCACGGGCAGCCTCGACGCGCCGCCGGCCGGGAGGAAGAACCTCGCCGGCTGGTACGAGTCCGGCACCACCCCCGGGGAGCGGGGCACGGCGATCGTCGCCGGCCACGTCGACAACGCCGACGGTCCCGCCGTCTTCTACGACCTCGGCGCCCTGCGCAAGGGCAGCCGGGTCGAGGTCGACCGGCGGGACGGGAGCGTCGCGGTGTTCACGGTGGACGCGGTGGAGGTCTACGACGCCCGGCACTTCCCGGACGAGAAGGTGTACGGCGCCGCCGGCCGGCCCGAACTGCGGGTGATCACCTGCGGCGGGGGCTACTCCCGGGCCACCGGCTACCAGGGCAACGTGGTCGTCTTCGCGCACCTCACCGGGAGCCGCTGAGCACGGCCGCGGCGATGGTGCGGGCGCACTCCAGGGACTCGGCGCGGGTGGTGTCCACCTCGACGTCGTAGACCACGCCCCGGTGGACGAGCTCCGCCTGCCGCTCGGCCATCCCCGGCACCCGGTCGCCCCGCGCGATCTCCCGCCCCGCGGCGACGGCCGGCTCGCACCGCACGCCGACCCACAGCACGTCGAGGCCGCCGAGGGCCTTGCGCCACCCCTCCTGGGAGTGGGTGCCGCCGAGGAAGACGTCGTCGATCACGACCCGGGCGCCCGCCCGCGCGGTCGCCGCGACGCCCTCCTGCCACGCCGTCTGCAGCGCCCGGAACTCCGGCCCCACGTGCACCCCGCCGTCCGCCGAGACGAGCGCCGCCTGCAGCGAGGCAGGCAGGGACGCGACGAACGCGTCGATCGCGCACGCCAGCCACGGCTCGGGCAGCACCGCCTGAAGACACCGCACGATCCCGGACTTGCCGGAGCTGGAACCGCCGTTGAGCACGATCACCTGAGTCGTCACGGGGGTCACCGTAACGTCGGGACGGCCGTCTCAGCTCGTGGATTCCAGGTAGCGCAGGACCGCGAGCACCCGGCGGTGGCCCGTCTCGGAGGGGGGCAGGTCGAGCTTGGCGAAGATGTTGGCGACGTGCTTCTCCACGGCGCGTTCGGTGACCGTGAACGCGGTCGCGATCGCGTGGTTCGTGCGGCCCTCGGCCATCAGCGTGAGCACCTCGCGCTCCCGCGGGGTCAGCGCGTCCAGGGCCGAGGCGCGGCGGCTCGCGCCGAACAGCTGGGACACCACCTCGGGGTCGAGCGCGGTGCCGCCGGCCGCGACCCGCTCCAGCGCGCCGACGAACTCGCCGATGTCGACGACCCGTTCCTTCAGGAGGTAGCCGAAGCCGGCCGGGTCGGACAGCAGCCGCGCCGCGTGCGTGGTCTCCACGTACTGGGAAAACAGCAGCACACCGGTGCCGCGGTGCCGCTCGCGCAGGCGTACGGCGGCCCGGACGCCCTCGTCGGTCTGGGTGGGCGGCAGCCGGATGTCGACGACCGCGACGTCCGGGGCGTGCTCGGCGACGGCGGCGAGCAGGGCGTCGGCGTCCGCGACGGCCGCGGCGACCTCGACCCCGCGCAGCCGGAGCAGCTGCGCCAGCCCGTCGCGCAGGATGGCCGAGTCCTCGGCGATGACGACCCGCATACGGCTCCGATCAGGGGGTGGCTCGGTCGGACGGTGCACGGCCGGCCGGGACGGGCGTGACCGTGACCGTGACCACGGTAGGGCCACCGGTCAGCCGTAAGGGAGCTCGACCGTGACGATCGTAGGGCCGCCCGGGGGGCTGTCGCAGGTCAGGGTGCCGTCCACCGTGCGGGCGCGGGCGCGCAGGCCGGTGAGGCCGGAGCCGGTGCCGATCACCGCGCCGCCGCGGCCGTCGTCGGCGACGCGCAGGCGCAGCAGGCCGTCGCGGGCGGTGACGGTCACGGACGCCGACCGGGCACCGCTGTGTTTGGCGGCGTTGGCGAGGAGTTCGGCGGCGCAGAAGTAGGCGATGGACTCGACGGCGGGGGCGGGGCGTTCGGGGATGTCGGTGCTGAGGTCGACGGGCAGGGCGCTGTCCGCGGCCAGGGTGGCGAGGGCGGCGGGCAGTCCCTCGTCGAGGACGGGCGGGTGGATGCCCTTGACCAGGGCGCGCAGGTCGGCGATGGCCTGGGTGGCGTTGCCCTGGGCGGTGTCGACGACGGCGAGGACGCGGTCGGGGGCGGCCCCGGCGCCGAGCAGTTCGCGGATCATCGTCAGGTGCATGGCGAGGCCGACCAGGCGGGCCTGGGTGCCGTCGTGCAGGTTGCGTTCGATACGGCGCAGGGTGGCGGCGGCGTCCTCGACGGCCTGCGCGCGGGTCTCCTGAAGGGTGCGGATACGGCGTTCGGCGGCGTCGGGACCGAGCAGGACGGTGAGCAGGGCGCGGTGCGGGCCGAGGGCGTGGCGGAGGAGGCGGGGGGCCGCCGTGAGCAGGACCAGGCCCGCGGTGACGGGGATCAGCCAGCGCGGCCAGGTGTCGACCTGGTGGCCGAAGACCTCCAGGGAGACGTGGGTGACGGTGCCGTCGCGGTGGTGGACGGTGTGCTGGTTCCAGGGCGCGAGCAGGGGGTGGAGGGTGAAGAGGGCGCCGTAGACGTAGCCGACGAAGACGGCCGCGTACGGGAAGACCGCCGTGAACGGGGTCAGCAGCGCGCAGCCGACGGCTCGCCAGCCGGCCCGGTCCGCCAGCGTGGCCCGCCGCCAGCCGAGGAGACCCCGGCCCGCCGCCCGCGCCGGCTCCTCGATCTCCACCCCGAGCAGCCGCCGGGCCAGCCGCCGCTGCACCGCCCCCAGCGCGGAGGCGCCCCGCACGGTCGCCGCCAGCAGCCACAGCCCGAGCGTCGTCACGGACAACGCCCCGCCGAACACCAGCCCGGCCAGCGTCACGAAACCCCCGACGAGCGCGAGCGGGAAGGAGAGCACGCCGTAGAACAGCACGGCAAGGGCACGCGGGCCGAAGGAACCGAGCAGCGCAGTGCCGAGCAGGGAGCGGATACGGGTCACGGGGTCAACCTCCCATCCCGTCGCCTCCCGTCACCTCACACCCCTCGCACCCATCCGGTCACTGCGCACCCCTTGCACCAATGCCGTCATTTCACACCCCCTCACCTCGCACCCCCGCGCCAGTCCCCTCACGCCGCACCCCCGGCCCCGCCGGCCTCCGCCCGCCGCCCCGTCAGAAGCCGCCTCCCCAGCCGCGCCTGCGCCCATCCAAGACCCCGCCCCACCCACGGCATCACCAGCAGGAATCCCCCGCCTCCCACCACTGCGTGGAACGCCCACGCCCCGGCGAACGTGGGACCGCCCCACGCGTCGGAGTAGTCCGAGCCGGCGCGCAGGGGCCAGCCGAGGTTCATCGGGACGATCGACCAGCCGTACACGGTGACGAAGGCCGCGGCCAGGTTCAGCGGCGTCGCGAGGAGCGCGTGCCGCAGCCCGGCGCGGGGCCCGTCCCCCAGGTCGGCGCCCAGCCACCGCCGGAGCAGCGCACGCTGCCACCGCCCCGTCGGCGCCCCGCACAGCGCCAGTGGGACGCATGCCACACCGACCGGGAACGCGATCACTTGGTACACGAAACGGCGCCAGGTCCCGGCGGTGAAGGGTTCGCGCAGGACCCTGCGCACCCCTTCGCCGACCCCGTTCCCGGCCGGCCGGTCCCTGCTGGTGTCGAGCATGCTTCCCCCTGGGTGTGAGCTGGTGAAACGCGGTCACACCAGCATCCCGGGACCCGCGGTCGTAGACGATGGTGCCTGCACGGAACCCGGTGGTTCGGTTTGCCCCACCCCCGGCGCGCCCGGCCCCGCCTCACAGCACGCCCCCGGCGCCCGCCCCGAACCCTCACACCCTTCCCGCGCTCCCGCTGAGGGCAGCGTTCCTCGCGGGAAACAGAGGTGATGCGGTCGGGTAACACCCGCCCCGCAGGCTCCTGAACATGACCTCGAATACGCGTGTGGTGGTGATCGGCGCCGGCCTCGCGGGCGTCCGTCTCGCCCGGCGGCTCGGTGAGCTCGGCACGCCGGTGACGCTCGTCGGCGAGGAGGAGCACCGCCCGTACAACAGGGTGCTGCTCGCCGAGGTGCTGGCCGGGCGGTACAGCCCCGACGTGATCGCGCTGCCCGCGCCCGCGGAGCTGACCCGCGGCCGGGTCACGGACATCGACCGCGAGGCGCGAGCCGTGCGCCTCGCGGACGGTTCCAAGATCGCATACGACACGCTCGTCCTGGCCACAGGCTCGAACCCGGTGCTCCCGCCGCTGCGCGGGTTGTTCACGCCGGACCACGTGCTGCCCGAAGGCGTCCACGCCTTCCGGACCCTGGACGACTGCCTCGGCCTGTCGAAGGCCGTACGGCCGGGCGTGCGCGCGGTCGTCATCGGCGGCGGGCTCCTCGGGGTCTCCGCGGCCCGCGCGCTCGCCCAGCGCGGCGCCCAGGTCGTCCTCGCCCAGCAGTCCGAGCGGTTGATGGAGCGTCAACTCGACCCGGCCGCCTCGAAGCTGGTCCGCCGGCACCTCAAGGACCTCGGCGTCGAGGTGCACACCGAGTGCCGGGTCCGGGACGTGCGCTCGGTCGGCGGCGCGGTCCGCTCGGTCGAGATGCACGACGGATACGCCCTGGACGCGGACCTCGTCGTCATCGCCTGCGGGGTCCACCCGCGCGTCGGCCTGGCCCAGGACGCGGGCCTCGCCGTCCACAAGGGCGTCCTCGTCGACGACGAGCTGCGCACCTCCGACCCGCACATCCGGGCCATCGGCGACTGCGCGCAGCACGACGGCACGGTGTACGGGCTCGCCGCCCCGGCGCTCGAACAGGCCGACGTGCTCGCCGAGTCGCTCGCCGGCAACGCCGACGCCCGCTACACCGGCACCCGTTCGCTGACCCGGCTCACCCTCGCCGGGCACACCGCCTTCGACCTCGCCGCGTTCGGCGAGACGGAGGCCCGCCCCGGCGACGACGTCGTGCAGCTCACCGACGCCACCCGCGGCACCTACCGCAAGGTCGTCGTCCGCGACGACCGCCTGGTCGGCGGGGTCCTCGTCGGCGAACTCGGCACCGTCGGCGCGCTCGCCCGCGCCTGGGAGGGAGCAGAGCCGCTCCCGTCCGACGGCGGCCCCCTGCTCCACCTGCTCACCAACGATGGAGGCTCCTGATGACCGCCACCGCGGCTACCCCCACGATCGTGCTCGTCGGCCACGGCATGGTCGGCCAGCGCTTCCTCGAAGCGCTCGCCGAGCGCGGCCTGACCGCCACGCACCGCGTGGTCGTGCTGTGCGAGGAGCCGCGTCCGGCGTACGACCGCGTCGCCCTCACCTCGTACTTCTCGGGCCGGACGCCCGAGGAACTGTCCATGACCGACATGGAGTTCATCGCCACGCACGGCATCGAGCTGTACGTCGGCGACCCGGCGGAGACGATCGACCGTGAGGCGCGCAAGGTCACCGCCCGGTCCGGTCAGGTCTTCGAGTACGACATCCTCGTCCTGGCCACCGGCTCCTACCCGTTCGTGCCGCCGGTCCCGGGCAAGGACGCCACCGGCTGCTTCGTCTACCGCACGATCGAGGACCTGCTCGCGATCGAGGAGTACGCGAAGTCGAGGGCGACGACGGGCGCCGTGGTCGGCGGCGGTCTGCTGGGGCTGGAGGCGGCCGGCGCGCTCAAGGGCCTCGGACTGACCTCCCACATCGTGGAGTTCGCGCCCCGGCTGATGCCGGTCCAGGTGGACGAGGGCGGCGGCGCGGCCCTGCTGCGCACCATCGAGGAGATGGGCCTGACCGTCCACACGGGCGTCGGCACGCAGGAGATCGTGGTCGGCGAGGACGGCGCCGTCACCGGCATGAAGCTGTCCGACGGCTCCGAACTCGCCACCGACCTCGTGGTGTTCAGCGCCGGCGTCCGCCCGCGCGACCAGCTCGCCCGGGACTGCGGCCTGACCGTCGGCGAGCGCGGCGGCATCGCGGTCGACGAGCAGTGCCGTACCGTTTCCGACCCGCACGTCTTCGCGATCGGCGAGTGCGCGCTGGCCTCCGACGGCCGGGTCTACGGCCTGGTCGCCCCCGGCTACGAGCAGGCCGAGACGGCCGCCGCCACCATCGCCGCCGACGAGGCCGCCTTCACCGGCGCCGACCTGTCCACCAAGCTGAAGCTGCTCGGCGTGGACGTGGCCTCCTTCGGCGACGCGCACGGCACCACCGAGGACTGCCTCGACGTCGTCTACTCCGACTCCCGGGCCGGCCTGTACAAGAAGCTGGTCATCGGCCGCGACGGCACGCTGCTCGGCGGCATCCTGGTCGGCGACGCGGAGGCGTACGGCACCCTGCGCGCGCTGACCGGCTCGGTCCCGCCGGTCTCCCCCGAGTCCCTGGTGCTGCCCGCCGGTTCGGGCGGCGGCGCCCAGCTCGGCCCGTCCGCGCTGCCGGACGAGGCGATCATCTGCTCCTGCCACAACGTCAGCAAGGGCACGATCCGCGCCGCGGTCACCGACCACCAGTGCACCACCGTGCCGGAGGTCAAGAAGTGCACCAAGGCCGGTACGGGCTGCGGCAGTTGTGTGAAGGTGCTCGGCCAGCTGGTCACCGCCGAGCTGGAGGCGTCCGGCGTCGAGGTCGACAAGGGCCTGTGCGGCTGCTTCTCGCAGACCCGTGAGGAGCTGTACGAGATCGTCCTCGCCCTGCGCATCAACACCTACCAGGACCTGCTCGACCGCTACGGCCGCGAGGGCGCCCGGGGCGGCGACGGCTGCGAGGTCTGCAAGCCGGCCGTCGGCTCGATCATCGCCTCCCTCGCCCCGACGATCGGCGCGAGCGGCTACGTCCTGGACGGCGAGCAGGCCGCCCTTCAGGACACCAACGACCACTTCCTGGCCAACCTGCAGAAGAACGGCTCGTACTCGGTCGTGCCGCGCATCCCCGGCGGTGAGATCACCCCCGAGGGCCTGATCGTGATCGGCGAGATCGCCCGGGACTTCGGCCTCTACACGAAGATCACCGGCGGTCAGCGCATCGACATGTTCGGCGCCCGCGTCGAGCAGCTGCCGCTGATCTGGGCCCGTCTGGTGGACGCCGGCTTCGAGTCGGGCCACGCCTACGGCAAGGCGCTGCGCACGGTGAAGTCCTGCGTGGGCTCCACCTGGTGCCGTTACGGCGTCCAGGACTCGGTGCGCATGGCGATCGAACTGGAGCTGCGCTACCGGGGGTTGCGCTCGCCGCACAAGCTGAAGTCGGCGGTCTCCGGCTGCCAGCGCGAGTGCGCCGAGGCCCAGTCGAAGGACTTCGGCGTGATCGCCACCGCCAACGGCTGGAACCTCTACGTCGGCGGCAACGGCGGCGCCACCCCGCGCCACGCGGACCTGCTGGCCAAGGACCTCTCCGACGCCGAACTGATCCGTCTGATCGACCGGTTCCTGATGTTCTACATCCGCACCGCGGACCGCCTGGAGCGCACCAGCGTGTGGCTGGAGCGGATCCCCGGCGGCCTGGACCACGTCCGGGACGTGATCGTGGAGGACTCCCTCGGCATCTGCGAGGAGCTGGAGTCCCTGATGGCCGCGCACGTCTCGAACTACCGCGACGAGTGGGCGGAGACCATCAACAACCCCGAGAAGCTCGCCCGCTTCGTCTCCTTCGTCAACGCGCCCGACACGCCCGACCCGGTGGTCGGCTTCGTCCCCGAGCGCGACCAGATCAAGCCCGACCTGCCGCTGCTCACCATCGGCCACCGTCCCCTGGAAGGAAGCGCCCAGCGATGACCCTGGCACCCGAGACGACCGACCTGAAGGTTCAACTCCAGCTGGACGAGGGCTGGCTGACGGTCTGCGACCTCAACCAGCTGACGCCGGGCCGCGGCGTCGCGGCGCTGCTGCCCGACGGCCGCCAGGTGGCCCTCTTCCGCGACCGCGCCGGCAGCCTGTACGGCATCGACAACCGCGATCCCTTCGTCGGCGCGGCGGTCCTCTCCCGCGGCCTGACCGGCACCCACCAGGGCCGCCCGTTCGTGGCCTCCCCGCTGCTGAAGCAGCGGTTCGACCTGGAGACCGGGCAGTGCCTGGACGACGAGACGGTGCGGATCGCCACGTACGAGGTGCGGGCCGCGTAGGACGTCCCCGACCGCCTGGAAGGCTGTTTTCTTGACCGATCGTTCTCCTTGGACCTAGGCTGCGGCACGTGGCCAGGACCAAGGAGTTCGATCCGGAGGCCGCGCTGCAGGCAGCCCTGGAGCTGTTCTGGCGGCGCGGCTACGAGGCGACGTCGATGTCCGACCTGGTCGAGCACCTCGGCATCGGACGCGCCAGCCTCTACGCGACCTTCGGCAGCAAGCACGAGTTGTACCTGAAGGCGCTGGAGCGCTACGACCGGGCCGGGCTCCCGCCGATCGTGCGGGAGCTGTCCCAGCCGGGCCCCGCCCTGCCGGCCGTGCGCGCGGTCGTACGGCGGTACGCGGCGGAGGCCGCCGACGAGCGCCTGCGGCTGAACGGCTGCCTGGTCACGAACACGGCGAGCGAGCTCGCCCCGCACGACCCGGTGGCGGCCCGGCGCGTGGAGCGCAACTGGGACCAGCTGGAGACCGTCCTGCACGCGGCCCTCGCCCGCGCCCAGGCGCAGGGGGAGCTCCCCGCCGACCGCGACCCGCTCGCCCTGGCCCGCACGCTGCTGGTGCTGACGCAGGGCCTGCGCGTGGTCGGCAAGGCGTCGGCCGACCCGGCGCGGGTGCGTGACGCGGCGGAACAGGCGCTGCGGCTGCTGGACTGAGCACGCACGTCGGACATCGCGCCCTCACGGGGGCGCTTTTTGCTGCCGCCATACTGAACCGATCAGTCAAATAAAGACCGCCCGAGAACAGGGGAGCTCATGACCACCACGCGTTTCACCGGCAGGACGGCCGTCGTCACCGGTGCCGGGTCCGGCATCGGCAGGGCGATCGCCCTCGGGTTCGCCGCCGAGGGCGCGCAGGTGGTCGTGGCCGGCCGGCGACGGGAGCCGCTGGAGGAGACGGTCGCCCTGATCGAGGGGGCGGGCGGCAAGGCGCTCGCGGTCACCGCGGACGTCTCTCGGGCCGCCGACGCCGAGGCGCTGGTCCGGGCCGCCGTGGACCGCTTCGGCTCCCTCGACGTGGCCGTCAACAACGCAGGCGTCTTCCGCGGCGGCGGCCCCCTGGCCGACCTCACCGAAGAGGACTGGCGCACCCAGCTCGACACCAACGTCACCGGCGTCTTCCTCGCCCTGCGCGCCCAGGTCCGGCAGATGCGCGCGCAGCCCTCCGGCGGCGCGATCGTCAACGTCTCCTCCACCTTCGGGGCGCACACCAGTCCCGCCGGGGCGGCCGCCTACTCGGCGACCAAGGCCGCGGTGACGGCCCTGAGCCGGGGCGCGGCCCGGGACCACATCCGCGACGGCGTCCGCATCAACGTGGTCAGCCCCGGCGCGACGGACACCCCCATGTCGCTGCGCCCGGGAGAGACGGACTCCGACCGCACCGAACGCGCCGCGGCCACCCTGCCGTTGGGCCGCATCTCCACCACCGGGGAGATCGCGGCGGCCGTCCTCTACCTGGCCTCGGACGACGCGGCGTCGGTCGTCGGCACGGACCTGGTGGTGGACAGCGGGGGCTCCCTGTAAGCCGGGGACGCAGACGATCCAACGGCGGTACGCCGCTCACCGTCGAGTCACGAGAAGGACACATCCCCTCCGCATGTCCCATCCGGGTCCTACGGTCATGCCACTCAAGCCGCACCGAGGGGGACGACATGACCAACCCGTACACCGCGCCCGTGCCCGCGCCCGTCCGCACGGCACCGCGCTGGGCCCGCAAGCGCTATGTGCTCCCGGCCCTGGGACTGGCCTTCTTCATAGGCATCGGCGCCGGCGCCTCCGGCGGGGACACCACCGACGACGCGAAGCCGGCCGCCGCCAGGCCGCGGCCGACCGTGACAGCGACGGTCACCGCCACCGCGACCGAGACGGCGAACCCGGAGCCGGCCGCCACGGTGACCGCCACGAAGACGGTCAGAACGACCGTGAAGGCGACCAGGACGGTCACCGCCGAACCGGCCGCGGCGGATGACTCCGACGCCGGCGGCAGCGTCTACTACGCGAACTGCACCGAGGCCCGCGCGGCCGGTGTCACCCCGCTCCACAGCGGCGACCCCGGCTACGACTCCCACCTCGACCGCGACGGCGACGGCGTGGCCTGCGAGTGACGGACACGAGCGAGGGCGGCACCTCCGCACAAGGTGCCGCCCTCTCTTTTCGTGATCCGGAGCCGCCCCCCATCGGTTGAGGGTCGGGGACGGGCGGCGGCTCCGGGGCCCGGGTGGGTCAGCGGTGGTCGCTGCCCTCCGACTGGGTGGCCGCGCGGCCCGCCTCCAGGCGGGCGACCGGGATGCGGAACGGGGAGCAGGAGACGTAGTCCAGACCGGCCTCGTGGAAGAAGTGGACCGACTCCGGGTCGCCGCCGTGCTCGCCGCAGACCCCCAGCTTGAGGTCGGGACGGGTCTCGCGGCCCGCCTTCGCCGCCGCCTTGACCAGCGAGCCGACGCCGTCCTTGTCGATCGTCTCGAAGGGGCTGACGCCGAAGATGCCCTTCTCCAGGTAGGCGGTGAAGAAGGACGCCTCGACGTCGTCGCGGCTGAAGCCCCACACCGTCTGCGTCAGGTCGTTCGTGCCGAAGGAGAAGAACTCCGCCGCCTCCGCGATCTGCCCGGCGGTGAGGGCGGCTCGCGGCAGCTCGATCATCGTGCCGATGGACAGCTTCAGCTGCGTACCCGTCGCCGCCTCGACCTCCGCGATGACCTGGTCGGCCTCCTCGCGCACGATCTCCAGCTCCTGCACCGTGCCGACGAGCGGGATCATGATCTCGGCGCGCGGGTCGCCCTTGGCGTTCTTGCGCTCGGCGGCGGCCTCCGCGATCGCGCGGACCTGCATGGTGAACAGTCCGGGGATGACCAGGCCGAGGCGTACGCCGCGCAGGCCCAGCATCGGGTTCTGCTCGTGCAGCCGGTGCACGGCCTGGAGCAGGCGCAGGTCGTTCTCGTGCGACTCCTGACGGGACTCGGCGAGCGCGACGCGCACCGACAGCTCGGTGATGTCCGGCAGGAACTCGTGCAGCGGCGGGTCGAGCAGCCGTACCGTCACCGGCAGTCCGTCCATCGCCGAGAACAGCTCGACGAAGTCCTTCTTCTGCAGCGGCAGCAGCTGCGCCAGCGCGGCCTCGCGCTCCTCCTCGGTGTCGGCGAGGATCAGCTTCTCGACCATCTCGCGGCGCTCGCCGAGGAACATGTGCTCGGTACGGCACAGCCCGATGCCCTGCGCCCCGAAGCGGCGGGCGCGCAGCGCGTCCTCGGCGTTGTCCGCGTTGGCGCGCACCCGCAGCCGGCGCTTGCGGTCGGCGAAGGCCATGATCCGGTGCACGGCCTCGACCAGTTCGTCGGCGTCCTGGGCGCCGGCGTGCATCCGGCCCTCGAAGTACTCCACGACCGGCGAGGGGACGACCGGGACCTCGCCCAGGTAGACCTTGCCGCTGGAGCCGTCGATGGAGATGACGTCGCCCTCCTCGACGACGTGCCCGCCGGGCACGGTCATCCGGCGCCGCTTGGTGTCGACCTCCAGCTCCTCCGCGCCGCACACACAGGTCTTGCCCATGCCGCGCGCCACGACGGCCGCGTGGGAGGTCTTGCCGCCGCGGCTGGTCAGGATGCCCTCGGCCGCGATCATGCCGTCGAGGTCGTCGGGGTTGGTCTCCCGGCGCACCAGGATGACCTTCTCGCCCGAGCGCGACCACTTCACGGCCGTGTACGAGTCGAAGACCGCCTTGCCGACCGCCGCGCCCGGCGAGGCCGCGATGCCCCGGCCGACCTGCTGGGTCTTGGCCTGCTCGTCGAAGCGGGGGAACATCAGCTGCGCGAGCTGGGCGCCGGTGACGCGCTGGAGCGCCTCGGTCTCGTCGATCAGGCCCTGGTCCACCAGCTGGGTCGCGATGCGGAAGGCGGCACCGGCCGTGCGCTTGCCGACGCGGGTCTGCAGCATCCACAGCTGCCCGCGCTCGATGGTGAACTCGATGTCGCAGAGATCCTTGTAGTGGTTCTCCAGGGTCTCCATGATCTGCATCAGCTGGTCGTACGACTTCTTGTCGATCCGCTCCAGCTCCGCGAGCGGCACGGTGTTGCGGATGCCCGCGACCACGTCCTCGCCCTGCGCGTTCTGCAGGTAGTCGCCGTAGACGCCCTGGTGGCCGCTGGCGGGGTCGCGGGTGAAGGCGACGCCGGTGCCGGAGTCGGGACCGAGGTTGCCGAAGACCATGGAGCAGACGTTGACGGCCGTGCCGAGGTCGTGCGGGATGCGCTCCTGGCGGCGGTAGAGCTTGGCGCGGTCGCCGTTCCAGGAGTCGAAGACCGCCTTGATGGCGAGGTCCATCTGCTCGCGCGGGTCCTGCGGGAAGTCCCGGCCGGCCTCCTTCTTGACGATCTTCTTGAAGGTGGCGACCAGCTTCTTCAGGTCCGCGGCCTCCAGCTCGGTGTCGACCGTGACCTTCTTGGCCTCCTTGGCCTTCTCGAGGGCGTCCTCGAAGAGGTCGCCCTCGACGCCCAGGACCGTCTTGCCGAACATCTGGATGAGGCGGCGGTACGAGTCCCACGCGAACCGCTCGTCGCCGGCCTGGTCGGCGAGGCCCTTCACGGACTTGTCGGAGAGGCCGATGTTCAGGACGGTGTCCATCATGCCCGGCATGGAGAATTTGGCGCCGGAACGGACCGAGACCAGCAGGGGGTTGTCCGGCTGGCCGAGCTTCTTGCCCATCCGCTGCTCCAGCGCGTCGAGGTGCGCACTCACCTCGTCACGCAGTGCCGCCGGCTCCTCGCCGCTGTCGAGGTAGACCTTGCAGGCTTCGGTCGTGATGGTGAAGCCGGGGGGAACGGGGAGTCCCAGGTTGGTCATCTCGGCGAGGTTGGCGCCCTTGCCGCCGAGGAGGTCCTTGAGGTCCTTGTTTCCCTCGGTGAAGTCGTAGACGAACTTCGTTACGTGGGATTCTTTGTTTTCCGACACGGGTCTCGACTCCCTCGGGACGCGGTGGCTGCCCTGACGGCGAGGAACATACCCAGATCAAAGGCGTCTGGGTACGTCTACTCACGCGTCATACGCCTGTAACCACTCGTCCGCCAGCGGATCGAAAGTCAAAGCTCGGCAAGCAACCAGCCGCTTATGTTTTCACTTCTTGAACACAGCAACCCTCGTAAGCGCTCAAGAGCGCTCATCTGAGCATAGTTCGGCACGCCTGATTTCGCTCGATGAACGATCAAGGGGTGGCACTCGGTGCCACCCCTTGGAGAAGTACAGTCGGCCAAGATCCGCTCATCTGAGCGCAACCCTTATCAAGGGTGGCGAGAATCACGCTGCCACAGACGACCGGATATCACCATGCGGACGGTGTCACGAGACACCTCCCGGCCGGAAACGCGGACGTCACACGCCCATCGCGGACAGCCGCTCCTCCACCCGCTCCGGCGCGTACAGGGACTCCACGACCATTGCCCCGGCCCCCACCAGTCCCGCCCGCTCGCCGAGCCGCGCGGTCACCACCTCCAGATGAGCGGTGGAGCGCGGCAGCGCCCGCTGGTACAGCAGCTCGCGCACCCCCGTGAGGAAGGCGGTCCCGGCCAGATCTCCCGCGATCATCAGCACGCCGGGGTTGAGCAGCGTCACCACGGTCGCCAGGACGTCCCCCACCCGCCGCCCCGCCTCCCGGGCGAGCCCGACCGCCTCCGGGTGCCCGGCCGCCAGCAGGTCCCGCACATCCGAGCCGGAGGCCGCCGGCACCCCCGCCTCGGCCAGCCGCCGCGCCACCGCGCCACCGCTGGCGACGGCGGCGAGGCAGCCGTAGGAACCGCACCGGCACAGCGCCTCGGCGCCCACCCGGATGTGCCCGATGTCCCCGGCGCCCCCGTCGACGCCCCGGTAGACGGAGCCGTTGACCACGACCCCGGCGCCGATGCCGGTGCTCACCTTCACCAGCACGAACGCCGAGCAGCCGGCGTAGCCCGTGCGCTGTTCGCCGTACGCCATCAGGTTCGCGTCGTTGTCGACGAACACCGGCACCGCCGGGACGCCCGTCCGCTCGCGAAAGGCCCGCCCCAGCCGGCCTCTTATGTCGTAGCCGTCCCAGCCCGGCATGATCGGCGGCTGCACCACCCGCCCGGTCTCGCTGTCGACCGGCCCGGGCACGGCGAGCCCGATCCCGCACACGTCCTGCGCCCGCCGGCCGCTGCGCTCCAGCAACTGGGCGAACCAGCGCCCGAGTTCGCCCAGCACCGCGTCCGGCCCGTCCTCGATGACGAGCGTGCCCGCGTGCTCGGCGAGGATCTCGCCGGTCAGCGACAGCACGGCCGCGCGCGCGTGCCGGGTGTCGAGGTCGGCGGCGAGGACGACGGCGTGCTCGTCGTCGAACTCCAGCGTGATGGAGGGCCGACCGCCCAGCGGCGAGTCCACCGGTCCCCCGGCCCCCTCGCGCAGCCAGCCCGCGCGGAAGAGGCGGTCGAGGCGCTGACCGACGGTGGCACGGGAGAGTCCGGTGGCCTGCTGGAGCGCTCCGCGCGTGGTCGCGCGCCCGCTTCGTACCAGTTCGAGCAGATCTCCGGCGCTCGCCTGCCCTCGTCCCGTCATGCGCACCCCCTTGTGTTTCTCAAGACTGCATTACATATTGAGTTTTGCGTGTTAAATAGACGTAACTCTACGGTAGTCCCGACCGAACCGATCGGCCGAACGTCTTCGGGGAGCCCCGAGTGGATCGCACCACCCAGCTGACCGCCCCTGCCCTGCGGCACGCCGTCGTATACGAACCGGACATCGCGTCGACATCGCTGCACGTCAGGGCCGCGCAGGTGCTGGAGGCCAACTGGACCGGCACCTCCACGGTGCCCTCCCGGGGCCTGTATCCGCACCAGTGGTCCTGGGACTCGGCGTTCATCGCGATCGGCCTGCGCCATCTGTCGCCGTTACGGGCCCAGACGGAGCTGGAGACGCTGCTGGCCGCGCAGTGGGGCGACGGCCGCATCCCGCACATCGTCTTCAACCCCTCCGTGCCGCTCGACGCGTACTTCCCGAGCCCCGACTTCTGGCGCTCCTCGACCGCGGGGCGCGCTGCGGGCGCCCCGCGCACCGTACAGACCTCCGGCATCGTGCAGCCACCGGTCCACGCGCTGGCGGCCTGGCTGGTGCACTGCGCCGACCCCGGCCTGTCCCGCGCCCGCGGCTTCCTCACCCGCGCCTACCCCCGCCTGGCCGCCTGGCACCGCTATCTGCTGCACCGCCGCGACCTGGGCGGCGGCGGCCTGGCGTCCGTCGTCCACCCCTGGGAGCAGGGCATGGACAACAGCCCTTGCTGGGACGGCCCCCTCTCCCGCGTCACCCCGGCCCCGTCGCGCTCCTTCCGCCGCGCCGACCTCGCCCACGGCGCCCCCGAGGACCGGCCGACGGACCTGGACTACGGGCGGTACGTACGGCTGGCGACGGACTACCGGGACGCCGAGTACGCCGACGGGGCGAACGCCTTCGCCGTCGAGGACCCGGCGTTCAACGCCCTGCTCATCGCCTCCGAGCACGCGCTGGCCCGCATCGCCGCGGAACTGGGCGCGCCGGGCACGGCGCGGCACGCCCGTGCGGAGCGCCTGACGACGGCGCTGGTGGAGCGCCTGTGGGACGAGCAGAGCGGCATGTTCCTGTGCCGGGACCTGCGAGGAGAGCCGACGGAGAGCACCGCTCACACACCGGAGCACCGCTCCCTGGCCGCACCGGAGAGCACCGCTCGCACCACAGAGCACCGCTCCCCCGCCGGCTCCGAGAGCACCGCTCGCACTCCAGAGCACCGCTCCCCCGCCAGCTCCGAGAGCACCGCTCGCACTCCAGAGCACCGCTCCCCCGCAGGCTCGGGCTCGCTGATCCCCGAGCGGAGCGTCTCCGGCCTGATCCCCCTCCTCCTCCCCGATCTCCCCCGCGAGATCGCGCAGGCGCTCGTCCGCACCCTGCACGGCCCCCACTTCGGCCTCGGCGACACCACCCGCCTGCCCCCGTCCTACGACCTCCTGGGCGAGGCCTTCGACCCGCACCGCTACTGGCGCGGCCCGGCCTGGTTCAACACGAGCTGGCTGCTGGAGCGCGGCCTGCGCACCCACGGCGAACAGGACCGCGCCGACGCCCTGCGCGACGCGGTCCTCGACCTGGCCGGCGCCTCCGGTTTCGCGGAGTACGCCGACCCGTACACCGGCGAGGCCTGCGGCGCGACCGGCTTCGGCTGGACCGCCGCGCTGACGCTGGATCTGCTCCATTCACGCCCCACCCAGGGCGTGTCCCCGACGGGCATCGGCCCGTTCGAGCAAGAGGACAAAGGAGGGGACCGGGGATGACGGACCGGCTTCATCTGCTCGTGCGCGGTGGGACGTTCGCAGCCGTGGGCGACGGCGGGGACATCAGCGGAGTGCGGGGCGCGGGCTCCCCGGACGGGTTGTTCGTGCGTGACGCCCGCCACCTGAGCCGTTGGCAACTGACGGCCGACGGCGCGGTGCCGGAGCCGCTCACGCCGGTCGCGGACGGGGACACGGCCCGCTGTGTCCTCGTCCCGCGCGGCGGCCGCCAGGAACCCCCGGCCTTCACCATCTTCCGCGAACAGGCGGTCGGCGACGGATCGTTCGTCGAGTCCCTCCGCCTCACCAGCAACCGCCCGGTCCCCACCACCGTCCGCCTGGCGCTCACCGTCGACGCCGACTTCACCGACCAGTTCGAACTGCGCTCGGACCACCGCACCTACACCAAGATCGGCGCCACCCGCTCCCGCCATGTCCTGGACGACGGCCTGGAGTTCACCTACCAGCGCGGCGAATGGCGCTCGTGCACGACGGTGACGGCGGACCCCGCCCCCGCCGCGGTCGAGGAGACCGGCACCGGCGCCCGCCGCCTCGTGTGGACCCTGGACCTGGCCCCCCACGGCACGACGGAGCTGGCGCTGCGCGTGATGGCCCGCCCGCACGGCGACAAACGCGCCCGCCGCGTCCCGTCCTCCCCCACCGCCCTCAACGACGAACTCCTCGCGCTGGAGGGCGAGTTCGTGGAGGGCGTGGCCTTCCCCACCGGCTGGCCGGAACTGGCGGCGGCCTGCGCCCGCGGCCTGGCCGACCTCGCCTCCCTCCAGGTCCCCGCCACGGGCCCGGACGGCGAGGAGCTGCGCGTGCCCGCCGCGGGAGCCCCCTGGTTCCTCACCTTGCTGGGCCGGGACGCCCTCCTGACCTCCCTCTTCGCCCTCCCCTACCGCCCCCGGCTGGCTGCCGCCACCCTCCCGGCCCTCGCCGCCGCGCAGGCCACCGAGACCGGCGCGGGCGCGGTGGCCCAGCCCGGCAAGATCGTGCACGAGGTGCGCCACGGCGAACTGGCCCACTTCGGCCAGGTCCCCTACGGCCGCTACTACGGCTCGGTGGACGCCACCCCGCTCTTCCTCGTCCTCCTGGGCGCGTACGTGGAGCGCACCGGCGACACCGCCCTGGCCCGCCGCCTGGAATCCCACGCCCGCGCGGCGATCGGCTGGATGCTGGACCACGGCGGCCTCACCTCCCGCGGCTACCTGGTCTACCGCGCCGACCAGGGCGGCCTGGCCAACCAGAACTGGAAGGACTCCCCCGGCGCGATCTGCTCCGCCGACGGAACCCGTCCGACCGGCCCGGTGATGGCGGCCGGGGCCCAGGGTTACGCCTACGACGCCCTGCGCCGCACGGCGTGGCTCGCGCGCACGGTGTGGGCGGACGAGACGTACGGCGCGCTGCTGGAACAGGCGGCCGGTGACCTGCGCGACCGCTTCCAGCGGGACTTCTGGATGCCGGACCGCGCCTTCCCCGCCCTCGCCCTGGACGGCGAGGGCCGCCAGGTCGACGCGCTGGCGTCGGACGCCGGACACCTGCTCTGGTCCGGCCTGCTCGACAAGGAGTACGGCGAGCTGGTGGGCCGGCGCCTGCTGGAGCCGGACTTCTTCTCGGGCTGGGGGGTGCGCACCCTCGCCTCCGGCCAGCCGGCGTACCACCCGCTCTCCTACCACCGCGGTTCGGTGTGGCCGCACGACAACGCCCTGATCACCCTCGGCCTGGCCCGCTACGGCCTGCACGACGAGGCCCGCACGGTCGCCCACGCCCTGGTGGACGCGGCGACGGCGACGGGACACCGCCTGCCGGAGGTCCTGGCCGGCTACGGCCGGGACACGCACGGGGAACCGGTGCCGTACCCGCATGCGTGCGTGCGGGAGTCCCGCTCGGCGGCGGCCCCCCTGGCCCTGCTGACGGCGGTCGGAGGCGCGTAGCACTCCGCGCCCCTCAGGGCGTTGACCAGCCGTTTGCCGGGTGTTTGCCGTAAGTCGTGAACAAGCCGATGCAAGGCAGCGTACGAGTTGGTGGCGGGCCCTCCTCCTCGCGTGGCCCGCCTCCTCATGGGCCACGCACGGACGGAAGGACCCCCGGGTGCCTGTCTTCACGCGCCTTCGCCAGCAGCCGGAAACAACCGACACAGCCCCCGAGACCGAACCGGAAGCCACTCCGCCCCAAACCGGCATCCGCCCCCGCCTGACCGCCTGGCGAGCGGCCCACCCCACCGCCGTACGCAACGCCCGCTGGGCCCTCACCACGCTCAGCACGGTCCTCGTCCTGGGCGCACTCCTGCTGCCGAACCGCATCGAGGCCCTCCAGACGGACCGTTTCACCCGCATACCGGTGGAGGCGATCATCGGAGCGGCGGTGGCCCTCGCCCTCCCCCGCCGCCCCCGCCTCCTGCTGGCGGTGCTCTCCGGGGTGGCCCTGGGCGCGATGACGATCGTCAACTTCCTGGACATGGGCTTCCTGGAGTACCTGGGCCGGGGCTTCAACCTGGTCCTGGACTGGGAGCTGCTCCCCGACGCGCAGTCCTACGTCGAGGACGCGATGGGCAAGTCCGTGGCGATCGCCGCCACCGTCGGCGTCTTCGTCCTGGTCCTCCTCGTCCTCACCGTCATGGCGCTGGCGACGGTCCACCTGAGCAACGTGCTGGCCCGCCACCGCCCGACGGCGACCCGCGGCACGCTGATCGCCACCGTCGTCTGGGTCCTGTGCTCGGCACTGGGCCTGCAGATCTCGGGAGTCCCCGTCGCCTCCGACCGAACCGTCGCGGCGCTGGGCATTCAGGCACGCCGCGTCCGGGACACCCTGCGCGACGAGGCGGAGTTCCAGAAGGTCGCCAAGGTGGACGCCTTCGGCAACACCCCACCGAGCCAGCTCGTCCCCGACCTGCGCGGCAAGGACGTGGTCTTCACCTTCATCGAGAGCTACGGCCGCAGCGCGATCGAGGACCCGGTGGAGGCGCCCGGCGTGGACAAGACGCTCGACGCACGCACGCAGGCCCTCGCCAAGGCGGGTTTCCACGCCAAGAGCGGCTGGCTGACGTCGGCGACCTACGGCGGCAGCAGCTGGCTCGGCCACTCCACCACCATGTCGGGCCTGTGGATCGACAACCAGCAGCGCTACCGCACGGTGATGGCGAGCGACCACCTCAGCCTCACCGGGGCGTTCCAGAAGTCGGGCGCCTGGGACACGGTCGGCATCATGCCGGGCGTCCAGAAGGGCTGGCCGGAATCGGCCTTCTACGGCCTCGACTCCTACCGCAACGCCTTCCAGATGGGTTACAAGGGACCGAAGTTCAGCTGGTCGACGATGCCCGACCAGTACGCCCTCCAGGCCTTCCAGGACCTGGAACACAGCAAGAAGCGCAGCAAGCCGCTGATGTCCCTGGTGATCCTGACCTCAAGCCACCAGCCCTGGGCGCCGATCCCCAAGATGGTCCCCTGGGAGGACCTGGGCGACGGCTCGGTCTTCAACGCCATCCAGAAGGCGGGCAAGAAGCCCTCGGACATCATCACCAGCTCGCCCAAGTCGCAGGCGGAGTACGGCAAGTCGGTCCAGTACTCGGTCACGGCCCTCACCGAGTGGCTGGAGCGCTACGGCACCAAGGACACCGTCCTGGTCTTCCTGGGCGACCACCAGCCCATAGCCAGGGTCAGCGGCAACCACGCCAGCAGGGACGTCCCGATCTCCATCGTGGCCAAGGACCCCAAAGTCCTGGCGAAAATCTCCTCCTGGGGCTGGACCGACGGCCTACGCCCGGCCCACAACGCCCCGGTCTGGAAGATGAGCGCGTTCCGCGACAGGTTCCTGACGGCATACGGCTCGACACCGCACCCCAAGAAGGGCTGAGGGGAGACAC
>NZ_JBTWMV010000209.1:0-225 GCF_054850255.1 Streptomyces sp. 7R007 | reverse complement strand
ATCACCAGGACTGGCCCCCCTTCTCCCGAAGTTACGGGGGCATTTTGCCGAGTTCCTTAACCATAGTTCACCCGAACGCCTCGGTATTCTCTACCTGACCACCTGAGTCGGTTTAGGGTACGGGCCGCCATGAAACTCGCTAGAGGCTTTTCTCGACAGCATAGGATCATCCACTTCACCACAATCGGCTCGGCATCAGGTCTCAGCCACAAGGTGTGCGGATTT
>NZ_JBTWMV010000208.1:0-227 GCF_054850255.1 Streptomyces sp. 7R007 | reverse complement strand
CGGCGCTGAGGACTGTGTCGTCGCCGAAGTGGCGTCTGTGGAGGAGGCGTTGGTTCGGCTCCAGGAGTGGTTGTCGGCGCCGGATGGTGGGGATCGGCGGCTGGTGGTGGTGACGCGGGGTGCGGTGGGTGAGGTGCCGGATCCTGATGCGGCGGCGGTGTGGGGTCTGGTGCGTAGTGCGCAGGCGGAGCATCCGGGCCGGTTCGTCCTGGTCGACCTCGACGACG
>NZ_JBTWMV010000207.1:0-236 GCF_054850255.1 Streptomyces sp. 7R007 | reverse complement strand
CGCCGGATGTCGTTGAGGCGGGTGATCAGCGGGGCCAGGGTGCGGCCCTCGCGTTCGGCCGCTTCCCAGTCACGGGGCTTGAGCTGGTACTTCTCCGAGTCGAGGTACTCCTCGCTGCCCTCCCGCAGCGGGGTGTTCTCACACAGCTCGAAGCCGGAGTAGATGCCCCAGGTCGGCGAGAGGGTGGCGGCCAGCACCGCCCGCACCTCGAACGCCGGCCGGCCGCCGCGCTGGAG
>NZ_JBTWMV010000206.1:0-242 GCF_054850255.1 Streptomyces sp. 7R007 | reverse complement strand
ACCCGCAACACCACCTTGCCGGTATGCCGCGCCAAACTCATCACCCGCAACGCCTCCCGCGCCCGCGCCAACGGCCACACCTGCACCGGCAACGCCTCCCACACCCCCTCCACCAACAGCGCCCGCAGCCGACCCAACATGACCGCGATCAACTCCCCGCCCGCATCGGACACCAGATCAAACGCCCGATACCACACCCCCACACCCTCACGGACATCCCTCTTGCCCATCTCCACAAACCG
>NZ_JBTWMV010000205.1:0-250 GCF_054850255.1 Streptomyces sp. 7R007 | reverse complement strand
TTTGCCGCGGCCACCGCCCTTCCCAGGCGGCAACGGATCCGCGCCCTGGGCATCATCGCGGCCGCCAGCGCGACGGCGTCGGGGTGCGGGACACTGCTTGGCGGGTCAGTGACCGCATGGCTCGGGTGGCGTGCCGTGCTCGCGATCCCGGCCCTCGCGCTGCCCCTCCTGCTGGCGGCATTGCCGAGTAGGCGCGCGATGACGCGGAGCGGTGGCGGCGAGCGAAACGGCTCGACCGGGTCACTCGATA
>NZ_JBTWMV010000204.1:0-264 GCF_054850255.1 Streptomyces sp. 7R007 | reverse complement strand
GCACATCACGCTCGCCATGCTCGCCCACGTCTTCCTCGCGGTCATGGCCGTGCAGGAGCGCGAAAAGGGGGTGAGCCGGCCGACACGCCCGACCTCGTGGACCTCACACCAGCCGAAATCCGTCGTCTGCTGGCAACTGCACCCCGCCGCCCTCCTGCAGGGCGCGACCACGCGATGAACTGGTCCCGGTGGCGTCGCCGCCATCAAGCACGTGCCCGACGCTGTCATTACATGCGGCGTGGGCACACGTTGGGTGGACGGCCG
>NZ_JBTWMV010000203.1:0-275 GCF_054850255.1 Streptomyces sp. 7R007 | reverse complement strand
CTCGGCCCGAACGTCGTCGTCTTCGACCCCTCGATGTCGTCCTCGACGATCCAGAACAGGCTGAACTCGATCTTCCAGCAGCAGCAGACCAACCAGTTCGGCTCCCAGCGCTACGCCGTGCTGTTCAAGCCCGGCTCCTACGACGCGGACGTCAACGTCGGCTTCTACACCCAGGTGCTCGGCCTCGGCCTGACGCCCGACGCGGTGACCGTCAACGGGGCGGTGCACGCCGAGGCCGACTGGTTCCAGGGCAACGCCACGCAGAACTTCTGGCG
>NZ_JBTWMV010000202.1:0-278 GCF_054850255.1 Streptomyces sp. 7R007 | reverse complement strand
ACGGACTCTCCCGGGGGACACCCCGGACCCCCGGCGATGATTCCGAGCGTCGCGCGATCCGGCCCCGTCCGTGACCCCGCACAGCAGCTCACGGCAGCGCGAGAACACTGCCGCCGGGCATGAGGCGGGCCCCCGGTCCGTCGGCCGGGGGCCCCTCCCTCACACGCCCCGGGTCACCACATGCCGTTGCCCGGGGTGGCCGCTCCGACGAGCCAGATGATCGCCAGGAGCGTGTCGATGGCGCCCAACACGAGGGCGACCAGAGCCGGGACCGGGCG
>NZ_JBTWMV010000201.1:0-278 GCF_054850255.1 Streptomyces sp. 7R007 | reverse complement strand
CGCGTAGTCACCGCAGCCGGGGCACCAGCGCACTTCCTGATCGGACCTGAAGTCCCTTGCCGTGAGGGCGACTTCACTCCTCGGGACGAGGGACAACGCCTCAGTGGGCATGGAGGGCCTCCTGGAGAGCCTGCGCGAGGTGCTGCGCCTTGAACGGCATGCCGTTGACCTGGGTGTGCGACCGGACGTCGATCGCGAACTCGGCCCTGAGCAGCCGGGCGAGCTGGCCCAGGTTCATCTCCGGCACCAGGACCCGCTCGTAGGAGCGCAGCACCGAA
>NZ_JBTWMV010000200.1:0-278 GCF_054850255.1 Streptomyces sp. 7R007 | reverse complement strand
ATCCCCATCACCCGATCCCCCACCCGCACACTCGTGACACCGGGCCCCACCGCCCTCACCACCCCCGCACCCTCCGTGCCCCCGAACACCCCATCGGCATCCGGATACATCCCCAACGCGATCAACACATCCCGGAAGTTCACCCCCGCCGCCCGCACCTCGATCCGCACCAACCCCTCCCCCAACGGCTCCCACACCTCCGGACACCGCACCACCGACACGTTCTCCAGCACCGGCACCCCCGACAGACCAAGACGCCACGCACACTCACCAGCAGG
>NZ_JBTWMV010000020.1:0-156844 GCF_054850255.1 Streptomyces sp. 7R007 | reverse complement strand
GGGGGGGGGGCCCCCCGGGGGCCCCCCCCCCTCGCCGGCTTCCTGCTCCTCACTCCTCGGAGGAGTCCTCGTCGTCCGCTTCCGTGTCGGCTTCCGTCTCCGGCTTCGCCGGCTTCGACGGTTTCGTACGGCCGCCGGGGTTGTCCCGCAGATACGACGAGCCGTCGCCGCCGTCCGCCGTCGCGTGCCCGCCGGAACCGGCCGGACCGGAGCCGTCCCGGCGCCGCAGGTAGCGCTCGAACTCGCGGGCGATCGCCTCGCCCGACGCCTCCGGCAGCTCCGCGGTGTCCCGGGCCTCCTCCAGCGTCTGCACGTACTCGGCGACCTCGCTGTCCTCGGCGGCCAGCTGGTCCACCCCCACCTGCCAGGCGCGCGCGTCCTCGGGCAGCTCGCCCAGCGGGATGCGCACGTCGATCAGGTCCTCCAGGCGGTTGAGCAGGGCCAGCGTCGCCTTCGGGTTCGGCGGCTGCGACACGTAGTGCGGTACGGCCGCCCAGAGGCTGACCGCCGGCACGCCCGCGTGCGTGCACGCCTCCTGCAGGACGCCGACGATGCCGGTGGGGCCCTCGTACTTGGTCTCCTCCAGGTCCATCCGGCGGGCCAGGTCCGGATCGGACGTGGTCCCGCTGATCGGCACCGGACGGGTGTGCGGGGTGTCGCCGAGCAGGGCGCCCAGGATGACCACCAGCTCCACGCCCAGCTCGTGGGCGAAGCCGAGCAGTTCGTTGCAGAACGAGCGCCACCGCATCGACGGTTCGATGCCTCGGACGAGGACGAGATCGCGCGGCTTCTCACCGCCGACCCGGACCACCGACAGGCGGGTCGTGGGCCAGGTGATCTTGCGCACTCCCGCGTCCATCCACACCGTGGGGCGGTTCACCTGGAAGTCGTAGTAGTCCTCGGCGTCCAGCGCCGCGAACACCTCGCCCTTCCACTCCCTGTCCAGATGCGCGACCGCGGTGGAGGCGGCGTCGCCGGCATCGTTCCAGCCCTCGAACGCGGCCACCATGACTGGGTCGATCAGCTCGGGAACTCCCTCCAGCTCGATCACCCAGCGCCTCCTTCCGACGTGCCCTCGCTTGACCACCCAACCTTACGGCGTCCGGCGGGGGCGCCCGCAGCCCCCTTGCACGGGGGAGTGAACGCATCACTGCCCCGATCGCCACCCCGGAACACCCCCCGGCCGACCGGACTTTTCCGGACGGAACGCCCAGGAGAGGTCCGACCAGGTCCGATCACCGCCCGACTGTGGCCCGTCCCCCTCACAGGGTGCTGCGCAGCCACTGCTCCACGCTCGCGATGTGCACGGTCGCCCACGAGCGGGCCGCCTCCGCGTCCCGGTCGCGCAGGGCGGAGAGGATCGCGCGGTGCTCGTGCAGGGTGCGGCTGACCGCGTCCTCCTGGGTCAGACCGCGCCAGATGCGGGCCCGGGTGGTCGGCCCTGACAGGCCGTCGAGGAGCGAGCACAGCACGGAGTTGCCGGAGCTCTGCACGATGCCCCGGTGGAAGTCGAGGTCGCAGGCGACCAGTTCCTCCACCGACGGTTCGTCACCGAGCTTGTCCAACTGGGCCGACAGCGCGTCCAGTTGCTGCTCGCTGATGCGTGAGGCCGCCATCGCGGTGGCAGCGGGCTCCAGAATGCGGCGCACCGCCAGGAACTCCAGCACCGTGTCGTCGCGGTGGAAGTCGACGACGAAGCTCAGCGCCTCCAGCAGCAGCTGCGGATCGAGGCTGGTGACGTAGGTGCCGTCGCCCTGGCGCACGTCCAGGATGCGGATCAGCGACAGGGCGCGTACGGCCTCCCGCAGGGAGTTGCGCGACAGGCCCAGCTCGGCGGCCAGCTCGCTCTCCTTGGGCAGCCGGTCTCCCGGGCGCAGCGCGCCGGAGACGATCATGCCCTTGATCTTCTCGATCGCCTCGTCGGTGACTGCCATGACCGGCCTCCCTGCTGTTCAGACATGCTGTTCAGACATCGGATGTCTGGGCACATTATGAGGCCTGTTCCGCCCGCTCAGGCCGCTGTGGCGGAGAACGGGCAGACGGGAGGGGCGGCTCCGTCGGCGTGGAGCCGCCCCTCCCGCACGGAGCCGGCCCCCTAGGGGAGGAGGAGCCGTTCCCCGGTCGCGCCGGCCCTGGTCAGGGAAGGAGCCGGCACGAAGACCGCGGTGCCGCCGAGCACTTCTCGTCGGGGCGGGTCACCTTTGCCGAGGCGGGTGACTTCCTGCCGGGGCGGGTCACTTCTTGTCGAGCAGGTCCTGGACCTTCGCGCGGACCTCGTCCGTGGCCAGACCGCGGATCGTCAGCGTCGTGCGGCGGCGCAGCACGTCGTCCGGCGTCTCGGCCCACTCGTTGTCCCGCGCGTAGACGACCTGGGCCCAGATCTCCGGCGCGTCCGGGTGCACCCGCTCGCCCAGCTCCGGGTTCTCGTTGGCCAGCCGGGCGATGTCGAAGGCCAGCGAACCGTAGTGCGTGGCGAGGTGCTTCGCCGTGTCGGCGGCCATCCGCGGCCCCGGCGCCGGGTTGTCGACCAGCAGCCGGTGCGCGACCGCGCGCGGGTTGGCGACACCGGGCAGCGGCAGCTTCTTCGGCAGCGACGAGATCGGCTCGAAGTCCTCGCCCAGCGGGGCGCCCGGCAGCGACTCCAGCTTCTTCATCACCGTACGGCCGATGTGCCGGAAGGTCGTCCACTTGCCGCCCGCCACGGACAGCATGCCGCCCCGGCCCTCGGTGACGACCGTCTCGCGCTTGGCCTTGGCCGTGTCGCCGGGGCCGCCCGGCAGCACGCGCAGGCCCGCGAAGGAGTACGTGATCAGGTCACGGGAGAGCTGCTGGTCCCGGACCGAGAACGCGGCCTCGTCCAGGATCTGGGCTATGTCCTTCTCGGTGACCGCGACCTCCGCCGGGTCGCCCTCGAACTCCTCGTCGGTCGTGCCGAGCAGGAGCATGTCCTCCCAGGGGAGGGCGAAGGTGATGCGGTACTTGTCGATGGGGGTGGCCAGGGCCGCCTTCCACGGGGAGGTCCGCTTCAGGACCAGATGCGCGCCCTTCGACAGACGGATCGACGGCGCCGCATTGGGGTCCTCCATCTTGCGCAGGTGGTCGACCCAGGGGCCGGTCGCGTTGAGCACCAGCCGGGCGTCGACGCCGAACTCGTCGCCCGAGAGGCGGTCGCGCAGCTCGGCGCCGGTCACCCGGCCCCGGGTGAAGCGCAGCCCGGTCACCTCGGCGTGGTTGAGCACGACCGCACCCGCCTCGACGGCCGCGCGGACCGTCATCAGCGCCATGCGGGCGTCGTTCATCTGGTCGTCGCCGTAGACGGCGACGGCCTTGAGGTTCTCGGTGCGCAGCTCCGGCACGTCCTGCGCCGCCCGGGCGGGGGACAGCAGGTGGCCGACGCCGTCACCGAACGCGGAGAGCGCGGAGTAGGCGAAGACGCCCGCCCCGAGCTTCGCGGCGCCGTGCGGCCCGCCCTTGTACACGGGGAGGTAGAAGGTGAGCGGGTTCGCCAGGTGGGGGGCCACCTGGCGGGAGACCGCACGGCGCTCGAAGTGGTTCTCCGCCACCAGCTTCACCGCGCCGGTCTGCAGGTAGCGCAGACCGCCGTGGAGCAGCTTGGAGGAGGCGGAGGAGGTCGCGCCGGCGAAGTCGCCGGCGTCGACCAGAGCCACCCTCAGGCCGGACTGCGCGGCGTGCCAGGCGGTGGAGATGCCCAGGATGCCGCCGCCGATCACGAGAAGGTCGTACGACGCCTTGGCGAGCTGCTCGCGGGTCTCGGCGCGGCTCGGGGCTGCGCCGAAGGCCGGGCGCGTGCCGAGGGCGGGCACGGACTGGAGGGTGGACTGAGTGGTCATGTCGGGTTCTTACTCCTCGTCCTCGAGCCAGCCCATGGTCCGCTCGACGGCCTTGAGCCAGTTCTTGTACTCACGGTCGCGGGTCTCCGCGTCCATGCGGGGGGTCCACTCGGCGGCCCGGCGCCAGTTGGCACGCAGGTCGTCGGTGCTGTTCCAGAAGCCGACGGCGAGGCCGGCGGCGTAGGCGGCGCCGAGGCAGGTGGTCTCGGCGACCATCGGGCGCACCACGGGGGCGTCCAGGACGTCCGAGAGGGTCTGCATCAGCAGGTTGTTGGCGGTCATGCCGCCGTCCACCTTGAGGGTGACCAGCTCGACGCCGGAGTCCTTGACCATGGCGTCGGCGATCTCCCGGGTCTGCCAGGCGGTGGCCTCCAGGACGGCGCGCGCGAGGTGGGCCTTGGTGACGTACCGGGTCAGGCCGGCGATCACGCCGCGGGCGTCGGAGCGCCAGTGCGGGGCGAACAGGCCGGAGAAGGCCGGCACGAAGTAGGCGCCGCCGTTGTCCTCCACCGACAGCGCGAGCGTCTCGATCTCGGCGGCGGTGGAGATCAGGCCCATCTGGTCGCGCATCCACTGCACCAGGGAGCCGGTGACGGCGATCGAGCCCTCCAGGGCGTAGACCGTCTTCTGGTCGCCGATCTTGTAGCCGACGGTGGTGAGCAGACCGGCGTACGAGTTGATGATCTTGTCGCCGGTGTTCATCACCATGAAGGTGCCGGTGCCGTAGGTCGACTTGGTCTCGCCCTCGGAGAAGCAGGTCTGGCCGAACAGGGCCGCCTGCTGGTCGCCGAGCGCGGAGGCGACCGGGATGCCGCCGAGCAGCTCGCCCAGCTTGCCGCCGGTGATCTCGCCGTAGACCTCGGCGGAGGAGCGGATCTCGGGCAGGATCTGCTTCGGGACGCCGATCGACTCGCAGATCTTGTCGTCCCACTCCATGGTGTGGAGGTTCATCAGCAGGGTGCGGGAGGCGTTGGTGACGTCCGTGACGTGCTTGCCGCCGTTCGTGCCACCGGTCAGGTTCCAGATGACCCAGGTGTCCATGGTGCCGAAGAGGATGTCGCCCGCCTCGGCGCGCTCCTTGAGGCCCTCGACGTTGTCGAGCAGCCAGCGGGCCTTGGGTCCGGCGAAGTAGGAGGCCAGCGGGAGGCCGGTCTCGCGGCGGAAGCGGTCCTGGCCGACGTTGCGCCCGAGCTCCCTGCACAGGGCGTCGGTGCGGGTGTCCTGCCAGACGATGGCGTTGTGGACGGGCTCACCGGTGTTCTTGTCCCACAGCACGGTCGTCTCGCGCTGGTTGGTGATGCCGATGGCCTTGATGTCGTCGCGGGTGATGCCGGCCTTCGCGATGGCGCCGGCGACGACCTCCTGGACGTTGGTCCAGATCTCGGTGGCGTCGTGCTCGACCCAGCCCGGCTTGGGGAAGATCTGCTCGTGCTCCTTCTGGTCGACGGAGACGATGCGGCCGTCCCGGTCGAAGACGATGCAGCGGGAAGAGGTCGTGCCCTGGTCGATCGCGGCGATGAAGGGGCCGGCGGTGTGCGCGTCGGTCACTGTGTGCTCCTGGAGATTCCGTGGTTATGGGGCTTTACGTACGGCGCGTGCTGTGAGTTTCGCGAATCGGGAGATTCGCTCTTTTAAGCGAATGCGACGTTGTAGATGCCTGCGGCGATGGCGCCGCCGATCAGCGGACCCACCACCGGGATCCAGGCGTAGCCCCAGTCGGAACCGCCCTTGTTGGGCAGCGGCAGCAGGGCGTGGACGATACGCGGGCCGAGGTCACGGGCCGGGTTGATGGCGTAGCCGGTCGGACCGCCGAGGGACAGACCGATCGAGACGACCACCAGCGCGGTGATCAGCGCGCCCAGGGTGCCGAGCCCCTTGCCGCTGTCGTTGAGACCCTGCGTCAGGACGGCGAGCACCAGCACGATGGTGCCGATGATCTCCGTCGCGAGGTTCTGCCAGGCGACCCGGATCTCCGGGCCGGTGGAGAAGATGCCCAGCACCGGGCCGGCGCCCGTCTCCTGGGCCTCGACGGCTTTGACCTTGGTGGCCTGCGCACCGGGACCGCCGACGATCTCCTTGTCGGTGAGGTGCGCGTGGAACTGGCCGTAGTAGGCGACCCAGACCAGGGCCGCGCCGATCGCGGCGCCGAGGAGCTGTCCGCCCCAGTAGACCGGGACGTCGCTCCAGTCGTCGTTCTTGATCGCGAGCGCGAGGGTGACGGCCGGGTTCAGATGGGCGCCGGACAGCGGCGCCGAGGTGTAGACCGCCGTGAGCACTGCGAAGCCCCACCCGAAGGTGATGGCGAGCCAGCCGGCGTTGCGGGCCTTGGAGGCCTTCAGCGTGACGGCGGCGCAGACGCCACCGCCGAGCAGGATGAGTATGGCGGTACCGATGGTCTCGCCGATGAAGATGTCGGAGCTGGACACCCGCGACTCCTTTGTCCTTCGTCCAGGGAAGCCGAACCCCGGGTCCCTGCCGGGGGTTCCGGCGCCCTCAGGGGTGAGAGCGTTGCCGGCCCTTGGCGTTGTCACACTCTAGCGCGTATTGCCGGTAGGTGTTCGACAATGCCGACCGATGGACGGGAGTCTCGCCGCGGCGTAACACGCACGTCAAGAGTTCTGTTGTCGAAATTACGATCGTTATTGATCGCTGTGAGTTGTCGATCTTCCTGGTCGGACGCGTGCTGCGCGGTCATGGGCACGGTCCGTGCCGCCCGGGGGGTTTGTCGGCTTCGTCAGGGTACGTCGATGACCGGAACGTCGCCCGACGTCCCGGTCGTCCCTCGCGTCCTGCTCAGAACCGCCCGGCGCCCAGATCCCGCGACACCGCGCGGGCGCAGTCCCGCACCGCCGCGATCAGCTCCGGCCGCAGCTCGCCGTCGCGGCACAGCCGCTCCACGGCCCCGGTGATGCCGACCGCGCCCACCGGCATCCGCCGCCGGTCGTGCACGGGCGCGGCGACCGACGCCACGCCCTCCCAGGTCTCCTCCACGTCGGCCGCGTAGCCCCGCGCGCGCGTGATGTCGAGGATGTGCTCGACGTCCTCCAGGTCGCACACCGTGCGCTCGGTGAAGGGCTTGCGGTCGGCCTCGATCACCTCGCTGTGCGCCACCGGGTCGTACGCCGACAGCACCTTGCCCAGCGCCGTGGAGTGCAGCGGCTGCATGGCGCCGATCTCCAGCACCTGCCGGCTGTCGTCGGGCCGGAAGACGTGGTGCACGATCAGCACGCCCTGCTGGTGCAGGACGCCCAGGTAGACGCTCTCGCCGCTGGAGCGGGCCAGGTCGTCGGTCCACACCAGGGCGCGCGCCCGCAGCTCGTGCACGTCCAGGTAGGTGGTGCCCAGGCGCAGCAGCTCCGCGCCCAGCTGGTAGCGCCCGGAGGCCTCGTCCTGTTCGACGAAGCCCTCCTGCTGGAGGGTGCGCAGGATGCCGTGGGCGGTGCCCTTGGCGAGGCCCAGCGACGAGGCGATGTCCGACAGGCCGAGCCGTCGCTCGCCGCCCGCGAGGAGCCGCAGCATCGCGGCCGCCCGTTCGAGCGACTGGATGTTCCGTGCCATCGCCGTCCTGCCTCCGTCCCCATCGACAGCCGAGTTACGGCGCCGCTGCCACTGTTCGGCAATGCCGAACACTACCGGTCCATGCCGACCTCCCGCTAATGGTCGGTCGATTCCTGTTGCGTCACTCGTATCCCGCAGGCGAACCGCACGTCATCCTCGTCCGCGTCGTGGACGGCCTGACCATCGGCCCACCGACCCGGTTACCCTGGCGAGGTGCGCCCACCGCGGAGCGTTCCACGGGCCGCGCAAAGCCGACAGCCGTCGCACCTCAAGGGAGCCCCTTACATGGCCTCGTCGCCGACGTCCCCTTCCGCCGACAGCAGGACCCGTGCGTCCGCCCTCAAAGACGCGCTCGCCACCCGTGTGGTGGTCGCCGACGGAGCGATGGGCACCATGCTCCAGGCCCAGGACCCCACGCTGGAGGACTTCGAGAACCTCGAAGGCTGCAACGAGATCCTGAACCTCACCCGCCCCGACATCGTCCGCTCCGTCCACGACGCGTACTTCGCGGTGGGCGTCGACTGCGTCGAGACCAACACCTTCGGGGCCAACCACACCGCCATGGCGGAGTACGACATCGCCGACCGGGTGCACGAGCTGTCCGAGGCCGGCGCCCGTATCGCCCGCGAGGCCGCCGACGAGTACACCGCCCGCGACGGGCGCCAGCGCTGGGTGCTCGGCTCCGTCGGCCCCGGCACCAAGCTGCCCACCCTCGGCCACATCGACTACACCACCATCCGCGACGGCTACCAGGCCAACGCCGAGGGCCTGCTCACCGGCGGCGCGGACGCCCTGATCGTCGAGACCACCCAGGACCTGCTCCAGACGAAGGCCTCCGTCCTGGGCGCCCGGCGCGCGATGGAGGCGACCGGCGTCGAGGTCCCGCTGCTGGTCTCCATGGCCTTCGAGACCACCGGCACCATGCTCCTGGGCTCCGAGATCGGCGCCGCGCTGACCGCGCTGGAGCCGCTCGGCATCGACATGATCGGCCTGAACTGCTCCACCGGCCCGGCCGAGATGAGCGAGCACCTGCGCTACCTCACCCGGCACTCCCGCATCCCCCTGCTGTGCATGCCGAACGCGGGCCTGCCCATCCTCACCAAGGACGGCGCGCACTTCCCGCTCGGCCCCGAGGGTCTGGCCGACGCCCAGGAGAACTTCGTCCGCGACTACGGCCTCTCCCTCGTCGGCGGCTGCTGCGGCACCACCCCCGAGCACCTGCGCCAGGTCGTCGAGCGCGTGCGCGACCTCGCGCCCGCCGAGCGCCACCCGCAGCCCGAGCCGGGCGCCGCCTCCCTCTACCAGACCGTCCCCTTCCGCCAGGACACCTCCTACCTGGCGATCGGCGAGCGCACCAACGCCAACGGCTCGAAGAAGTTCCGCGAGGCCATGCTGGAGGGCCGCTGGGACGACTGCGTGGAGATGGCCCGCGAGCAGATCCGCGAGGGCGCCCACATGCTGGACCTCTGCGTGGACTACGTCGGCCGCGACGGCGTCGCCGACATGCGGGAGCTCGCCGGCCGCTTCGCCACCGCCTCCACCCTGCCGATCGTGCTGGACTCCACCGAGGTCGACGTCATCGAGGCCGGCCTGGAGAAGCTCGGCGGACGCGCGGTCATCAACTCCGTCAACTACGAGGACGGCGCCGGCCCCGAGTCCCGCTTCGCCCGCGTCACCAAGCTCGCCAAGGAGCACGGCGCCGCGCTGATCGCGCTGACCATCGACGAGGAGGGCCAGGCCCGCACCCCCGAGAAGAAGGTCGAGATCGCCGAACGGCTCATCGAGGACCTGACGACGAACTGGGGCATCCACGAGTCCGACATCCTCATCGACACCCTGACCTTCACCATCTGTACCGGCCAGGAGGAGTCCCGCAAGGACGGCCTCGCCACCATCGAGGCGATCCGCGAGCTCAAGCGCCGCCACCCGGACGTGCAGACCACACTGGGCCTGTCCAACATCTCCTTCGGCCTCAACCCGGCCGCCCGCATCCTGCTCAACTCCGTCTTCCTCGACGAGTGCGTCAAGGCGGGCCTGGACTCGGCGATCGTGCACGCCTCCAAGATCCTGCCGATCGCCCGCTTCGACGAGGAACAGGTGCAGACCGCCCTCGACCTCATCTACGACCGCCGCAGCGAGGGCTACGACCCCCTGCAGAAGCTCATGCAGCTCTTCGAGGGCGCCACCGCCAAGTCCCTGAAGGCCGGCAAGGCCGAGGAACTGGCCGCCCTGCCGCTGGAGGAGCGCCTCAAGCGCCGCATCATCGACGGCGAGCGCAACGGCCTGGAGGCCGACCTCGACGAGGCCCTCCGGGACCGCCCGGCCCTCGACATCGTCAACGACACCCTCCTGGACGGCATGAAGGTCGTCGGCGAGCTGTTCGGCTCCGGCCAGATGCAGCTGCCCTTCGTGCTCCAGTCCGCCGAGGTCATGAAGGCCGCGGTCGCCTATCTCGAACCGCACATGGAGAAGTCCGACGCCGAGGGCAAGGGCACCATCGTCCTGGCCACCGTGCGCGGCGACGTCCACGACATCGGCAAGAACCTCGTCGACATCATCCTGTCCAACAACGGCTACAACGTCGTCAACCTCGGCATCAAGCAGCCGGTCTCCGCGATCCTGGAGGCGGCCGAGGAGCACAAGGCGGACGTCATCGGCATGTCCGGGCTCCTGGTCAAGTCCACGGTGATCATGAAGGAGAACCTGGAGGAGCTCAACCAGCGCGGCCTGGCGGCGAAGTTCCCGGTCATCCTCGGCGGCGCCGCCCTCACCCGCGCCTACGTCGAGCAGGACCTGCACGAGCTGTACGAGGGCGAGGTCCGCTACGCCCGCGACGCGTTCGAGGGCCTGCGGCTGATGGACGCGCTGATCGGCGTCAAGCGGGGCGTGCCCGGCGCGAAGCTGCCCGAGCTCAAGCAGCGCCGGGTGCGGGCCACTTCGCCCGTCGAGGTGGAGGAACACCCGGAGGAGGGGCACGTCCGCTCCGACGTCGCCACCGACAACCCCGTGCCCACGCCGCCGTTCTGGGGCACCCGTGTCATCAAGGGCGTCCAGCTCAAGGAGTACGCCGGCTGGCTCGACGAGGGCGCGCTGTTCAAGGGCCAGTGGGGTCTGCGGCAGGCCCGCACCGGCGAGGGGCCGTCGTACGAGGAGCTCGTCGAGACCGAGGGCCGGCCCCGCCTGCGCGGACTGCTGGACCGCCTCCAGACCGACAACTTGCTCGAAGCGGCCGTCGTCTACGGCTACTTCCCGTGCGTGTCCAAGGACGACGACCTGATCATCTTGGACGACCAGGGCAACGAGCGCACCCGCTTCACCTTCCCGCGCCAGCGTCGCGGCCGCCGGCTGTGCCTGGCCGACTTCTTCCGCCCGGAGGAGTCCGGCGAGACCGACGTCGTCGGCCTCCAGGTCGTCACCGTCGGCTCGAAGATCGGCGCGGAGACCGCCAAGCTGTTCGAGGCCAACGCCTACCGCGACTACCTCGAACTGCACGGACTGTCCGTCCAGCTGGCCGAGGCGCTCGCCGAGTACTGGCACGCGCGCGTGCGTTCGGAGCTGGGCTTCGCCGGTGAGGACCCGAGCGAGATGGAGGACATGTTCGCCCTGAAGTACCGGGGCGCGCGGTTCTCGCTCGGCTACGGAGCGTGCCCGAACCTGGAGGACCGGGCCAAGATCGCCGACCTGCTCCAGCCCGAGCGCATCGGCGTCCACCTCTCCGAGGAGTTCCAGCTGCACCCGGAGCAGTCGACGGACGCCATCGTGATCCACCACCCCGAGGCGAAGTACTTCAACGCCCGGTGAAAAGGCCCGTCCGAGGGCACATCGGCGCACGTCGGGGCCGTCCCCGGCGGTAGTGACGGTGTGCCCCGGACCACGCCGTTCAAACGAGGCGCTTCGCTCGCGGGCGACGTACACTGGTCGGTCCACTGCAGGCCGGTTCCCCAGCGGGAACCGGCCTGATCGTCCCTCAAGGAGGTGCGCCAGGATGACCACGACGGTCCCCGCGCTCAAGACCCGAACGGCCGACGGCTCAGCCCTGCAGGCCGTGCTCCTCGACATGGACGGCACCCTGGTGGACACCGAGGGATTCTGGTGGGACGTCGAGGTCGAGGTCTTCGCCTCCCTCGGGCACACCCTCGACGACTCCTGGCGCCATGTCGTGGTCGGCGGTCCCATGACCCGCAGCGCGGGGTTCCTGATCGAGGCCACCGGTGCCGACATCACCCTCGCCGAGCTCACCGTGCTGCTCAACGAGGGTTTCGAGGAGCGCATCGGGCGCGCCCTGCCGCTGATGCCGGGAGCCGCCCGGCTGCTGGGCGAGCTGCACGCCTACGAGGTCCCGACCGCGCTGGTCTCGGCTTCCCACCGGCGCATCATCGACCGTGTGCTCGACTCGCTCGGCGCCCACCACTTCGGCCTGTCCGTCGCCGGCGACGAGGTGCCGCGCACCAAGCCGCACCCCGACCCCTATCTGCTCGCCGCCGCCGGGCTCGGCGTGGACCCGGCCAGATGCGCGGTCGTGGAGGACACCGCCACCGGTGTCGCCGCGGCCGAGGCGGCCGGCTGCCACGTGGTCGCCGTGCCGTCCGTGGCCCCCATCGCCCCGGCCACCCGCCGCACCGTGGTGAGCTCTCTCGAAGAAGTCGATCTGGCGTTTCTGCGCGGCCTGATCGCAGCCTGACGGCGTTCCCGGCCGGCATTTCGGTCCGGGAAACGCGCCGCTGGTGTCAGCCCGTATTCCGGCCACCACGGATGGCTGAATTCCGGTTCTGTTCCATGCTGTTGGGAATGTGAGGTTCCCCACTTGCACGAGGGTCGACAGGCGGGAGGACGTGTGCTGTTTCCGCCGATTCGGCGGGCGTTGCGGCGCCCTTGTGTCCCGATTGGTGGAATCCTGCACGAATCCTTCCCCGGTCGGGTTTTCGGTCTGTCCACGACCGGTTTCGCTGCGTGATGGGAGCTCAACTCCGGTAGCCGCCAACCCTGCTGCGGGCGCGGACTAATCTCGTCGCGAGAACATCACCCCTACCCCCGTGATCCGCCGCGACACCCCTGCATGCCGGGTACACGGACCTGAACAGCTCTGGAGAACTTCGAGCATGAACCGCAAGACTTTGGTGCTGCCGGCCGTCGTCGGTCTGCTCGCGCCCGTGCTCGCCGCCTGCGGCGGGTCCGACAGCGGGAGCGACGGTGGCGACGCGATCGTCGTCGGCACCACGGACCGGTTCACCGCCACCAAGGCCGCTCCGGCGCCGATCGACCCGGCCTACGCCTACGACATCGGCACCTGGAACATCCTGCGCCAGACCGTGCAGACGCTGATGATCGTGCCCAAGGGCGAGGGCGACCCCGTGCCCGAGGCCGCGCAGAGCTGCGGGTTCACCGACACCGGCAACGAGCGCTACGCCTGCAAGCTGCGCGACGGGCTGAAGTTCGCCGACGGCAGCAAGATCACCGCGGAGGACGTGAAGTACTCCATCGACCGCGCCCGCGCCATCGACGCGGACTCCGGCGTCTCCGCCCTGCTGAACACCATCGACACCGTCGAGACACAGGGTGACAACGAGGTCGTCTTCCACCTCAAGACCGCCGACGCCACCTTCCCGTACAAGCTGTCCACCCCGGTCGCCGGCATCATCGACCCGGACGACTACGAGAAGAACAAGCTGCGCGACGGGTTCGACGTCAACGGCTCCGGCCCGTACACCATGCAGGCCGAGGTCAAGAACAACGCGATCGTCAAGGCCACCTTCACCAAGAACCCCAACTACAAGGGGACGTTGAAGGTCAACAACTCCAAGGTCGAGCTCGTCTCCTACGACAGCGCCGAGGCGATGGGCGCCGCCCTCGACAAGGGTGACATCGACGTCATGACCCGCACGATGTCGCCGGAGCAGATCCAGACGCTGTCCGCCGGCAAGGACAGCAAGGCCGACCTGGTCGAGATGGCCGGCCTGGAGATCCGCTACCTCGCCTTCAACACCAACGCCCCGACGGTGAAGAACAAGGCCGTCCGCCAGGCCATGGCCCAGGTCATCAACCGCGGCGAGCTCGTCTCCAAGGTGTACGGCACCCAGGCCGAGCCGCTGTACTCGCTGGTCCCGGCGAGCATCACCGGCCACTCCAACTCGTTCTTCAACAAGTACGGCGACCCCAGCGTCACCAAGGCCAGGTCCCTGCTGACCAAGGCCGGCATCAACACCCCGGTCAAGCTGACCCTGCACTACACCACCGACCACTACGGCTCGGCGACCAAGAAGGAATTCGAGGTCCTGCAGAAGCAGCTCAACGACAGCGGCCTGTTCGACGTCACCATCCAGGGCACGATCTGGGACAAGTTCGTCCCCGCCGAGCGCAAGGGCGAGTACGACGTCTGGGGCATGGGCTGGTTCCCGGACTTCCCGGACGCCGACAACTTCGTCGCGCCGTTCCTCGACAAGGACAACTTCCTCAACTCGCCGTACCACAACAGCACGATCATCAACAACCTCATCCCGGAGTCCCGCCGGGAGGCGGACCGGATCGCGGCGGCCTCCAGCCTCACCGAGATCCAGGACATCGTCGCCGACGACGTGCCGATCCTGCCGCTGTGGCAGGGCAAGCAGTACGTCGCCGCCGGCGACGACGTCACGGGCACCGCGTACGCCCTCGACTCGGCCTCCACCCTGCAGCTGTGGGAGCTCAGCCGCGGCGTGGGCAACTGACCCGGCCCGCACGGCAGGAGAGCAGAAAGGGCGCCCCTTCACGCAAGGGGCGCCCTTCGCCGTCGTGGGCCCTGCGGCGGACCGTGCCGCGGACCTACTGCGCGCCGGGGCGCACCAGGCCGCTCTCGTAGGCGTACACCGCCGCCTGCACCCGGTCGCGCAGGCCCAGCTTGGTCAGCACGTGCCCCACATGGGTCTTCACCGTCGTCTCGCTGACGAACAAATCCGCCGCGATCTCCGCGTTCGACAGTCCCCGGGCCACCAGCTTCAGCACCTCCACCTCGCGGTCGGTGAGCGTGTGCAGCGTGTCGGGCACGGGCTCGTCACCGGACGGCAGATGGGTGGCGTACTTGTCCAGCAGCCGCCGGGTGATGCTCGGCGCCAGCATCGCCTCGCCGGCCGCCACCACCCGGATCGCCTGCACCAGTTCGTTGGCCGGCGCGTCCTTGAGGAGGAAGCCGCTGGCCCCCGCCCGCAGCGCCTCCACCACGTACTCGTCCAGGTCGAAGGTGGTCAGCACCAGCACCTTCGCCGGGCCGTCCCGCCCGGGCCCGGTGATCTGCCGGGTCGCCTCCACCCCGTCCATCCGGGGCATCCGGATGTCCATCAGGACCACGTCGGGCTGCAGCGCCCGCACCTGGTCCAGAGCCTGGAGGCCGTCTCCGGCCTCGCCGACGACCGCGATGTCCTGCTCGGCCTCCAGGATCATCCGGAACCCGGTGCGCAGCAGCGGCTGGTCGTCGACCAGTAGGACGCGGATGGCCACGTAAGTCTCCTTCGCTAGTCCGGCCCCATTCTGCCCTGCGGGACGTCACCGGACCCGACCGCCCTCACCGGCAGCGGGTACGGCGGGGGAGTGCCGCCGAACTCCGGGCAGTGCGCCTGGTGGTCGCACCAGCCGCACAGCTTCGTCGGCCGCGGCCGCCAGTCGCCCGTCTCCGTCGCCAGCCGGATCGCCTCCCACAGCGCGAGCAGCTTGCGCTCCACGCGCTCCAGGTCGGCGAGGACGGGGTCGTACGTCAGCACGTCCCCGCTGCCGAGGTACACCAGCTGTAGCCGACGCGGGACGATCTTCTTCAGGCGCCACACCACCAGGGCGTAGAACTTCATCTGGAACAGCGCGCCCTCGGCGTACTCGGGCCGGGGCGCCTTGCCCGTCTTGTAGTCGACGATGCGCACCTCACCGGTGGGCGCCACGTCCACCCGGTCGATGATCCCGCGCAGCGTCAGCCCCGAGTCCAGCTCGGCCTCCACGAACAGCTCCCGCTCGGCGGGCTCCAGCCGCGTCGGGTCCTCCAGCGCGAACCAGCGCTCGACGAGCCGCTCGGCCTCGCTCAGCCATCCGGCCAGCCGCTCGCCGTCGGGATCGTCCGCGAACAGCTCCGCGAGCTCCGGCCGGTTCTCCCGCAGCCGGTCCCACTGGGCGGGGATCAGGGACTTGGCCCGCGGCGCGGTCCGCTCGGCGGCCGGGGCGTCGAAGAGCCGCTCCAGCACCGCGTGCACCAGCGTTCCGCGGGTCGCCGCCTCGCTCGGCTTCTCCGGGAGCCGGTCGATGACCCGGAACCGGTACAGCAGAGGACACTGCATGAAGTCGCCCGCGCGCGAGGGCGAGAGGCTGGCCGGCGCTATCGCGACGGGCGAGGCCACGGTCGCGGGCGCGCCCGCCGCGGCCGTCTCCGCTCCCGCCGTGCCTGCCACGGTCGTGTCCGCGGCGGTCGTTGCCACCGCGGTCGTCGCCGCCTCGGCCGAAGCCCCCGGACCCGCTTGCGCGTCCTCCGTGCCCGCGGCCTGAGCCGTGCCCTCCGTACTCGTCTCCATGCCCCCAGACCTTACGGCCCGCCACTGACAGTGACCCAGCCGCGCCCGCTGGAGCCGCGACGCCCGGGGAAACACAGGGGGTGCCGGGGCGGAACGCGCCGCGACGGCCGCATACCATCGACCCCAGACCTCCCGCACGGCAGGCGCGGGAGACGCTTCGAACGAGGGGACACCGTGGACGAGAGCGGCGGGAGCGGGCAGCCGCGATCCGGCACCGACAGGCCGGCCGAGCACCACACCGGGCCTGCGGCCCCCTCCACCGACGCCACCGGCGACGAGAGGCACGCCACGATGGCCGACGACACGGGCACCCCGAAGGACCCCGCCGACACCCCTCCCGGCGCCGACGACCCCACCCGGCCCCTCGCTCCCGAGCACCCCGGCACCCCCGCACGGCAACCGGACGCCACGCCCTCCGCTCCAAAGCCCGGCGCCAACACCGACCCCAGCGCGCCGCCTCGCCGCCCGGAGGAAACAGCGCCCGCCCCGGAGCCCGGCAGCGACACCGGCTCCGGTACGCCGCCTCACCGGCCGGAAGCCACGGCCCCTGCCCCGGAGTCCGGCAACAACGCCCACTCCGGCACGCAGCCTCGGCACCCGGAAGAAACGGCCCCAGCCTCAGAGCCGGACGCCAATGCCGGCTCCGGCGTGTCACCTCGACAGCCGGATGAGGCGGCGCCTGCTTCGGAGTCGGATGCCAACGCTGGCTCCGGCGTGTCACCTCGACGGCCGGAGGAGACGGCCTCAGCCTCGGAGTCGGATGCCAACGCTGGCTCCGGCGTGTCACCTCGACGGCCGGAGGAGACGGCGCCTGCTTCGGAGTCGGGCGCCAACGCTGGCTCCGGCGTGTCACCTCGACGGCCGGAGGAGACGGCCTCAGCCTCGGAGTCGGACGCCAATGCCGGCTCCGGCGTGTCACCTCGGCGGCCGGATGAGGCGGCGCCTGCTTCGGAGTCGGACGTCAACGGCGGCTCGGGCGTGCCGTCTCGACGGGCCGAAGGCGTGGCCCCCGTCCAGCGCCCCGGCAGCGACAGCGGCACGAGTGCGGCGTCACCGGGGCCCGGAGACGCCGCCCCTGCCCGGCATCCCGGCGACGACTCCGACGGCGCGCACGCCGGCCCCCGTACCCTCGCTCACTCCGGTCCCGCCAAGAACCCCCCGCCGCAGCGACGCGAATCCCCCCGCGGCGGCTTCCTGATGGGGCGGCCCTTCGGGGTGCCCGTCTACGTGGCTCCCAGCTGGTTCCTCGTCGCCGCGCTGATCACCTGGGTCTTCGGCGGCCAGCTCGACCGCGTGCTGCCCGAACTCGGCGCCGCCCGCTACCTCGTCTCCCTCTTCTTCGCGGTCGCCTTCTACGCCTCCGTCCTCGTCCACGAACTCGCCCACACGGTCGCCGCCCTCCGCTTCAAGCTCCCCGTCCGCCGCATCCAGCTCCAGTTCTTCGGCGGCGTCTCCGAGATCGAGAAGGAGGCCGAGACCCCCGGCCGGGAGTTCGTGCTGGCCTTCGTCGGCCCGCTGCTCTCCCTCGTGCTGTCCGGTCTCTTCTACCTCGCCATGCAGCCCGTGGAGCCCGGCACCGTCCCGGGCGTCCTGCTCGCCGGCCTGATGATCTCCAACCTGATCGTGGCCGCCTTCAACCTCCTGCCCGGCCTCCCCCTCGACGGCGGCCGCATGCTCCGCGCCGTCGTCTGGAAGATCACCGGCCGACCCATGAGCGGCACCATCGCCGCCGCCTGGGTCGGCCGCGCCCTCGCCGTCTCCGTCCTGATCGGCCTCCCGCTGCTCACCCAGTCCGGCGCCCTCGGCTCCACCGCCGAGGACAACGTCGGCATGGACACCGTCACCGACGCCCTGCTCGCCGCGATCCTCGCCGCGATCATCTGGACCGGCGCCGGCAACAGCCTCCGCATGGCCCGGCTCAGGGAACACCTCCCGGAACTGCGCGCCCGCAACCTCACCCGGCGCGCCGTCCCCGTCGAGACCGACACCCCCCTCTCCGAGGCCCTGCGCCGCGCCAACGCCGCCGGCGCCCGCGCCCTGGTCGTCGTCGACTCCGACGGCAACCCCCTCTCCCTCGTCCGCGAGGCCGCCATCGTCGGCGTCCCCGAACACCGCCGCCCCTGGGTCGCCGTCAGCGGCCTCGCCCAGGAACTCACCGACGGCATGCGCGTCTCGGCGGAACTGGCGGGGGAGGACCTCCTGGACGCCCTCCGGGCCACCCCGGCCACCGAGTACCTGGTCGTCGAGGAGACCGGCGAGATCTACGGCGTCCTGTCCGCCGCGGACGTCGAACGCGCCTTCGTGAAGGCCATGGCCAGGCCCGCCCCGTAGTGGTCGGCGGCCCCCGCAAACCCCGGTAGGCTGTTCACATGTCCGAACCGACCGGTGCCGCCCGCAGGCGCGGGCCCTTCAAGGTCGGCGACCAGGTTCAGCTGACCGACCCCAAGGGCCGCCACTACACGTTCACGCTCGAAGCCGGGAAGAACTTCCACACCCACAAGGGTTCCTTCCCGCACGACGAACTGATCGGCGCTCCCGAGGGCAGCGTTGTCCGCACCACCGGGAACGTCGCCTACCTCGCGTTGCGCCCCCTGCTCCCCGACTACGTCCTGTCCATGCCCCGCGGCGCCGCCGTGGTCTACCCCAAGGACGCGGGGCAGATCCTCGCCTTCGCCGACATCTTCCCCGGCGCCCGCGTCGTCGAGGCCGGCGTCGGCTCCGGCTCGCTCAGCAGCTTCCTGCTGCGCGCCATCGGCGACCAGGGCATGCTGCACAGCTACGAGCGCCGCGAGGACTTCGCCGAGATCGCCCGGCAGAACGTGGAGCGCTACTTCGGCGGCCCGCACCCCGCCTGGCAGCTCACCGTCGGCGACCTCCAGGACAACCTCTCCGACACCGACGTCGACCGCGTCATCCTCGACATGCTCGCCCCCTGGGAGTGCCTGGAGGCCGTCTCCAAGGCGCTCGTCCCCGGCGGCATCCTGTGCTGCTACGTCGCCACCACCACCCAGCTCGCCCGGACCGTCGAGTCCATCCGCGAGATCGGCTGCTTCAACGAGCCGACCGCCTGGGAGACGATGATCCGCAACTGGCACATCGAGGGCCTGGCCGTCCGCCCCGACCACCGGATGATCGGCCACACCGGCTTCCTGCTCACCGCCCGCCGCCTCGCCGACGGCGTCGAGCCCCCCATGCGCCGCCGCCGCCCCGCCAAGGGCGCCTACGGCGAGGACTACGAGGGCCCCAACGCCGGCGGAGGCACCGACCGCTAGGGCGGCCCCGTGCCGCGTACAACGTACGGACGCCGTGGCGCAGTTCCCGTGAATCCACCGGAACTGCGCCACGGCACCCTTGTCTTGACAGGACGCCACAAAACGCGCCCTTCGCAGGTGCCCGCGGCGCAACCGCGCACCCCGCCGTTCCCACCCCCTGTGACGTGTGGCACGATGCTGGCCACCCCCACCGGCACAGCCCTCACAGGAGACACTCCTAGTGCAGCAATCCGCCGTCCCGGAACTGGCACACACGCACACCCGCCCGATCCACTGGGTCGCCACCGCCACGGCCGTCGCCGGCGTGATGGCCCTCTCCTCGCTGCTGCAGCCCAACTCGGCGACCGCGGCACAGCCGGCCGGTTCCACGGGCAAGGCGGCGCACACCGCGGCCGCGCCCGCCACCACGGGCGTCCGCTTCCCGATCAGCTGCGGCCCCGTCAAGGCCGTCGTACAGAAGAAGGCGACCGGGGACCTCGACGGCGACGGACAGCCCGAGACGGTCGCCGTGGTGCACTGCGACGCCCCCATGGGCACCCCGCCCGACGGCGTGTACGTCCTCACACGCGACGCGCACAGCGGCGACGCGCGCGTGGTGGCGACCCTGCTCGACGCCAAGGACGGCGACACGGTCAGTGACCTCACCGTCCAGGACGGAGCCGTCGTCGCCACCCTCCTCGGCTACTCCTCGGAGGACGTGCCCCGCTGCTGCCCGGACGTCAAGGACAGCGCGAAGTGGCAGTGGCAGAAGGGTGCGTTCGTCCGCTCGACACCCGCCGGTACCCACGCCGTCTGACGCCCGCCGCCCATCGTGTGAGAAATCAGACAGTCGTAACAGGCCGTGTCCGTGGGCTCACTCGGCGTCCGGGCCGTACACCTCGACCTTGTCCGAAACCCGCCGTACATGGATGCACTCGCCCGGACATTCCTTCGCGGAATCCACCACGTCCGTGAGAAGCGGCAGCGGAACGGGCGTTGTGGCACCCCGGTCCTGCAACAGCTCGTCCCCCGCGCCCTTCACATACGCCAGACCGTCGATGTCCAGCTCGAACACCTCCGGCGCGTACTGGGCGCAGATGCCGTCGCCGGTACACAGGTCCTGGTCGATCCAGACCTCCAGAGCCTCGCTTCCGGCCACCGCCTCCTGCTGCACGCCCATGTCTCCTGCCGTTTGAGTGCCGAGCCGACGGGAATCCGGCCAGCTCTGACGGGTGTTGAACACTTCGACCCTACCTGGGCCTGGGTTCCAATCATGTTCGGTGGGTATTCCCCTGGCGTGAGGGAGAGCGCAAGGGTGAAGATCGGACACACCCCGACCGTCTTTGTGATCTAGGGGTTTCAATCGGCACCCGCCCAGGTAGGGTCTGGAAGCGTCCAGCTCCCCTTGGAGGAGGTGAGGACCGTGGCAGCCCACGACGACGACATGAACCGCGGCATCCGCCCGGGACGAGGGTCCGACGACCCGGCCGGGCAGATTGCCTACCTTGAGCAGGAGATCGCCGTCCTGCGGCGCAAGCTCGCCGACTCTCCGCGGCACACGAGGATTCTCGAAGAGCGGATCGTCGAGCTGCAGACCAACCTGGCCGGCGTGTCCGCGCAGAACGAGCGACTCGCCAACACGCTCCGTGAGGCCCGCGACCAGATCGTGGCCCTCAAGGAGGAGGTCGACCGGCTCGCGCAGCCGCCGGCCGGCTTCGGCGTCTTCCTGCAGGCCAACGAGGACGGCACCGCCGACATCTTCACCGGGGGCCGCAAGCTCCGGGTGAACGTCAGCCCCAGCGTCGACCTCGAAGAGCTCCGGCGTGGCCAGGAAGTCATGCTCAACGAAGCGCTCAACGTGGTCGAAGCCATGGAGTTCGAGCGCGTCGGGGACATCGTCACCCTCAAGGAGATCCTTGAGGACGGCGAGCGCGCCCTGGTGCTCGGGCACACCGACGAGGAACGGGTGGTACGGCTCGCCGAGCCGCTGCTGGACGTCACCATCCGTCCCGGCGACGCCCTGCTGCTCGAACCCCGCTCCGGCTATGTCTACGAGGTCGTTCCCAAGAGCGAGGTCGAGGAACTCGTCCTCGAAGAGGTCCCGGACATCGGCTACGACCAGATCGGCGGACTCGGCGGCCAGATCGAGGCCATCCGCGACGCGGTCGAGCTGCCGTACCTCTACCCGGACCTGTTCAAGGAGCACGAACTGCGCCCGCCCAAGGGCGTGCTGCTCTACGGGCCCCCCGGATGCGGCAAGACGCTCATCGCCAAGGCCGTCGCCAACTCGCTGGCCAAGAAGGTCGCCGAGGTCACCGGCCAGGCCGCCGGCAAGAGCTTCTTCCTCAACATCAAGGGCCCCGAGCTGCTGAACAAGTACGTCGGCGAGACCGAGCGGCAGATCCGCCTCGTCTTCCAGCGTGCGAGGGAGAAGGCCAGCGAGGGCACCCCCGTCATCGTCTTCTTCGACGAGATGGAGTCCCTCTTCCGCACCCGCGGCTCGGGTGTCAGCTCGGACGTCGAGAACACGATCGTCCCGCAGCTGCTCGCCGAGATCGACGGCGTGGAGGGCCTGCAGAACGTGGTCGTCATCGGCGCCTCCAACCGCGAGGACATGATCGACCCCGCCATCCTGCGCCCCGGCCGCCTCGACGTGAAGATCAAGATCGAGCGCCCGGACGCCGAGGCCGCCAAGGACATCTTCGGCAAGTACCTCACCGAGCGCCTCCCGCTGCACGCCGACGACCTCGGCGAGCACGGCGGCGACAAGGCGGCCACCGTCGAGAGCATGATCCAGACGGCCGTCGAGCACATGTACGCGGAATCCGAGGAGAACCGCTTCCTGGAGGTCACCTACGCCAACGGTGACAAGGAAGTCCTCTACTTCAAGGACTTCAACTCCGGCGCCATGATCGAGAACATCGTCGGCCGCGCCAAGAAGATGGCGATCAAGGACTTCCTCGACCACAACCAGAAGGGCCTGCGCGTCTCCCACCTCCTCCAGGCATGCGTGGACGAGTTCAAGGAGAACGAGGACCTGCCCAACACCACCAACCCGGACGACTGGGCCCGGATCTCCGGAAAGAAGGGCGAGCGGATCGTCTACATCCGTACCCTCATCACCGGAAAGCAGGGCGCCGACACCGGACGCTCCATCGACACGGTGGCGAACACCGGTCAGTACCTGTAAGGACAGGGCGGCTGCGGGTGCCCTCAACGGGGTACCCGCAGCCGACTGTTTTTCAGGCAACGAACCGGAACAAAGGCGAGCAAGGCAATGACGCAAATGATCTCCCCACCAGCGCAAAGCCGTTCTAGGCTCTTCGGTACCGCCGAGTCGCGCAGTGCGGGGACGGGCACCGCACACGCACCGGAGCGCCAGCGGTACTTGAGCGCCGCCCCCGACCGAGGGCGCCGCCGGGCAAGGAGGGCCGCATGACCGTACGGCGAGTAATGGGCATCGAGACGGAGTACGGCATCTCCGTCCCCGGCCACCCCAACGCCAATGCCATGCTCACCTCGTCCCAGATCGTCAACGCCTACGCGGCGGCGATGCACCGGGCCCGCCGGGCCCGCTGGGACTTCGAGGAGGAGAATCCGCTGCGGGACGCGCGGGGCTTCGACCTCGCCCGGGAGGCCGCCGACTCCAGCCAGCTCACCGACGAGGACATCGGCCTCGCCAACGTGATCCTCACCAACGGTGCGCGGCTCTACGTCGACCACGCCCACCCCGAATACAGCGCCCCCGAGGTCACCAACCCCCGCGACGCCGTGCTGTGGGACAAGGCCGGCGAACGGATCATGGCCGAGGCCGCCGAACGCGCGGCCCAGCTCCCCGGCGCCCAGCCCATCCACCTCTACAAGAACAACACCGACAACAAGGGCGCCTCCTACGGCACGCACGAGAACTACCTGATGAAGCGGGAGACCCCCTTCTCGGACATCGTGCGCCACCTCACGCCCTTCTTCGTCTCCCGCCAGGTCATCACCGGCGCCGGCCGCGTCGGCATCGGTCAGGACGGCCACGAACACGGCTTCCAGCTCAGCCAGCGCGCCGACTACTTCGAGGTCGAGGTCGGCCTGGAGACCACCCTTAAGCGACCGATCATCAACACCCGCGACGAGCCGCACGCCGACGCCGAGAAGTACCGCCGGCTGCACGTGATCATCGGCGACGCCAACCTCTCCGAGATCTCCACGTACCTCAAACTGGGCACGACCGCGCTCGTCCTGTCCATGATCGAGGACGGCTTCATCGCGGTGGACCTCGCCGTCGACCAGCCCGTGCGGACCCTGCACCAGGTCTCCCACGACCCGACGCTCCAGCGCCTGGTCACGCTGCGCAGCGGCCGCACACTCACCGCGGTCCAGCTCCAGATGGAGTACTACGAGCTCTCCCGCAAGTACGTCGAGGAGCGCTACGGCGCCGACGCGGACGAGCAGACCAAGGACGTCCTGGCCCGCTGGGAGGACACCCTCAACCGCCTGGAGAACGACCCCATGAGCCTCGCCGGCGAACTGGACTGGGTCGCCAAGCGGGAGCTCATGGAGGGCTACCGGCGCCGCGACGGCCTCGACTGGGACGCCGCCAAGCTCCACCTCCTCGACCTCCAGTACGCCGACGTACGGGCCGAGAAGGGCCTCTACAACCGTCTGGCGGCCCGCGGGCGCATCAAGCGGCTGCTGGACGAGGCCGACGTCGAGCGGGCCCGCACCAAGCCGCCGGAGGACACGCGCGCGTACTTCCGCGGGCGCTGCCTGGAGCAGTACGCCGACGACGTCGCGGCGGCCTCCTGGGACTCGGTGATCTTCGACCTGCCGGGCCGGGACTCCCTGCAGCGCGTCCCAACCCTCGAACCGCTTCGCGGAACGCGAAATCACGTCAAGGAGCTGCTGGACCGCTGTCGCACGGCGGAAGACCTGGTCAGGGTGCTGTCGGGCGGCTGAGTGGGTACCCGGGCCCTCGCGCCCGGACAGGGTGGAAATTCCGCCGTCCGGGAATCATCGAGATGGCCCTCGTACGTTGAGGGAATGCGGGGCCGATGTCGGACCCTGCTTGTAGGGTCTGATCAAGAACGTCGAACCGAGCGGGGTGAGGGTTATGGCGACCAAGGACACCGGCGGCGGCCAGCAGAAGGCGACGCGCTCCACGGAAGAGGTCGAGGAGCAGACCACAGAGGCGCAGGGCTCCGAGGACCTGAAGGAGCGCCACGAGAAGCTGAGCGACGACGTGGACTCCGTCCTGGACGAAATCGATGATGTGCTCGAAGAAAATGCCGAGGACTTCGTGCGTTCCTTCGTTCAGAAGGGCGGAGAGTGATTTAGCCTTCGATTCAAAGGCTAAATCGGGGGTTGGGGTTGATCGACAGCGAAGACGTGAAGCGCTGCTCGCGGTGAACACAAGCCGCGAGCAGCCTTCGCAAATAACAAGGGCATGCGTGACGGCCTCCAGGCCTGCTGTCGATGCGTCTGTGGGGCACAAGTACTGCCAGCGTTGCGAGACGATCAAGCCGAACTCCGAGTGGGACCGCAACAGAACAGCTGGCGACGGTCTGTCGACTGCCTGCAAGGCGTGTCGAGCTATCGAAGGGCGCGACCGCCATCCGAAGCGCCAGTACGGCATGACGGTGGCCGAGCGTGACGAGATGGTTGCCTCTCAGGTGGGGCTCTGTGTGATCTGTCTGAAGGCTCCTGCCGTGCATGTGGATCACTGCCGCAAGACGGGTAAGGTCCGAGGCGTACTGTGCTTCAACTGCAATTCGGCCATCGGCAAGTTGGGTGAGATCCCGACGCCGTACGCCGGGCCGCCGCTTATTTGGAAGGAATCGCGTGGAAGCCAACACTCGTAGCACCGGGCGTCTACCAGCTGCCTTCCTGACGCCGGGGTCGTCCTCCTTCATGGACTTCCTCTCCGCGCACCAGCCGGAGCTGTTGCCCGGCAACCGGCAACTGCCCCCCACACAGGGCGTGCTGGAGGCGCCGCACGGGACGACCATCGTCGCCGTGACGTTCCCGGGGGGTGTCGTGCTGGCCGGTGACCGCCGGGCCACCATGGGCAACGTGATCGCCCAGCGCGACATCGAGAAGGTGTTCCCCGCCGACGAGTACTCGGCCGTCGGCATCGCCGGCACCGCCGGTCTCGCCGTGGAGATGGTCAAGCTCTTCCAGCTGGAGCTGGAGCACTTCGAGAAGGTCGAAGGCGCGCAGCTCTCCCTGGAGGGCAAGGCCAACCGGTTGTCGACGATGATCCGTTCCAACCTCGGCATGGCGATGCAGGGGCTGGCCGTCGTGCCGCTGTTCGCCGGCTACGACGTCGACCGGGAGAAGGGCCGCATCTTCTCCTACGACGTCACGGGCGGCCGCAGCGAGGAGCACGGCTACGCGGCCACGGGCTCCGGCTCGATCTTCGCGCGCGGCGCCATGAAGAAGCTCTTCCGTGACGACCTCACCGAGGACCAGGCCACCACGCTGGTGGTGCAGGCTCTCTACGACGCGGCAGACGACGACTCGGCGACCGGCGGTCCCGATGTCGCCCGCCGGATCTACCCGATCGTCACCGTGATCACCGAGGACGGCTTCCGCCGGCTCACGGAGGACGAGTCCTCCGAGATCGCCCGCTCGGTCCTGGAGCGGCGGCTGGAGCAGCCCGACGGTCCGCGGGCCGCGCTGCTGTAGCGCGGGCCGGTCTTATCAAGGTGATCGCAGTGACCTCGACAGAAAGGGACGGATAACCGGTGTCGACGCCGTTCTATGTCTCACCTCAGCAGGCGATGGCCGACCGGGCGGAGTACGCCCGCAAGGGCATCGCCCGCGGCCGCAGCCTGGTGGTCATGCAGTACACCGACGGCATCGTCTTCGTCGGCGAGAACCCGTCCCGCGCGCTGCACAAGTTCAGCGAGATCTACGACCGGATCGGCTTCGCGGCCGCCGGCAAGTACAACGAGTACGAGAACCTGCGCATCGGCGGTGTCCGCTACGCCGACCTGCGCGGTTACACCTACGACCGGGACGACGTGACCGCCCGCGGGCTGGCCAACGTCTACGCCCAGACGCTGGGCACGATCTTCTCCTCGGCAGGCGAGAAGCCGTACGAGGTGGAGCTCGTGGTGGCCGAGGTCGGCGAGACCCCGGACGGCGACCAGATCTACCGGCTGCCGCACGACGGTTCGATCGTGGACGAGCACGGCTCGGTCGCGGTGGGCGGCAACGCCGAGCAGATCAGCAGCTATCTCGACCAGCGCCACCAGGACGGCATGAGCCTGGCCGAGGCCCTCAAGCTCGCCGTCCAGGCCCTGTCCCGCGACACGAACGGCACGCAGCGGGAGATCCCCGCGGAGCGGCTGGAGGTCGCGGTGCTGGACCGTACGCGTCCGCAGGCCCGCAAGTTCAAGCGCATCGTCGGCCGCCAGCTCTCCCGGCTGCTGGAGGAGGGCGGAGCGTCCACCGAGGCGGAGAGCAGTTCCGAGGGCGAGGGTCCGGGCGAGGAGTAGCCTTCCCGTTCGAGGACGGCCCCGTCCTCCCGTTTCCGTCCCTGCTGTGCCCCGGCCGATCTTCCGGCCGGGGCACAGGGCGTTCAGGAGGCGCTGGGCGGGGTCGTGGAGCCGCGTACGACCAGCTCGACGGGAATGTCGCCCGCCTCGGGCGCGCGGCCCTCCAGGACGGCCAGCAGGGCCCGCATGCCCCGCTCGCCGAAGAGCTCCGCGTCCAGCCGTACGGTGGTCAGCTCGGGGTCGAGGGCGGTGGCGAGGGCGAGGTCGTCAAGGCCGGTGACGGAGACGTCGTCGGGGACGCGCAGGCCGAGGCGGCGCAGGGCCTTGTAGGCGCCGGCGGCGAGCTTGTCGTCGTCGCAGACCAGGGCGGTGGGCCGGGGGCCGGGCGCGGACAGGGCCGTCGCCGTGGCGGTCAGGGCGCCCTCGATGGAGATCGGCGCCCGGGCCGTGCGCAGCGTGGTGCCGGGCACCGCGCCGAGGCGGGCGGCGAGTTCCCGCGCGCGTACCTCGAAGGTCCAGGAGGCGACGTCGGCGGCGAGGTGCAGGAAGCGGCGGTGGCCGAGGCCCAGCAGGTGGGCGGCGATCTGACGGACGCCGTCGGCGATGTCGAGGTTGACGGTGGCGGCGCCGAGGTTGCCGTCGGGGTCGCTGTCGAGCATCACCAGCGGGAGCTGGTCGCCGCGGATGGCGGTGAGGGCGTCGGCGGCCATGGAGGAGGCGATGACGCCGTCCAGGGCGGCCTGGGCGGAGGCGAAGGGGTCGCGGGCGGGGCCGATGCCTTCGGGGGAGGGGTAGAGGACGACGCCGAAGCCGTGGGCGGCGGCGACCCGGGCGGCGCCGGTGTAGACGCCGGCGAAGAACTCGGTGGTCAGTGCCGGGACCACGAGCAGGACGGTGCGGGTGCGGCCCAGGCGGAGGTTGCGGGCGGCGAGGTTGGGGCGGTAGCCGAGGTCGCGTGCGGCCTCCCGTACGCGTGCGGCGGTCGCCTCGGAGACCCGGCCGCGCCACTTGTCGCCGAGCACCAGGGAGACGGCCGCCTGGGAGACCCCGGCCGCCTGGGCGACGTCACGGCTGGTGGGCCGCGTGCTGCTGCGTGCCACCGTGGGGCTCCTTTTCGCCTGGACGCCTGAACAGCGCACATGGTACGTATGGGAGGTTGAGTTATACGTAAAACGTGGAGGCAGGGGTGGCGGGATGACCGCGGGATACCTGGAGATCCTCAGGGCGAAGCACGTCACGCGCCTCCTCGTGGGCACGCTGGTGGGCCGGCTGCCCAACGCCACGGCCGCCATCGCCATCGTGCTGTTCGTGCGCGCGCAGGGCGGCACCTACAGCCTCGCCGGCGGGCTCGCGGCGGTGTACGGCGTCGCGAACGCCGTCGGCCAGCCCGTGCTCGGGCGGCTGGTGGACCTCTACGGGCAGCCCCGCGTCCAGCTGCCCGCGGCCCTCGCCTCGGCCCTGGCGACGGCCGGCTTCGCCGCCACGGGCGTCGACCCGCTTCCGCTCGCCTACGCGTGCGTGGCGGCCGCCGGTCTGTTCACGCCGCCCCTGGAGGGCGGTCTGCGGGCCCTGTGGCCGAGCGTGCTGGGCCGGGAGGAGCAGGTGCACACGGCGTACGCGATGGACGCCGTGGCGCAGGAGGTCATGTTCACCGTGGGGCCCCTGCTGGTGACGCTGTGCGTGTCGCTGTGGTCGGCCGAGGCGGCGCTGCTGGTCCTGAACGCCCTGGGGGTGCTCGGCGCGCTCTCCGTGGTCGTCTCGCCGCCCTCGCGCGCGTGGCGCTCGGCACCGCGCGAGGCGCACTGGCTGGGTGCCCTGCGCTCGCCCGGGCTGCTGGCGCTGCTGGGGGCGTTCCTGTTCGTCGGCATCGCGCTGGGCTCGATCACGGTGGCCTCGGTGCCGTACGCGGACGACCACGGCGGCGACGCGGTCTACGGCTGGCTGATGGCCGCCCTGGGGCTCGGCGCGCTCATCGGGGGCACCGCCTACGGGGCGCGGCGGTGGACGGGTGAGCCGGCTCGTCGACTCCAGGGGCTGGTGGCCCTTCTGGCGGTCTGTTACCTGCCGCTGACGCTGATGCCGGGCGCGGTGGCCATGGTGCTGCTCACCGTGCTCGCGGGCGTGTTCCTGGCGCCCGCCATCGCGTGCGCGTTCGTCCTGGTGGACCGGCACGCGCCGGTCGGGACGGTGACCGAGGCGTTCTCCTGGCTGGTGACGACGTTCACCGTCGGGGCGTCGGTCGGAACGGGCCTGGCGGGCCCGGTCGTCGAGGCCGGCGGGGCCCTGTGGGGGTTCGTCCTGCCGGGTGCGGCGGGGGGTGTGTCGCTGCTGGTGTTGCTGGCCACGGGGCGGGTACTCGCAGCTCCCGCGGGGCGCGCGGTCGTTGCGGCTTCATCGGAAAATGATCCAAACCGTGCCGTCGAACCCCGTTTCAGCTCAGGGGATCGGGCGTAATGTTCACTCATGGACCGCCGCATTTTCGGGCTGGAGAACGAGTACGGCGTCACGTGTACGTTCAGGGGACAGCGCCGCCTGTCTCCCGACGAGGTGGCGCGGTACCTCTTCCGCCGTGTCGTGTCATGGGGCCGCAGCAGCAATGTCTTTCTGCGAAACGGCGCCCGCCTCTATCTCGACGTGGGATCACATCCGGAATACGCGACACCCGAATGTGACAACGTGATCGAACTGGTCACCCACGACAAGGCCGGCGAGCGCATTCTGGAAGGGCTTCTGGTAGACGCCGAACGACGCCTGCACGAGGAGGGAATCGCGGGCGACGTCTACCTCTTCAAGAACAACACCGACTCGGCGGGCAACTCCTACGGGTGCCACGAGAACTATCTGGTGGCGCGGCACGGGGAGTTCTCCCGACTCGCGGACATCCTCATTCCGTTCCTGGTCACGCGCCAGCTGCTGTGCGGCGCGGGCAAGGTGCTGCAGACGCCGCGCGGTGCGGTGTACTGCGTCAGCCAGCGGGCCGAGCACATCTGGGAGGGCGTCTCCTCGGCGACGACCCGCTCGCGGCCGATCATCAACACGCGCGACGAGCCGCACGCGGACGCCGAGCGCTACCGCCGCCTGCACGTCATCGTGGGCGACTCGAACATGTCCGAGACGACCATGCTGCTCAAGGTCGGCGCCACCGATCTGGTGCTGCGCATGATCGAGGCGGGCACCGTGATGCGGGACCTGACCCTGGAGAACCCGATCCGGGCGATCCGCGAGGTCAGCCACGACATCACCGGCCGGCGCAAGGTGCGGCTGGCCAGCGGCCGGGAGGCGTCCGCGCTGGAGGTGCAGCGCGAGTACTACGAGAAGGCCGTGGACTTCTGCGAGCGCCGGGGCATCCGCACCGGCACCGTCGAGCAGGTCCTGGAGCTGTGGGGCCGCACGCTGGACGCGATCGAGTCGGAGGACCTCGACCGGATCGGCACCGAGATCGACTGGGTCATGAAGTACAAGCTCATCGAGCGGTACCGGGCCAAGAACAACATGACCATGTCGCATCCGCGGGTGGCGCAGATAGACCTCGCCTACCACGACATCCACCGTCGTCGTGGCCTGTACTACCTGCTGGAGAAGAAGGGTCAGGCAGCGCGGATCTGCAACGACTTGAAGATCTTCGAGGGCAAGTCCGTTCCCCCGCAGACCACTCGGGCCCGGCTGCGCGGCGACTTCATCCGCAGGGCCCAGGAACAGCGCCGGGACTTCACCGTCGACTGGGTGCACCTCAAGCTCAACGACCAGGCGCAGCGCACGGTCTTGTGCAAGGACCCGTTCCGTTCGGTGGACGACCGGGTGGAGAAGCTCATCGCGGGAATGTGAGCAACCCGTTCCGGTGAAGACCGGAACGCAACACGGGCGCCGTACGTTTTCGGTACGGCGCCCTTCTCACGCCGTAGAGTTGCGCGCACGCCATCAACAAGATCGACCGATACGAGGCCCCCACCGTGCGCCGACGCTCCCTACTCATCGCCGTACCCGCAGGACTGGTCACACTCGCCGGATGCGGCGACGACGACAAGTCCGATTCGAGCAAGGCCAGCGACAGCGCCTCGCCCTCCGCGTCGGCCACCTCGGCGGCGCCGCCGCCGAAGATCGTCGACGGCCCGCTGCCGGCGATCACCGCCGGCACCGCGTTCGGCTCGAAACCGACCGTCGCCAAGGGCAGCGGCGACCCGTCCAAGCAGCTCGCGGTGAAGACGGCGATCGCCGGCAGCGGCAAGACCGTCGCGGAGAACGACTACATCCAGGCCCACTACCTGGGCCAGATCTGGGACACCGCGAAGGTCTTCGACAACTCCTACGACCGCAAGACCCCGCTGCTCATCCAGCTCGCCCAGGGCAGCATCATCGACGGCTGGCGGTACGCCCTGGCCGGCAAGAAGGTCGGCAGCCGCGTCCTGTTCTCGGTGCCGCCCACCTGGGGGTACGGCACCTCGGGCAACTCGCAGGCGGGCATCAAGGGCACCGACACGCTGGTGTTCGTCGCCGACATCCAGGGCACGTTCAACGCGACCAGCTCCGCCAAGGGCACCAAGGTCGCGCAGAACGACGCGAGCCTGCCCGAGGTCGGCACCAACACCGACGGCAAGGCGCCCTCCATCGACATCCCCAAGAAGGACGCGCCCACCAAGCTGGTGGCGAACTACGTCATCGAGGGTGACGGCGACGAGGTCGCGGCCGACAGCACCGTCCTGGTGCAGTACAAGGGCGTGCTGTGGGACACCGGCAAGGAGTTCGACTCCACGTACGGCCGGGGGGCGCTGACGTCGTTCTCGCTCCAGCAGGTCGTCAAGGGCTGGGCGCAGGGGCTGACCGGCAAGAAGGTCGGCAGCCGGGTCCTCATCGTCATCCCGCCGAAGCTGGGGTACGGCGACAGCCCGCCCTCGGGCAGCGGCATCAAGAAGGACTCGGTCCTGGTCTTCACGGTGGACATCCTGGCCAAGATGTGACGCGCCGGGGATGTAAGACTGTGTCCGTTGCCTTTCCGCAGACAAGCAGGAGCTAGAGACGTGAGCATCGAGAAGCCCGAGATCGACTTCCCGGGCGGCGAGCCCCCGGCGGACCTTGAGATCAAGGACATCTGGGAAGGCGACGGCGCGGTGGCGCAGGCGGGTCAGACCGTCACCGTCCACTACGTGGGCGTCGCCTTCAGCACGGGCGAGGAGTTCGACGCGAGCTGGAACCGCGGCACCCCCTTCCGCTTCCCGCTGGGCGGCGGCCGGGTCATCAAGGGCTGGGACCAGGGTGTGCAGGGCATGAAGGTCGGCGGCCGCCGCCAGCTGACCATCCCGCCGCACCTGGCGTACGGCAACCAGAGCCCGACCCCGGCGATCAAGCCCGGCGAGACGCTGATCTTCGTGGTCGACCTGGTCGCGGTCTGACCGTCGTACGACCGAACGCGATCGGCTCGGTCGAGCTGGGGCCCGTGCCTGCCCAGGCATGGGCCCTCGGCTTTTGCCAGGCCACCGCGGGGCGGTACGGTCATCGTCGTAAAGCACCATAGGGAGGCGAAGGGCGTCGATGGCCATTGCCAAGGCCGAGCGGCTGATGAACCTGGCGCTGTGTCTGCTCGGGACGCGGCGGCCGCTCAGCAAGCGCGAGCTGCGGGAGTCCATCGAGGCCTACCTGGAAGCCAACACGGACGACTCCTTCAACCGGATGTTCGAGCGCGACAAGGACGATCTGCGCGAACTCGGGCTGGTCATCGAGACCGTGGAGGCGCTCGACGGCGAGGTCGGCTATCTCGCCCGCCGCGACAGCAACCGCCTGCCGCCCATCACCCTGGACGCCGAGGAGGCCGCCGCGCTGGGCCTCGCCGCCAAGGTGTGGCAGCAGGCCAGGCTCGCCGGCGCCGCCAGCGGCGCCCTGCAGAAGCTGCGCGCGGCGGGCCTGCCCGAGGACGTCGACCCCTACGAGGCGCACAGCGCCCTGGAACCGCGCATCCCGGTGCACGAGGCCGCGTTCGAGCCGCTGATGCTGGCCTGCCGCGACCGCCGTCCGGTCGTCTTCGACTACCGCAAGGCCACCGCCGCCCACCCCGAGCCCCGGCACGTGGAGCCGTGGGCGCTGGAGTGCTGGCGCGGCCACTGGTACCTCGCCGGCTGGGACCGCGACCGCGGCGCCGAGCGGGTCTTCCGGCTCTCCCGGATCACCGGCAAGGTGCGCAGCCGCAACGGCCGGTTCACCGCCGAGGTGCCCGACGTCGTCACCGTCCGCGAGACCGTCGCGAGCTGGGCCGGGGAGACCGCCGACCGCAGCGCCCGGATCCGGCTGCGCACGGGCGCGGGGTACCCCCTTCGGGCGAAAGCCACCTCCGTCCGGGAACTCGGGGACGGCTGGGACGAGTTGGAGATTCCGTACGGGCACGGACTGGACGCCTGGCTGGTGGAGTTCGGGCCGGACGTGGTGGTCCTGGAGCCGGCCGAGCTGCGCGCCGACGTGGTGGACCGGCTGCGGGCCGTGGCCAAGGGCTGAGGGGGAGCGGAGCAGGACAGTGGCAGGCAAACCGGTCAGGCCCGCGAGCGCCATCGACCAGACCCGGCGGATGCTCTCCCTGGTGACCTATCTGAGGGAGCGTCCCGGGGCCCGGATCGAGGACGTCGCACGCGCCTTCGGCATCACCGAGGACGAGCTCGTCTCCGACCTCGACGTGCTGCCCATGTGCGGCACCAGCTTCCGCGGCGGCGACCTGCTGGACATCGACACCGACGGCGAGCGCATCTGGTGGCGCAACCCGGCCGCCCTCGGCGAGGAGACGGCCGAGCCGCTCCGGCTCGCCGCCGACGAGGCCACCGCGCTGCTCGTGGCCGCCCGCGCCGTCGCCACCCTGCCCGGGCTGCGCGAGGGCGACCGGCAGGCGCTGCTGCGGGCGACGGCCAAGGTGGAGGCCGCGGCCGGCGAGGCGGCCGGCGCCAGCTCCCGCCTGTCGGTGACCTTCGAGTCCGAGGGCGGTGTCTTCGCCGACGTCGACCGGGCCATCGCCGAGCGCCGCCGCCTGTGGATCCGCTACTACTCGCCGGCCCGTGACGAGGTCACCGAGCGCGAGATCGACCCCATCCGCCTGGTCAGCGTCGGCCACACCTACGTGGAGGCCTGGTGCCGCCGCTCCGAGGCGCGCCGCACCTTCCGGCTCGACCGGGTCGCCGAGATCAAGATCCTCGACGAGCCCTCCGCGCCCCCCGAGGTGGAGCTGCGGGACCTGTCGGAGGGGCTCGTGCAGCCCGCCGCCGAGGACCCGGAGGTCGTCATCGAGGTCGGCCCGGGCGGCCGCTGGGTCGCCGAGTACTACCCGCACGACAGCGCCGATGAGCTTCCCGACGGCGGGCTGCGTATCACCCTGCGCACCCCCGACCCCGCGTCCCTGCGCCGGCTGGCGCTGCGGCTGGGCCGCGACGGCCGGATCGTCTCGCCCGCCGACCTCGCCGACAGCGCCCGCCAGGCGGCCCGCGAGGCCCTGGCGGCGTACGACGGTGTCGAGGCGCAGGACGTGCGGGCGGTGCGCGCGGTGGGCGGCGGACAGGTCGACAGGCAGGAGCAGGGGCTTTGAGCGAGTCGTCGGTGTCTGGTGTGCAGGGCATGTCGGTGGCAGCCGCGTTCGCCGGGATGAGAAGCGTCTCGGCGAGTGTCTCGGCGGTGGTGTTCAAGGCCGGCTGCCCGGAGTGCCGCGGCAGCTTCGAGCTCGCCGCGAGCGCGCTGCGCCTGGCCATCGGCGCCACCAGCAAGACCACCTTCTACTCCTTCACCTGCCCCGACTGCGGCTCCTCGGTCCGCAAGCCGGCGGGCGAGCGGATCGTGGAGCTGCTGACGGGCGGCGGCGTGCGGACCCTGCGCCTGCACTCGACGCTCCAGCGGCCCGGCACGGCGTAACCCCCGTGGCGTACGCACCCCCGTGGACCCTCTAGGCTCGACGTCATGTTCTGGCCGATGTTCGCGGTAGCCGTGGGGTTCGTGGGTCTCGCCGTCCTGGGGGTGCTCGCCGTCCGGGTCTTCCTGGAGGCACAGCGGCTCGGCAGGCAGGTCGCCGACTCGGCACGCCGTATCAACAGGGCCGCCGAGGAACTGGAGCGGGCCTCGCTGAGCGCCGCTCGGGCTGTGGACTCCCTGTGAGTCCTGCTGTGCGCGGCATGTGAGTCCTGCGGCGCAGGCGTTTTGCGTCACTTCGGCCTGTCACCCCGGCCACTGCGACAGGTACGCTGCTGGTCGCGGTCGGAGAACGAGGCCCGGCCGCGGACGGGAGTACGCACGGGGATTGCCTCACGTTTACCCCCGAGCGTTACGATCGCTGCGACACGGTCGATCGGACACTTGTCCGACCGGTCGGACGGCACCCCACCCCAGTCGCCTCGGTGAGAAGGTAAAGACTTATGTTCGGAAGGCTCGGCGCCCCCGAGATCATTCTCATCCTCGTCGTCATCATCCTGCTGTTCGGCGCGAAGAAGCTTCCCGACATGGCGCGCTCTCTCGGCAAGTCCGCCCGCATCCTCAAGAGCGAGGCCAAGGCGATGAAGGAGGAGGGCAACAGCACGGCCACCCCGGCCGGCCCGCCGAACCCCGGTGAGCAGCCCCCCGCCCAGCGCACCATCCAGGCCGCCCCCGGCGACGTGACCAGCTCGCGCCCGGTCACCGAGCCGACGGACACCACCAAGGCCTGACGCAGGGCCGGACCACTCCGGCCTGCCGCACGAGATGAGGACGTGGGTTGCCCAAGTCTGCCCGCAAGAAGGAGAAGGATCCCGAGGGGCGGATGCCCCTTGCGGATCACCTTCGTGAGCTCCGCAACCGGCTCGCGAAGGCGATGCTGGCCATCGTCGTCGTGACGATCGTCGCCGCCTTCTTCTACAACGACATCATCAACTTCCTCACCAAGCCGGTCCTCGACTCGGTCGGCTGCGGGGAGACGTTCGAGCAGCTGGCGAGGGCGAAGTCCAGCTCGCACCCCTGCGCGCAGATCACCATCAACGGTCTGCTCGCGCCGTTCACGCTGGCCCTCCAGGTCTCCCTGATGGCCGGTGTCGTGTTCGCCTCGCCGATCTGGCTCTACCAGCTGTGGGCGTTCGTCGCGCCCGGTCTGCACAAGCACGAGAAGAAGTACGCCTACGCCTTCGTCGGCACCGGCGTCCCGCTCTTCTTCGGCGGCGCCTTCTTCGCGTACAAGGTCCTGCCGACCACCGCGAAGGTGCTCATCGACTTCACCCCGAACGGCGTGAGCAACCTGCTGCCGCTCGACGACCTGCTGCAGCTCGTCACCCGTATGGTGATCGTCTTCGGCCTCTCCTTCGAGCTGCCGCTGCTGCTGGTCATGCTCAACCTCACCGGGGTCATCACCGGCAAGCGGATGCTCGGCTGGTGGCGGGCGATGATCCTGGGCATCACCGTCTTCGCGGCCATCGCGACCCCCAGCACGGACCCGCTGTCCATGCTGGCGCTCGCCGGGCCGATCTGGGTGCTGTACTTCGGCGCCGTCCTCTTCTCGCTCCTGAACGACCGGCGCAAGAGTCGCCGCGAGGCCGAGGGCCCCGCCGACGACGAGGCCTCCGACCTGGACCTCACCCCCGAGGACATCGGCGAGGTCGAGACCGTCTCCGCCAGCCGGGCGCTGCCCGAACAGGCGAGCACGGACCGGGTCAACGGTTATGACGACGTGACCTGAGAAGGGGCCCGGGGTTCGTAAGGTCACCTTCGTGACCAGCGAGATCACCCTCTTCGTCAATCCCACCGCGGGACGCGGCCGGGGCGCACACGCTGCGCGGCCGGCCGCCTCCGCGTTGCGGGCGGCCGGGTTCCGGGTACGGACCGTCCTCGGCGAGAACGCCCCCGACGCCCTCGCCCGCGCACGAGCCGCCGTCGCCGAGGGCACCGGCGCCCTGATCGCCGTCGGCGGCGACGGCATGGCGAGCCTCGCCCTGCAGGCCGTCGCCGGCACCCGCACCCCGCTCGGGCTGGTCGCCGTCGGCACGGGCAACGACTTCGCCCGCACCCTCGGCCTGCCCGTACGCGACCCGGCCGCGGCCGGCCGCCTGATCGCCGACGCCCTCAAGGGCGCCCGGCTGCGCGACATCGACCTGGGCAGGGTGGGCGAGCGCTGGTTCGGCACCGTCCTCGCCTCCGGCTTCGACTCCCGTGTCAACGACCGCGGCAACCGCATGCGATGGCCCGCCGGCCGGCTGCGCTACGACCTCGCCCTGCTCGCCGAGCTGGCCGCCTTCCGCCCCTTCCCGTACCGGATCACGCTGGACGACGGCCGGGTCCGGGAGATCGAGGCGACGCTGGTGGCGGTCGGCAACGGCGCCTCCTACGGCGGCGGTATGCGGATCTGCCCCGGCGCCGACCCCACCGACGGCCTCTTCGACGTCACCGTGGTCGGCGACTGCGGCCGGGCCACGCTGCTCAGGGTCTTCCCGACCGTCTACCGGGGCACCCACGTCGACCACCCCAAGGTCAGCGTGTACCGGGCGGCGACGGTCGAACTGGCCGCGGAGGGCATCACCGGGTACGCGGACGGCGAACCTCTCGGGCCGCTGCCGCTGACCGCGCGCTGCGTGCGCGGCGCGGTCCGGGTCATAGGCCCTTGACCGGTCACAGGCCCTTGAGCTGCGTGAAGTCGAGCTTTCGGCGGCCCGGATACGGATAATGATCGTCCTGTTGTCAGTGGGGCCCGGTACGCTCGAAAGCACGATGACAGAGGACCTCTCCCCGGCCGAGCGGTACGCGGCTGCCCGCAGGCGCGCTGCCGAGCAGGCCACCGCGCTCGCCTCCTTCCGCGAGATGTACGACTTCGGCCTCGACCCCTTCCAGATCGAGGCCTGCCAGGCACTCGAGGCCGGCAAGGGCGTGCTGGTGGCCGCGCCCACCGGCTCCGGCAAGACGATCGTCGGCGAGTTCGCCGTCCACCTCGCCCTGCGCCAGGGCAAGAAGTGCTTCTACACGACACCCATCAAGGCGCTGTCGAACCAGAAGTACGCCGACCTGTGCCGCCGGTACGGCGCGGACAAGGTCGGCCTGCTCACCGGCGACAACAGCGTCAACTCCGACGCCCCCGTGGTCGTGATGACCACCGAGGTGCTGCGGAACATGCTGTACGCCGGCTCGCAGACCCTCCTCGGCCTGGGCTACGTCGTCATGGACGAGGTGCACTACCTCTCCGACCGCTTCCGGGGCGCCGTATGGGAAGAGGTGATCATCCACCTCCCCGAGTCCGTCACCCTGGTCTCCCTCTCGGCGACCGTCTCCAACGCCGAGGAGTTCGGCGACTGGCTCGACACGGTCCGCGGTGACACCGAGGTGATCGTCTCCGAGCACCGGCCGGTGCCGCTGTTCCAGCACGTGCTCGCCGGGCGGCGGATGTACGACCTGTTCGAGGAGGGCGAGGGCAGCAAGAAGGCCGTCAACCCCGACCTCACGCGCCTGGCCCGGATGGAGGCCAGCCGGCCCTCCTACCAGGACCGCCGGCGCGGGCGGGCCATGCGCGAGGCCGACCGGGAGCGCGAGCGCAGACAGCGCTCCCGGGTGTGGACCCCCGGGCGCCCCGAGGTCATCGAGCGGCTCGACGCCGAGGGACTGCTGCCCGCCATCACCTTCATCTTCAGCCGCGCCGCCTGCGAGGCGGCCGTTCAGCAGTGCCTGTACGCGGGGCTGCGGCTGAACGACGAGGAGGCCCGCGAACAGGTGCGGGCGCTCGTCGAGGAGCGCACCTCGTCGATCCCGCCGGAGGACCTGCACGTCCTCGGCTACTACGAGTGGCTGGAAGGGTTGGAGCGCGGTATCGCCGCCCACCACGCGGGCATGCTGCCGACGTTCAAGGAGGTCGTCGAGGAGCTGTTCGTACGGGGCCTGGTGAAGGCCGTGTTCGCCACCGAGACGCTGGCGCTGGGCATCAACATGCCCGCCCGGTCGGTGGTCCTGGAGAAGCTCGTCAAGTGGAACGGCGAGCAGCACGCGGACATCACCCCCGGCGAGTACACCCAGCTGACCGGGCGGGCCGGGCGGCGCGGCATCGACGTCGAGGGCCACGCCGTGGTGCTGTGGCAGCGCGGGATGAGCCCGGAGCACCTGGCGGGGCTCGCGGGCACGCGTACCTACCCGCTGCGCTCCAGCTTCAAGCCGTCGTACAACATGGCGGTCAACCTCGTGGAGCAGTTCGGGCGGCACCGCTCGCGCGAGCTGCTGGAGACGTCCTTCGCGCAGTTCCAGGCCGACAAGTCGGTCGTCGGGATCTCCCGGCAGGTGCAGCGCAACGAGGAGGGACTCGCCGGCTACAAGGAGTCCATGACCTGCCACCTCGGCGACTTCGAGGAGTACGCGCGCCTGCGGCGGGAGCTGAAGGACCGGGAGACCGAACTGGCGCGGCAGGGCGCGGCCCAGCGGCGCGCCGAGGCGGCCGTGGCGCTGGAGAAGCTCAAGCCGGGCGACGTCATCCACGTGCCGACCGGCAAGTACGCAGGCCTGGCACTGGTCCTGGACCCCGGCCTGCCCGCCGGGCGGTCGAACGGGCATCGCGGCTTCGAGCACCACGACGGCCCGCGCCCCCTGGTGCTGACCGCCGAACGGCAGGTCAAGCGGCTGGCGTCGATGGACTTCCCGGTGCCCGTCGAGGCGCTGGAGCGGATGCGCATCCCCAAGTCCTTCAACCCCCGCTCGCCGCAGTCCCGCCGGGACCTCGCCTCCGCCCTGCGCACCAAGGCGGGGCACATCCCGCCGGAGCGGGCGCGCAAGAAGCGGGCGCAGGCCGCCGACGACCGGGAGATCGCGCGGCTGCGCGCCGCCATCCGGGCCCACCCCTGCCACGGGTGCAACGACCGTGAAGACCACGCCCGTTGGGCCGAGCGGTACCACCGGCTGCTGCGCGACACCTCGCAGCTGGAGCGGCGCATCGAGGGGCGGACCAACACCATCGCCCGTACCTTCGACCGGATCGTGGCGCTGCTGACCGAGCTGGACTACCTGCGCGGGGACGAGGTCACCGAGCACGGCAAGCGGCTCGCGCGGCTGTACGGCGAGCTCGATCTGCTGGCCAGCGAGTGCCTGCGGGCCGGGGTCTGGGAAGGGCTCGGCCCCGCGGAGCTCGCGGCCTGTGTCTCGGCGCTGGTGTACGAGGCGCGGGTCGGGGACGACGCGATGGCGCCGAAGCTGCCCTCGGGGAAGGCCAAGGCCGCGCTCGGCGAGATGGTGCGCATCTGGGGGCGGCTGGACGGGCTGGAGGAGGAGTTCCGGATCACGCAGACCGAGGGGGTCGGGCAGCGGGAGCCGGATCTCGGGTTCGCCTGGGCCGCGTACATGTGGGCCGGCGGCAAGGGGCTCGACGAGGTGCTCCGGGAGGCGGAGATGCCGGCCGGGGACTTCGTGCGCTGGTGCAAGCAGGTCATCGACGTGCTGGGGCAGATCTCCGCAGCGGCTCCGGTGTCCGGTGGGGAGGGGTCGACCGTGGCGAAGAACGCGCGGAAGGCCGTTGATCTGCTGCTGCGGGGCGTCGTGGCCTACTCGTCGGTGGGGTGACGGGTCAGATAGGCCCGCCAGCCGCCGTGTGACGTGATGTCCTCGGCGTCCGCGAGCGCGCTCGGCTCGCACAGGAAGCCGGGGACCCGGCTGCCGTCCGCCAGCTCCACGCTGCCCAGTGCCATCGGGCGGGGGAGCGTGGTCAGCAGGCGGCCCAGCCCCTCGGCCGGCATGCGCCACACCTCCGCCTCGACGGCCGATCCGCCCTCGCCCACGTGGACCAGGCCCGGCTTCGGCGGGGTCGTCCGCAGGGCGTGCAGCCGGTACACCGCGGCCGTCGTGGTCGTACGGTCCAGGCGGGCGCCCAGGGACAGCAGCTGGGGGTTGAGCGGCTGGCCCGTGAGGTGGGCGCCCACCACCGCCAGCCGCGCCTCCGGTTGCAGCAGGGCCGCGATGCGGGCCAGGCGCTCGTCCGTGTGTGCCGGGCCGATCAGCATCACGCCGAAGGGCAGACCGCCGGCCTCGCCCGCCGGGACGGCCACCGCGGCCTGGTCGAAGAGGTTCGTGGAGTTGGTGAAGCGGCCCAGGCGGGCGTTGGCGCCGAGCGGGTCGGCGGCCACCTCGGCCAGCGTGGGATGGCCGGGGGTGGTGGGCAGGAGCAGGGCGTCGGCGTCGGCGAGCTCGGCGACGGCTCGGGCGCGCAGGGCCGCCAGGCGGTCCAGGTCGGCGTAGAGCCGGTGGGCCGGGACGTCACGGGCCCGGGTGATGATGCCGGCGACCGTGGGGTCCAGGCCCTCGGCGCCGTCGGCTGACGCTTTGTCGATGAAGCTCCCCACTGCCGTGTAGCGTTCCGCCACGAAAGCGCCCTCGTAGAGCATCGCGGCGGCCTCCGTGAAGGGAGTGAGGTCGATGACGCGGATCTCGGCGCCCGTCGACCTGAGCCGCTCCACGGCGGCCTCGTACGCCGTCGCCCATCCCTCGTCCAGCTCGCCGAGCTGCTCGCGTGGCGGGACGGCGATCCGCCAGGGGCCGGGCGGGCGCCCGGGCAGGGCGGGCGGTGTGGCCGTCGCCATGTGGGACAGCGCCTGTCCGGCCTCCGCGAGCGTGCGCGCGAACACCGTCACGCAGTCCAGGGAGGCGCAGGCCGGGACCACGCCCTGGGTCGGTACCAGGCCGCGGGTCGGTTTGAGGCCGACGACGCCGTTGAAGGCGGCCGGCACCCGGCCCGAGCCCGCCGTGTCCGTGCCCAGGGCGAAGTCGACGAGGCCGAGGGCCACCGCGACGGCCGAGCCGGAGCTGGAGCCGCCGCTGACGCGTGCGGGGTCGTGGGCGTTGCGGACCGCGCCGTAGGGCGAGCGCGTGCCCACCAGGCCCGTCGCGAACTGGTCCAGGTTGGTGGTGCCCAGCACGATCGCGCCGGCCGCCCGCAGCCGCGCCACCACGGGCGCGTCGGCGTCCGGCCGGTACGCGTACGCCGGGCAGCCCGCCGTGGTGGGCAGGCCGGCGACGTCGATGTTGCCCTTGACGGCGAACAGGCGCCCGGCGAGCGGGAGCCGGGCGCCGGACGCGGCGCGTGCGTCGAGCGTCCGGGCTTCCGCCTCCACCTCCTCCTGGGGGCGCAGGTCGATCCAGATCTCGGGGCGGTCCACGGCCTCGACGCGGGCGTAGGCGGCACGGACGCGGGAGAGAGCGGACATGGCGTGTGCCTCTTTCAGTTCGCGGCGGGGGCCAGGACGACCAGTGCCGTTCCCGCCTCCACCTGGTCGCCGGGCCTGGCCAGGATCTCCGTCACCACGCCGGCCACCGGCGCGTGAACCCTGGACTCCATCTTCATCGCCTCCAGGGCGAGCAGCGGCTGTCCCGCCGTCACCTCGTCGCCCGGCGACACGTTCACCTGCCAGACGGACGCGGCGAACTCGGCCTCCACGAGACGTCCGCCGGCCGGGACCGTCACCTCCGCCGGAGCGGCCGCCGGTGCCACGGCCGCCTCGGCGCGCGCGAACTCGCCGGCCGCCTCCCAGGCGTCCCGTTCCGCCGCGAAGGCCGTCTGCTGCCGGGCCCTGAACTCCCGTATGGACTCGGCGTTCGCGGTAAGGAACGCCTGGTACTCGGCGAGCGAGAAGGTGCCCTCCTCGATGCGCGGCACGAAGCGTCCGGAGGTGATGTCGGCCCGCAGGTCGAGGAGTTCGTCGGCGTCCACCGGGTACCAGCGGATGCGGTCGAAGAACCGCAGCAGCCAGGGCGCGCCTGGTTCGAAGGCGCCGCGCTGCTGCCAGGGCGACCACACCTGGGTCGTCCGGCCCACGAACTGGTAGCCGCCGGGGCCCTCCATGCCGTAGACGCACAGATAGGCGCCGCCGATGCCGACGGAGTTCTCGGCCGTCCAGGTGCGGGCCGGGTTGTACTTCGTGGTCACCAGGCGGTGCCGCGGGTCCAGCGGGGTGGCCACGGGGGCGCCCAGGTAGACGTCTCCCAGGCCGAGTACGAGGTACTCGGCGGCGAAGACCGTGTCGTACACGTCGTTCACCGACTCCAGGCCGTTGACCCGGCGGATGAACTCGATGTTCCAGGGGCACCAGGGGGCGTCGTCGCGGACGCCCGCCATGTAGCGGGCGATGGCCTCGCGGGTGGCGGGGTCGTCCCAGGACAGGGGGAGGTGGACGGTGCGGGAGGGGACGACGAGTTCGTCCGTGGGCGGCAGCGAGGCCGTGATCTCCCGCACGGCGGACAGGAGTTCGTGCTGGGGGAGACGGGCCGGGTCCGTCCGGATCTGGAGGGAGCGGATGCCCGGGGTGAGGTCCGTGACGCCGTCCGGGCCGTCCGAGGCCACCGCCTCCATCAGGGCGTGCACCCGCATCCGCAGGGCGAGGTCCAGCTGCATCGGACCGAACTCGACCAGCAGGTTGTCGTCGCCGCTGCGCCGGTACGTCACGTCGCCGTCCCGGGCCAGCACCCCGCCGTCGACGATCTCGGGGCGCGGCGAGCCGTCGGCGTCCACCGGCACGAACCGCACCGTGTCGCCCGGCCGCAGCTGCCCCAGCTTCCACCGCTCGCCGCTCAGCACGGTCGCCGGGCACACGAAGCCGCCGAGGGAGGGGCCGTCGGGGCCGAGCAGCACCGGCATGTCGCCGGTGTAGTCGACGGCGCCGACGGAGTACGGGGTGTCGTGGATGTTGGACGGGTGCAGGCCCGCCTCGCCGCCGTCCGAGCGCGCCCAGCGCGGCTTGGGGCCGACCAGGCGGACGCCCGTGCGGGCCGAGTTGAAGTGCACTTTCCAGTCGGCGGCGTAGAAGTCGCGGATGTCGTCCTCGGTGAAGAACTCCGGTGCCGCGTGCGGGCCTTCGACGGCGCCGATGTGCCAGGTCGAGCCGTAGGACGGCCGGTCCGTGACGGGGGCGCCCTGGGTGACCGTCCCGCCGTGCAGGACGTCTCCCGTGCGCAGCGCCCGGCCGCCGTGCCCGCCGAAGCGGCCCAGCGTGAAGGTGCTGGCGCTGCCGAGGAAGGCCGGGACGTCCAGGCCGCCCGCGAACAGCACGTAGGTGCGCAGGCCGTGTGCGCTGGGGGCGCCGACCTCCAGCAGCCCGCCCGGCGGCACGGTCACCGGCTCCCACTGGGCGACCGGCACGCCGTCCACGGTCACCGGTGCCGGGGCGCCCGTCACGCACACCGTCGTCGCGTGGGTGAACCGCAACGCCGGTCCCTGGAGGGTGCATTCGAGGCCCGGGGCGCCCTCGTCGTTGCCGAGGGCGAGGTTGCCGAGCCGGAAGGAGCGGTCGTCCATCGGGCCGGACGGCGGCACGCCGACCTGCCAGTAGCCGGTGCGGCCCGGCCAGTCCTGGACGGTGGTGAGGGTGCCGCCGGAGACGACCTCGACGCGGGGCGTCGGGTCGGTCACCGAGGCGAGGGTGGCCGTCGAGTGGGCCGCCCGGGTGAAGTCCGGGTGCCGCAGCGCCGCCCGGAGCAGCCCGAGGTTGGTCTCGATGCCGTCCACGCGGGTGCGGGCCAGCGCCTCCTCCAGCCGGGCGAGGGCGTGGGCGCGGTCGGGGCCGTACGCGACGATCTTCGCGAGCATGGGGTCGTACGACGTCGTCACCTCGGTGCCGGTCTCCACCCAGCCGTCGACGCGTACCCCGGGCGGGAACTCCACCCGCGTCAACAGGCCCGCGCTGGGCCGGTGTTCGCGCGAGGGGTCCTCCGCGTAGAGGCGGGCCTCGACGGCGTGGCCGCGCGGCCGGCCCGGATCGCGGACGACGTCCCGCTCACCGCGCGCCAGGCGCAGCATCCAGGCGACCAGGTCGACGCCGTAGACCTCCTCGGTGACCGGATGCTCCACCTGCAGGCGGGTGTTGACCTCCAGGAAGTAGACCTCCTCGCGGTCGGCGTCGTACACGAACTCGACCGTCCCGGCGGAGCGGTAGCCGACCGAGGCGCACAGGTCGCGGGCCCGAAGGGCGAGTTGCTCGCGCACCCGGTCGGGGAGGCCCGGTGCCGGCGCCTCCTCCAGGACCTTCTGGTTGCGGCGCTGCAGCGAGCAGTCGCGGTCGCCGAAGGTGACCACCGTGCCCTCGCCGTCCCCGAACACCTGCACCTCGACATGGCGGGCGTGCTCCACCAGGCGTTCCAGGAAGACGCCGGCGGTGGCGAAGGAGGCGGCGGCGACCCGCTGCACGCGCTCCCAGGCGTCGGCCAGTTCAGCGGCGGACCGGCATGCCGACATGCCGATGCCGCCACCCCCGCCGGTCGCCTTGAGCATGACCGGGTAGCCGATCGCGGCCGCCTCGGACAGCGCCTGGTCGAGCCCGGACAGCAGCCCCGTGCCCGGCGCCGGGGGCACTCCCGCCGCCTCGGCGGCCGCCCGTGCGGTGTGCTTGGCGCCGAACAGCTCCAACTGCTCCGGCGTCGGGCCGACGAACACGATCCCGGCCTCCTCGCAGCGCCGTGCGAACAGGGCGTCCTCGGACAGGAAGCCGTAGCCCGGGTGGATGGCGCCCGCGCCGGTGTCCTTGGCCGCCTTCAGCACGAGGTCGGCGTCGAGGTACGACTCCTTCGCCGGCGCCGGGCCCAGCCGTACCGCCTCGTCGGCGAGGCGCACGTGGGGTGCCGAGCGGTCGGCGTCGGAGTACACGGCGACCGTGCGCAGGCCGAGTTCGCGGGCGGTGCGGATCACGCGGACGGCGATCTCGCCCCGGTTGGCCACCAGCAGCGTGTCGAACGACATCAGGCGGCTCCGGCGATCGTCATCTGCACCGCCGTCGGCTCGAAGCCGTTGCAGGGGTTGTTGATCTGGGGGCAGTTGGAGACCAGGACCAGGACGTCCCGCTCGGCGCGCAGGGTCAGCGTCAGGCCGGGGGCGGAGATGCCGTCGACGATGCCGAGGGTGCCGTCCTTCTCCACCGGCACGTTCATGTACCAGTTGATGTTGGAGACCAGGTCCCGCTTGCCGAGGCCGTACTGGGCGCCCTCGGCGAGGAAGTTGTCCACGCAGGCGTGCTGCGCGAAGGTGTGGTGGCCGTAGCGCAGGGTGTTGGACTCCTTGGAGCACGCGCCGCCGACCGTGTCGTGGCGGCCCACCTCGTCGGCGACGACCGTCATCAGCGGGGTGTGCTCGTTGCTCATCAGCACGCTGCCCGTGGTCAGGAAAATGCCGCCCTGCGCCTGGATGGTGTCGGGCGCGCTGTAGCGGACGGTCGTGTCGTGGGCGTCGTAGACGAGGAAGTCGACGGCCTGGTTGCCGTGCAGGTCGGTGATGGTCAGCGTCTGGCCGGTGCGGATCACGGCCGACCAGGCGGCCCGGGCCGGAACGACGGTCTTCATGCGAGCCCCCTGGCGGCGAGGAGTTCGGCGGTGTTGAGGAAGGCGCGGCGGCCCTCGGGGGTGGCGTTCCACAGCGGGTCGGCCGGTGCGGTCGGCGCGGCGCGCCAGGCGAGGACCTCCAGGGGCGTGCTGACGTACTCCGCGCGGGGGTCGGCCGGATGCGGCACGTTGGCGATCAGCACGGTGACGTCCTGTTCGGCGCGCAGGGTGACGCTGCCGCCGGGGCCGGCCGAGCCGGTGAAGTCCAGGGAGCCGTCGTCGCGGATCTCGACGCCCTGGAAGAAGGAGAGCGACGGCGGCAGGTCGCGGGGTTCCAGGCCGTTCTTGGCGGCGGCCAGCTTCAGCAGCTCGCGTCCGGCGGGGGAGGGGCCCTGCGGGGTGCCGTCGCCGTAGCGCTCGGTGTTGCGGGCGAGGGTGGAGGTGCCGCACAGGGCGTCGTGCCGGCCGGAGGTGTCGGTGACCAGGCTCGCGAGCACCCGGCCCTGGTCGGACAGGAGCAGCCGGCCCTCGCCGAGGTAGGCGTTCCACTGCACCTTCACCGTGTCGGCGACGTTCAGCCGCTCCCAGGGCCGGTCGGCGGCGTACAGCAGCAGATGGGCGCAGGCGTCGCCGTGCGGGTCGGTCAGGCGCAGTTCGGTGCCGCGGGCCAGCACCCGGTGGGTGTAGTTGCCGCCCGCGACCGTCTCCGCCCACACCAGGTGGCCGGCCGCGCACGGCGGATCGGGCCAGTCGGCGGCCGGTACGACGGGCATGGCCTCGGTGCGGGTGCCCTCCTGGGCGCGGGCGTGGTCACGGGCTCCGTACGTGGTCGCTGTCGCCATCGCGGGACCTCCGGCTCCGGGTCGTGTCGGGTGCTGCGGGTTATTTCTGTCGCCCGACAGAAATTCGCTCGCCTGAAGGTAGGAGGCGGCCGGGTCGCCGGCGTTGCCCGGGCGTTGCCACCCGGTTACCGAGCCCTCACCAAGATCGCCCCCGGGGCGGTCGTACGAGGTCGTGTGCGAGGATCGAACGCATGGGGACGACAGGTGGGCGGCGCGTGGGCAGGCCCCGCGCCGAGCAGCGGCCGGACAGCGGACTCTCGCCGCGCGACGAACTGCTCACCGCCGCGGCCGAGTTGTTCACCACCCGGGGCTACGCGGCCACCACCACCCGCGCGGTCGCCGAGCGTGCGGGCATGCGGCAGGCGTCCATGTACCACTACGTCTCCGGCAAGGAGGAACTGCTCGCCGAGCTCCTGGAGTCCACCGTCAAGCCCTCGCTGGCGTACGCGCGCGAGCTGCTCGCCGACGACGCCGTCCCGGCCGAGGACCGGCTGTGGGCGCTGTGCCGCACCGACGTCGAGCTGCTGTGCGGCGGCCCGCACAACCTCGGCGGCCTCTACCTGCTGCCGGAGGTGCGCGCCGAGCGGTTCGCCGGCTTCCATGCCGTGCGCGCCGAACTCAAGGACGCCTACCGGCAGTTGCTGGCGGCGACGGCGGCCGGTGGGGCGCTGGCCAAGAGCGAGCTGGAGCTGCGTACGGACCTGCTGTTCGGGCTGATCGAGGGCGTGATCCTGGTGCACCGCTCCGACCCCGAGCGGCCGGTGTCGGCCTTCGCCGAGGCCACCGCGGACGCGGCGCTGCGGATCGCCGGCATCTGAGCCGGCATCTGAGCCGCCATCGGAGGCGCAAGCCGGTCTTCACCCGTCACGGGGAGCCGTTCTCGCACACCCGTACGCCGTGACGTGCTGTGTTCGAATGGTGCCCCACGGTGTAAATGGGGCTGAGGTTACTCCTCGTCCATGCCCGTTTTCAGGTGCTTGCTGAATATGACACGGCGATGATCCGGTCGGACTAAGCTCGCCCGCAGCGCACCGAGTTGAGGCGTATTCGTGCGCTTGTTCCCCATATGTGCGACTCCCAGCCGATTTGTTTCAGAGGGCCTACATGGTGAGTGTCCAAACCCCATCCGGGCGCCGTGAACTTCCCTACGCGCGCGTGCTGTTGCTCCCCGCCATACTCATGGCCGCGGCGACCGGCGCCGCCGTCGCCGTGGTGACGCAGCCGGCCCGGGCGGCCGTCGGCTGGTGCGGTGCCGCCGCCACGCTCCTGGTGATCGCGACGGCGGCCGAAGCGGTACGACGCGGCCGTGCCCTGCGGGACCTGCGCGAGGAGAGCGCCCGCCACAGCGCGTACCTGCAACGGCGCATCGCCGAACACGAGAAGGAGATGCACCGCCTCGCGCACGAGATCACCCCGGCCGCGCTCTACCGGATGCGCGCCGGAAATTCCCCCGGAGAGGTGATTCGCCAACTCGGCGACATCGACCCCTCCTACAGCGAACTGCCCGAAGCACAGGTGACGTTGATCAAGACGGTGCTCGACATCGTCGACCACGAGGAAGCCGTGCGCGACTCCACGCAGCGCTCCTTCGTCGACATCGCCCGTCGCGTGCAGGCCATCGTCCACCAGCAGGCCACGGAACTGCGGGAGATGGAGGAGGACCACGGCCGCAACCCCGAGGTCTTCGACGACCTGCTGCGCATCGACCACGGCAACGCGCTGATCGGCCGCCTCGCCGACTCCGTCTCCGTGCTCGGCGGCGGCCGCCCCGGCCGTCAGTGGCCCAACCCCGTGTCCCTGTACAGCGTGCTGCGCGGTGCCATGTCCCGCATCCTGGAGTACCGCCGCATCAAGCTGGAGTCCATCGCCCAGGTCAACATCCGCGGCATCTCGGTCGAGCCGGTCATCCACGCCGCCGCCGAACTCCTCGACAACGCCACCCGCTACTCGCCGCCGCAGACCAAGGTGCACGTCACCGCCACCGAGGTGCAGACCGGCGTCGCCATCGAGATCGAGGACGCCGGCGTCAGCCTCAGCGAGGAGGCCCGGGCGAAGATCGAGGGCATGCTGGAGCGCGCCAAGGCGGGCTCCGACCTCCAGGACCTGGGCGAGTCCCCCCGCCTGGGCCTGTCCGTCGTCGGGCGGCTGTGCACGACGTACAAGATGCAGGTCTCGCTGCGCTCCTCGGCGTACGGCGGCGTCCGCGCCGTCCTCATCGTGCCGCGCGAGATGATGACGGAGGAGCCCGCACCCGGACTCGCCCACGGCATCGGCGCCACCGCCGCCCCGAAGATCGAACTCGGCGCGCTCGAAGGTCCCAAGCGAGCCCCCAAGAAGCGGCGTCCCACCAGCCCGCGCATCCCGGCCAACGTCTCCATGGAGGACGAGGTCCCCGAGGTGACCGAGTGGACGGCGAACGGGCTGCCGCAGCGCCGCAGCCGGGTCAAGACCCCGCTCAGCCAGCGCATCGCCGAACAGGCGGCGATCGAGAAGGCCGAACGGGAGGGCCGGCCGACCATCTGGTCGACGCGCAAGCCCGAACCCGAGCCGGTCGTCGACGAGCCCGCCCCCGGAGAGTGGGTCGAGGCCTTCTGGAACGGCCTCAAGGGCGACCCCGACCCGACCGCATTCACCCAGCCGACCAACGAGCCGGCCCGTGTCGAGGCCGACGACGAGGGGGACCTCAAGTGATCCAGCAGCGCGCCAACTTCGACTGGATGCTCAAGGATCTCGCCGACGGCGTACCGGGCATCGAGATGATCGTGGTGCTCTCCGCCGACGGACTGCGCATCGCCCGGCACGGCGGCGACCCGGACGCCGCCGACCGGGTGGCCGCGGCCTGCGCCGGACTGCAGAGCCTGGCCGGCGCCGTCGCCCACGAGATCCCGGACAGCGACGGCCGGATGAAGATGGTCCTCATCGAGATCAACGGCGGCTACTTCTACCTGATGGCCGCCGGCCCCAACGCCTATCTCGCGGTGCTCTCCGACGTGGTCGCCGAGCCCGGCCTGATGAGCAACCGCATGCGCGACCTCGTCGTGCGCATCGGGGCCCATCTGACCAGCCCGCCGCGGCGCAACGGGCAGACCGTATGACGCCTCCGCAACGCCGACGGCGATTCCCCAAAGCAACCCCGGCAACCCCGGCACCCCCGGCGCCCGCCACCACGGGCGACCGGAAGGAACCCGAGCGGCTCTACGTGGTGACCGGCCCGGACGGCGTCGAGCGCGCCGACCTCGACCTCGTGACGTTAATCGTGGCGCACGCCGACCCTCCCACGTCCGCGACCCCCGAGCAGGCGGCCATCGTCCGGCTCTGCTCGGCCCCCCTGTCGGTGGCCGAGCTGTCGGCCTATCTGAGCCTGCCGTACAGCGTGGTGACCGCCCTGCTGGCGGAGTTGCTGACGGCCGAAGTGGTCCAGGCGCGCGCCCCGATCGTCCGCCAGTCGGTCGCCGACCGTTCCCTTCTCGAAGCGGTGATGCATGGACTTCAAAGGCTCTGACACCATCCCCGGCCCACGCAAAGAGGATCACCTGCCGCACACGGCCCAGGCCGCGGTGAAGATCGTGATCGTGGGCGGTTTCGGCGTCGGCAAGACGACCATGGTCGGTTCGGTCAGCGAGATCAGGCCGCTGACCACCGAGGAGACCATGACGCAGGCCGGTATCGGGGTGGACGACAACTACGGCTCCGAGACCAAGACGGCCACCACCGTCGCGATGGACTTCGGCCGCATCAGCATCACCGACCAGCTGGTGCTCTACCTCTTCGGCACCCCGGGCCAGGAACGCTTCTGGTTCCTGTGGAACGGGCTGTTCGAGGGCGCCCTCGGCGCGGTCGTCCTGATCGACACCCGCCGGCTGGAGGTCAGCTTCGACGTCATAGGGCGCCTGGAGGAGCGCGGCGTGCCGTTCGTGATCGCCGTCAACTCCTTCCCGGACGCGCCCCGTTACCCCGTCGAGGAACTGCGTCAGGCGCTCGACCTGTCCGAGGAGATCCCCATCGTCGAGTGCGACGCGCGCCGCCGGGCCTCCAGCCGCGACGTGCTGATGACCCTGATGCGCTTCCTGCACTCCCTCGCCATGACCGGCGCCCTGACCTGACCCCCGTATCCGTTCCCGCCCACCGCCCACCGGATCCACTTCGGAGCGACCACAGTGACGCCTGAACCCCACTCCCCGACCGGCACGGCCTCCGCCTACGGCCCCCCGCCCGGCTGCCCCGCCCACGGCACGGGCCCCGGCGGACTGCACCGGCTCTACGGACCCGAGGCCGAGGACCTCGCCTCCCTGTACGAGCAACTGCGCGACGAACACGGTCCGGTGGCGCCCGTGCTGCTCCACGACGACGTACCCATCTGGATGGTCCTCGGCCACACCGAGAACCTGCACATGGTGCGCACGCCCTCGCAGTTCTGCCGGGACAGCCGCATCTGGACCCCGCTGCAGGAGGGCATGGTCAAGCCCGACCACCCGCTGATGCCGCACATCGCCTGGCAGCCCATCTGCTCGCACGCCGAGGGCGATGAACACCTGCGGCTGCGGGCCGCGGTCACCGGCGCCATGTCCACCATCGACCACCGCGGTGTGCGCCGGCACATCAACCGGCACACCCAGCGCCTGGTCAACCGCTTCTGCGAGGAGGGCAGGGCGGACCTCGTCGGCCAGTTCGCCGAGCACCTGCCGATGGGCGTGATGTGCGAGATCCTCGGCATGCCCGACGAGTACAACGACCGCCTGGTGCAGTCCGCGCGCGACGCGCTCAAGGGCACCGAGACCGCGATCGCCAGCCACGGCTACGTCATGGACGCGCTCAGCCGCCTCACCGGCAAACGGCGCGCCGAGCCGCAGGAGGACTTCACCAGCCACCTCATCATGCACCCGGCCCGGCTGACCGACGACGAGGTCAGGGAGCATCTGCGGCTCGTGCTCTTCGCCGCCTACGAGGCCACCGTCAACCTCCTGTCCAACGTGCTGCGCATGGTGCTCACCGAGCCCGGCTTCCGCGCCCAGCTCAACGGCGGGCAGATGACCGTGCCCGAGGCGGTCGAGCAGTCGCTGTGGAACGAACCGCCGTTCAGCTCCGTCTTCGCCTACTTCGCCAAGACCGACACCGAACTCGGCGGCCAGCGCATCCGCAAGGGCGACGGACTGCTGCTCGGCATCGCGCCGGGCAACGTCGACCCGCGCGTGCGCCCCGACCTGTCCGCCAACATGCAGGGCAACCGCTCACACCTCGCCTTCGGCGGCGGCCCGCACGAGTGCCCCGGTCAGGACATCGGCCGCGCCATCGCCGACACCGGTGTCGACGCGCTGCTGATGCGGCTGCCCGACGTCCAGCTCGACTGCGACGAGGACGACCTGGAGTGGCGGCAGTCCATCTCCCAGCGCCATCTGGTGGCCCTCCCGGTCCGCTTCGAGCCGAAGCCGCCGCAGGACGTCACGCAGAAGCCCTCGCACGCCCCGCTTCCGCCTCAGCGCCCCGCCTGGCACATCACCTCCCCGAAGCCCGCGCCCGCCCCGCAACACACCCAGCCGGTCGCGCCGCCCCCGCCGCCGCAGCCCGAGCAGGCACCCGCACCGGCCCGCCCGCTGGGCGCCTGGCAGCGCTTCCTGCGCTGGTGGCGCGGCTACTGAGCCCGCTCTCGCCGGTGCCGCGGTTCAGCCGGTGGACCGCGGTGCCGCCTCGCCCGACCACGCCCCGAGCGTGCGCGCACTGCGGAAGCGGTGCTCCCGTCCCGTGACCGGATCGGTGAACTCCAGCACCCGCGCCAGCAGTTGCAGCGGCCGCCGGAAGTCGCCGGGCGGCACGGGGGCGGCCACCTCGGGATAGAGCGGATCACCGAGGATGGGCACGCCGAGCGCGTTCATGTGGACACGCAGCTGATGGGTCTGCCCGGTGGCCGGAAGCAGCCGGTAGCGGGCCAGGCCCGCCCCGTCGTGCTCGATCAGCTCGACGCGGCTGACGGCGTTCGGCTCGCCCGGCACCTCGTAGGCGGCGAGCACGCCCCGCTCCTTCACGATCCGGCTGCGCACGGTCCGGGGCAGGGCGAGCCCGGGATCGTACGGCGCCACGGCCTCGTACTCCTTGCGCACCCGCCGGTCCCGGAACAGCGCCTGGTAGGCGCCGCGTTCCTCGGGCCGCACGGTGAACAGCACCAGCCCGGCGGTGAGTCGGTCGAGGCGGTGCGCGGCGCCCAGCGCGGGCAGGCCCAGTTCGTGCCGCAGCCGGGCCAGCGCGGTCTGGACGACATGGCTGCCGCGCGGGGTGGTGGCGAGGAAGTGCGGCTTGTCGGCGACGACGATGTGCTCGTCGCGGTGGACCACCTCCAGCGGGAACGGCACCGGCACCTCGGGGGGCAGCTCCCGGTGGAACCACACGTACATGCCGGGCTCGTAGGCCGCGTCGGGCGGCACGGGCCGTCCGTCGGCGCCGACGATCTCACCGGCGTCGAACATTCCGTCCACCACGCCGGGGCCGGCTCCGGCGAGCCGCTCCGCCAGGTGGTCGCGGACCGTGGCCCAGGAATCCCCGACCGGCAGCCGCACCCGCACCGGGTCGACCCCCTGCCGTTGCGGAAGGGGTGAGGGCGGGATCCGGGGCTTGCGTCGCATCACGGGCAAGGGTACGGCCCGGAAAAAAACCGTTGGGCCCGGGCGGTGGTGGCTTGGCAGGATGCGACCGTGCCGTACACAGCCGATGTCGTCCTGCCCGAGGGAACCCTCTCCCGCACCCCGCAGCCCGTTCTCGCCACCGGTGACGGACTGGTCCTGCGCCCCTGGCGGCCCGAGGACGCGCCCGCCGTGCACGCGGCCTTCCAGGACCCGCTCATGCACCAGTGGCACATCCGCCGCAGCGACTCCAAGGAGGAGGCCGCCGGGTGGATCAAGGAGTGGCAGGGGGAGTGGGCGAGCGAGCGGAACGTGCAGTGGGCCGTCGTCGACGCGGAGAGCGACCTGTTGCTCGGGCGGGTGGCGCTGCGCGGCATCGTCCTCGCCGAGGCGATGGCCAAGGTCGCGTACTGGACCACGGCCGAGGCCCGGGGCCGGGGCGTCGCCAGCCGCGCGACGAGCACCCTGACCCGCTGGGCCTTCGACGAGATCGGCTTCCACCGCCTCGAACTCCTGCACGCGGTCGGCAACCAGGCCTCCTGCCGCGTCGCCGTCAGGAACGGCTTCGTCCTGGAGGGCGTCAAGCGCAGCGCCGCCTACCACCAGGACGGCTGGCACGACATGCACCTGCACGCCCGGCTGCGCGGCGACTGACTCAGACGGCCGCCGCCTCCGCCGCCTCGGCCACGGCCGCCGGGACCGTCGTACGCCTGAGCCGGACCCGGCACAGGACGCCCGCCGCCACCGTCGCGGCGAGGAAGAGCACGGTGAACCACTGGAAGTACCAGTGCCCGCCCGCCGGGTCGTACACCGCCGCGCGCGGCCAGGCCAGGTTGACCGTCATCACGAGGCCGTACAGGAGGGCGAGGGCGTTGACGGGGATGCCCCAGCGGCCCAGGGAGAAGAGCTTCGCGCCCGACTCGTCGGCGCCCTCCACGGTGAACTCGCCGCGCAGCCGGCGGACCAGGAGCGGGCCGGTGACCATCGCGTAGGCGAGGTACAGCATCACGATGCAGGTGGTGCCGATGGCCAGGAACGCCTCGGGGGAGGCGAAGTTGAGCAGCAGCAGGGCCGCCGCGAGGACGCCGACGACCAGGGCGGGCGCGTTCGGCATGCCGGTGCGCGGGTTGACGTGCGCCAGCCGACGGGAGAAGGGGAGCCGGCCGTCGCGGGCCATGGAGAACAGCATCCGGCAGGCCGCGGTCTGGATGGCGAGGGTCGCCACCGCGATCGCCACCACCACGTCCGCGAGCAGGACCTTGCCGACGCCGTCGCCGAGGCTGCTGGTCAGGACGTAGCTGAGGCCGTCGACGCCCAGGTGGCCGTCGGTCAGGCTCGGGGCGGCGAGCAGGCCGCCGAGGATGACCAGGCCGCCGAGGACGCCGGCCGCGCCGAGCGCGGTGAGGATGGTGCGCGGCGCGGTGCGCCGGGGGCTGCGCGTCTCCTCGCTCATCTCGCCGGCGCTGTCGAAGCCGATCATCACGTACGCGGCCGTGAAGGACCCCACGGCCAGCGCGCCGAACAGGCCCGAACTCGCCGCGCCCGTGGTGTGGAAGGTGATCGACGGGGAGCGCTCGGAGTGGGTGAGCAGCAGGACGATGATCAGGACCGCGCCGATGATCTCGGCGGTGACGCCGACGCGGTTGATCACCGACATCACACGGTTGTCCACGATGTTCACGAGGGTGGTCAGCACCAGCAGCAGTACGCCGAGCAGCGCCGCGTTGGCCGCGCCGTCGGCGGACGCCACGGACGGGTCGGTGCCGACGAGCTGGAAGCCCGACCAGATGGCCGGCAGCACCATCTGCAGGGCCAGGGCCGCGGCGGCGACCACCACGATCTGGCCGATCACCATGATCCAGCCGGCGAACCAGCCGAAGGTGGGGTTCGACAGGCGCGAGGACCACTGGTAGATGGCGCCGGAGATCGGGTAGCGCGCGGCCAGTTCGGCGAAGCACGCGGCCACCAGCAGTTGTCCGGCCAGCACCGCCGGCCAGGCCCAGAAGAAGACGGGGCCGCCGAAGGCGTATCCGAAGGCGAAGAACTGGAAGACGGTCGTCAGGACCGAGATGAAGGAGAAGCCGGCGGCGAACGAGGCGTACCGGCCCAGGCTGCGGTGCAGCTCCTGGCGGTAGCCGAACTCCGCGAGCGGATCGGGGGCTACGTCGGAGGGAAGGGTTGTCGTCACGGCGGCACCTGCCTTCGGCGCGGATTCCTGAGGGCGGATTCCTGTCAGGCGACAGAAATTAGGGACGGGCTGTTTCCGGGGCGTCACGCCGTCATGTCGGCGACGGGCCCAAGTCCTCACGCGCTTGCTATGCACGCCGAAACGCGATACATCGTGTGTATTGACGCCCGGCCGTAGGTCGCGATATGTTCGCCTACGGATATTCGGAAGCGAGGGGAGGCCATGCCGGTGAAGCGCCGCAGACTCACCAACCCGCTGGCGCTCGCCGTCATGGTCACCCTCTGGCAGCGGCCGATGCACCCGTACGAGATCGCCCAGACCCTGCGCCGCCAGGGCAAGGACGTCACCACGAAGATCAAGTACGGCTCGCTCTACACGGTCGTGCAGAACCTGGAGAAACACGGCTTCGTCGAGGTCGCCGACGTCGAGCGGGCGGGCAACCGGCCCGAGCGCACGGTGTACGGACTGACCGCCGCGGGGCGCGAGGAGACGACGGACTGGCTGTCCGATCTGCTCGCCGTCCCGGCCAAGGAGTTCCCGGTCTTCGAGGCCGCGCTGTCCTTCCTCGGGGTGCTGCACCCCGACGACGTGGTGCGGCTGCTCCAGGAGCGGCTGCAGAACCTCGACGTGGAGGCGGCGAGCGGGCGGGCGGCGCTGGAGAAGCTCTACGAGACGCTTCCCCGGCTCTTCCTCGTCGAGGTCGAGTACCAGCTGCACATGGTCCAGGCGCAGGCGCAGTGGGTGCGCGGTTTCCTCCAGGAGATCGAGAAGGGCACCCTGCCGGGCGTCGACGCGTGGCGCCGGTTCCACGACACGGGGGAGCTGCCACCGGAGTTCCGCTGACGAAGAAGGAACCCCGGCCGGGCTGTTGCAGCAGCGTGGCCGGGGTCTCGAACCCCGAGCTGACTCCGCCGTGCGGCGGCTCCAGGCGATCGAGGTGCGGCACACCCAGGATAGCCCGGCGCTTCTCGCACGAACGGATCAGCTGTCATCCGCTCAGGACAGTCATCCGCTCGAACAGGAGAGCAGTCGCCATGGCCACCACCCGTGGGCCCGCCGTGCGGGCGCACCAGCTGATCAAGACGTACGCCGGTGACGTCACCGCCCTCAACGGCATGGACGTCACCGTCGACCAGGGCACGGTCTTCGGACTCCTCGGCCCGAACGGCGCCGGCAAGTCCACCACCGTCAAGATCCTCACCACCCTCGCCCGCCCCGACTCGGGCACCGCCACCGTCGCCGGGCACGACGTCCTGCGCCACCCCGACCGGGTGCGCCGCGCGATCGGCGTGGTCGCGCAGAGTTCCGGCGCCGACCCGGTCGCCACCGGCCGGGAGAACCTCCGGCTGCAGGGCAGGCTCTACGGTGTGACGGGCGCCGCCCTCGACCGCCGGGTGGACGAGCTGCTCGACCGCTTCGGCCTCGCCGACGCCGCGAAGCGCCAGGTCAAGGGCTACTCCGGCGGGATGCGACGCCGGCTGGACGTCGCCCTCGGCCTGGTGCACCGGCCCGAGGTGCTCTTCCTCGACGAGCCCACCACCGGCCTCGCCCCCGAGGCACGCACGGCGATGTGGGACGAGATCGACCGCCTCGCCGGAGAGGAGGGGCTGACGATCCTGCTCACCACGCACTACCTCGACGAGGCCGACCGGCTCGCCGAGCGCATCGCCATCGTCGACCGCGGCCGGGTCGTCGTCGAGGGCACCCCGGACGCGCTCAAGGGCGAACTGCGCGGCGACGCCGTCCACGTGGAGCTGCGGGAGGCCGTCGGCGACGCCGGCCGCACCCTGCTCAAGGGAGCCCTGACCGGACTGCCCGGCGTGCACGAGGTGCTGGTCGACGGCCGCCGCGTCAGCGTCCGCGCCGACGACGGGGCGGCCGCCGTGCCCGCCCTGCTCGCCGCCCTGGAGCGGGCCGGCGTCGGTGTCGCCGCCGCGACGGTCGCCCGGCCCTCCCTCGACGACGTCTACCTCCGTTACGCCGGCCGCCGTTACGCCGAGGCCGACGCCGGAACCGCCGGCGGCCTCGTCCTCGCCGGAGGTGCGCGATGAGCGCCGCGGTCTCCCAGACCTGGTACATGACCCAGCGTCAGCTGATGGTGTTCGCCCGGCAGCCCGCCTACGCGGTCATCACCCTGATCCAGCCGGTGATCTGGCTGTTCCTGTTCGGCAACCTCTTCAAGAAGGTCGTCGAGCTCGGCGGCTTCGGCACCACCTCCTACCTCGACTACCTGGTGCCGGGCGTGGTGGTGATGAGCGCGCTCAGCTCCAACATGTGGGCGGGGATGGGCACGTTGGAGGAGATCCAGCGCGGCACCCTCAACCGCTTCCTGACCACGCCCGTCAGCCGGGCCGCGCTGATGAACGGCAACGTCGTCAACAACGGCCTGGTCACCGCGTTCCAGTCGGTCGTCATCGTGCTGCTCGGCCTGCTCGGCGGGACGGACTACCCGGGCGGGGCCGGCGGTGTCGCGGTCCTGGTCCTCGCCTCCGTGCTGCTGGGCACGGTCTTCGGGGCGCTGTCCAACGCGCTGGGCATGCTGGTGCGGGAGCGCGAGTCGATCATCGGCATCAACACCTTCCTGCTGCTGCCGCTGACGTTCCTCTCCAGCGCGTTCATGGCACCGGCCCAGATGCCGTCGTGGATGCGGCACATCGCCGACTTCAACCCGCTCAACTGGGCGATGGTGGCGGGGCGTTCGGCGCTGTCCGAACACCCCGACTGGGGTGACGTGCTCAGCCGCGGCGGAGCGCTGCTCGCACTGGCGGTGGCGGCGGTGTGGCTGTCGATCCGGACCTTCCGGTCCTACCAGAGGTCGGTCTAGCGAGGGTGGTGGCGGGGGCGGTCAGGAGGCCGCCGGGCCGGTGGCCTCCTGCTCCGCCTCGATCCGCGCGTTCCACTCCCGCTTGGAGGCCTGCCAGCCGTCCTCGTTGTGGCCCAGGCGCCAGTAGCCGGAGATCGACAGGTCCTCGCGCGGGATCTGCCGCTCCACCCGCAGCAACTGGCGCAGCTCCTTCACGCAGTGCGCTTCGCCGTGCACGAACGCGTGCACCCGGCCCTCGGGGAACTGCAGTGCCCGGACCGCCTCCACCAGCGCCTCGCCGACCGGCCGGTCCCCGCGGTGCAGCCAGACGACCTCCACGTCGGAGTCGACCTTCTGCTCCTCCTCGGGGCCGGAGACCTCCACGAAGGCATGGGCGACGGCGCCGGCCGGCAGCGCCTCCAGGGAGCGGGCGATCGCGGGCAGGGCGCTCTCGTCACCGGCGAGCAGATGCCAGTCGGCCTCCGGGTCGGGGGCGTAGGCGCCGCCGGGGCCCATGAAGCGGACGGTCTCGCCGGGCTGGACGCGCGTGGCCCAGGGGCCGGCCAGGCCCTCGTCGCCGTGGATGACGAAGTCCAGCGTCAGCTCGCGGTGTTCGGGGTCCCAGGCACGCACGGTGTACGTCCGGGTGACCGGCCACTGCTCGCGCGGCAGCTCCTCGCGGATGCGCTCCATGTCGAAGGGCTCCGGGTAGGTCACGCCCTCGGCCGGGGGGAACAGCAGCTTCACGTAATGGTCGGTGCAGGTGTCGGCCGGGAGGCCGGCCAGCGACTCGCCGCCGAGGACCACGCGCTGCATGTGCGGGGTCAGCCGTTCTGTGCGCACCACCTGCGCGGTGTGGGGCTTGCGCGGCCTGCGAGCCGGACGTTCTGCCATGACGGCCTCCCTGCTTCCCTTGCTTAGGCTTACCTAAGTTAGCACCTCCGCCTTGGATCACACCCTATAGAGAGCCGCCTCCCCGAAGTCGAAGACAATGTTCACGTACCCGTCGTGGTCCGACGGCCCTGGTCCGGCGGCCCCGTTCACGCGCCCAGCGTGGTCAGCAGCCGTTGCAGCGAACCGCCCAGCCCCCACCGCGCCGCCAGCGCCTCCAACAGCTCGGCGTCGCGCGGGCCGCGCGGCAGCGTCGTGTCGACCTCCGGCAGCGGCACGTCGTCGGCCACCTTCACGACCTTCGGGGCGACGGCGACGTACGGCCGCGCCTGGTCCAGCCGCGTGCGCTGCGACGGCGTGAGCTTCGCCTTCGGGTCGTCGACCGCGGCCATGATCCCGGCCAGGTCCCCGAACTCGGCGAGCAGCTTCGCGGCCGTCTTCTCGCCGATCCCGGGCACGCCCGGCAGCCCGTCGCTCGGGTCGCCGCGCAGCAGCGCCAGATCCGCGTACCCCGGCCCGTCCACCCCATACTTCTCGCGCAGCCAGGTCTCGTCGGTGACCTGGAGCGTGCCGACACCCTTGAGCGGGTACAGCACCCGCACCCCGCGCGCGTCGTCCACCAGCTGGTACAGGTCGCGGTCGCCGGTGACGATGTCGACCGGCGTCTTCGCGCGTGCGGTGAACGTGCCGATCACGTCGTCCGCCTCGTACGGCTCGACGCCCACGCGCGCGATGCCGAGCGCGTCCAGGACGGCCTCGATGACGGGCACCTGCGGCGAGAGCGTGTCCGGCACCTCCTCCTCGTCCGGTCCCGCCGTGTGCTCCTCGGCGACGCGGTGCGCCTTGTAGGAGGGGATCAGGTCGACTCGCCACTGGGGGCGCCAGTCGGCGTCCATGCAGGCGACCAGGTCGCTGGGCCGGTGGTCCCTGACCAGCCGGTCGATGAAGTCCAGCAGTCCGCGCACGGCGTTCACCGGCGTGCCGTCCGGGGCCTTCACGGACTCCGGGACGCCGAAGTAGGCGCGGAAGTAGAGCGAGGCGGTGTCGAGGAGCATCAGTCGTCCGGTCACGCTCGCATCATGCCGTACGGCACCGACAGTCACCCGGCGGCGAGCAGCCACCGCCAGCGCGGACCCTCGGCGGCCAGGGTCGCGGCGGCCAGCAGCGACACCAGCACGGCCGCCCAGACCGGCATCAGCCACCACGCCGACACCACGGCCGCGCCGATCTGCAGCAGCACCAGCAGCACGGTGGCCCAGCCGGGGACCGCGACGACGACGCTCGCCTTGTCCCCGGGCGTGGCGAAGACCGTCGGCAGACCGATCAGCAGCACGACCGCGAGCACGGCCAGCGGCCAGGAGTACGACCACAACGCCCACGGCGTCGCGATCCAGGCCACCAGCTCGGTCGCGAAGCGCAGCGCGGACGTGCGTCTGTCGTCAGGCCGTTCCATCGTCGTCCCCCGTCTCGTGCACCGGTGTGAAGCACCGGCGGTGATCCTACGCACCCCTTGTGAACTGGGCCACTGTCGAGTTTGACCCGGTCGGCGAAGGGCAGGCGCGGCCCGTTCCCGCCCCCGAGACCAGAAGGCAAGCGTGTCAGCGAGACTTGAGGCCGAACAGCTCTACAAGGTGTTCGGCAGAAAACCGGACGACGCCGTCGAGCGGCTGCGCCAGGGAGCCGACCGCGAGGAACTGCGCGCCGACGGCACCACCGCCGCCGTGATCGACGCCTCCTTCACCGTGGACCCGGGCCAGATCTTCGTGGTCATGGGCCTGTCCGGCTCCGGCAAGTCCACGCTGCTGCGGATGCTCAACGGCCTGCTGGAGCCGACCGCCGGCCACGTCCGCTTCGACGGCCAGGACCTCACCGCCCTCGGCGACCGCGAGCTGCGCGAGGTCCGCGCCCACAAGATCAGCATGGTCTTCCAGCACTTCGCGCTCTTCCCGCACCGCACCGTCCTCGACAACGCCGCCTACGGCCTGGCCGTGCAGGGCGTGCCCCGCGCCGAGCGCGAGCAGCGCGCCGGCGAGGCGCTGGCCCTGTGCGGACTGGCCGGCTGGGAGAAGTCGTGGCCCGACGAGCTCTCCGGCGGCATGCAGCAGCGCGTCGGCCTCGCCCGCGCGCTCGCCACCGACGCCGACCTGCTCCTGATGGACGAGTCCTTCAGCGCGCTGGACCCGCTGATCCGCCGGGACATGCAGGACCAGCTGCTCCAGCTCCAGCAGAGCCTGAAGAAGACGATCGTCTTCATCACCCACGACCTCAACGAGGCCATGCGCCTGGGCGACCGCATCGCCGTCATGCGCGACGGCCGTATCGTCCAGACCGGCACCGCGGAGGACATCCTCGTCCGGCCCGCCGACGACTACGTCGCCTCCTTCACCAAGGACGTCGACCGCTCCCGAGTGCTGACCGCCTCGGCCGTCATGGACACGGACGTGCGCGGCGACGAGGCCGACTGCGGCTGCGCGAGCGGCTGCCAGACCGCGACGCCCGACACGCCGTTCACCGAACTCTGCGCCATCAGCGCCCGGTTGACGCACCCGGTGATCGTCCTCGACGACGCCCGCAGGCTCGTCGGCGTCGTCCCCCAGGACCGCCTGGTCGGCTTCCTCGGCGACCGGGAGGCGGCCCATGCCTAGGATCCCGCTCGGCGACTGGGTCAACGACGCGGTCGACTGGCTGCTCGGCCACGCCTCCTGGCTCTTCGACTTCCTCAAGACCGTCTTCACCGGCTTCTACGACGGCATCAACGCCGTCCTGCAGGCCCCCGAGCCCCTGCTGCTGGCGGGCATCCTCGCCGTGCTGGCCTTCTGGCTGCGCGGCGCGCTCGCCGGCGTCCTCGCCTTCGCGGGGTTCGCCTTCATCGACTCCCTCGAACTGTGGGACGACGCGATGGTGACCCTGTCGCTCGTCCTGGTCGCCACGGTCATCGCGCTGGCGGTCTCGGTGCCCGTGGGCGTCTGGGCGGCGCGCTCGGACCGGGTCAGCGGACTGGTCCGGCCGGTGCTGGACTTCATGCAGACGCTGCCCGCGATGATCTACCTGATCCCGGCGATCCTGTTCTTCGGCACCGGCGCCTCCGCCGGCATCGTCGCCACCCTGATCTTCGCGCTCGCCCCCGGCGTCCGCATGACCGAGCTGGGCATCCGCCAGGTCGACGGGGAACTGGTCGAGGCCGCCGAGGCGTTCGGCACCTCGCCCCGCGACACGCTGCTGCGCGTCCAGCTGCCGCTCGCCCTGCCCACCGTCATGGCCGGCGTGAACCAGGTCATCATGCTCGGCCTGTCCATGGCCGCGATCGCCGGCATGGTCGGCACCGGCGGCCTGGGCGGCGACGTCAACGAGGCCATCGGCCAGCTCGATGTCGGCCTCGGCTCGGAGGCGGGCGTGGCCATCGTCATCCTCGCCATCTACCTCGACCGCATGACCGGCGCCCTCGGCAGCCACGTCTCCCCGCTGGGCCGCCGGGCCGCGGCCAAGGCGCGGGCTGCGCACGGCCTGCGGATCTGGTCCTACCGGCCCCGCCCGCAGGTCGCCGTCGTCGGCCTGGTGATCCTCGCCCTCGTGGCCGGCGGCATGGGGATCTTCCGCGGCCAGGGCAGCCCGGCCGCCGTCACCGACAGCCAGAACGTCGGCCAGGGCAAGAAGATCAGCATCGGCTACATCCCCTGGGACGAGGGCGTCGCCTCCACCTACCTGTGGAAGGAGATCCTCGAACAGCGCGGCTTCCAGGTGGACGCCCGGCAGTTCGAGGCCGGCCCCCTCTACACCGCCGTCGCGGCCGGCAACGTCGACTTCCAGACCGACGCCTGGCTGCCCACCACGCACGCGCAGTACTGGAAGAAGTACGGCAGCCGGCTCGACGACCTCGGCGCCTGGTACGCGAGGACCTCCCTGGAGCTGAGCGTGCCCTCGTACGTGAAGGGCATCGACTCCCTGGACGACCTCAAGGGCAGGGCGTCCACGTTCGGCGGGAAGATCACCGGCATCGAGTCCAGCGCCGGCGAGACGGCCCTGCTCAAGAGCAAGGTCCTCAAGGAGTACGGCCTGGACGCGGAGTACAAGGTCGTCGACAGCTCCACGCCCGCCATGCTGGCCGAGCTGAAGCGGGCGTACAGCCACAAGCAGCCGATCGTGGTCACGCTCTGGTCGCCGCACTGGGCCTACAACGACTACGCGCTGAAGAAGCTCAAGGACCCCAAGGGCGCCTGGGGCCAAGGCGACGGCGTGCACACCGTCGCCCGCAAGGGCTTCGCCGCGGACAACCCCGTCGTCGCCAAGTGGCTGAAGAACTTCCACCTGAGCGAGAAGCAGCTGACCAGCCTGGAAGCCGAGATCAACAAGGCGGGCAAGGGCAGGCAGCAGGACGCCGTACGGGCCTGGCTGAAGAAGCACCCGGGCCTGGTCGGCAAGCTCGCCCCGGTCGCCGCGAGCGGTACGCCGGCGGAGGCGAAGCGGCCGGTCGACGTGGCCTGGTTCCCCTGGGACGAGGACATCGCCGTCACCTACCTGTGGAAGAACGTCCTGGAGCGGCGCGGCTACCGGCTCAACCTCAAGCAGATGGACGTCGGCCCGGTCTACACCGGCCTCGCCTCCGGTGACCTGGACGTCAACTTCGACGCCTGGCTGCCGTACGCGCAGCAGAACTACTGGAAGCAGAGCGAGGAGCACCTCGAAGACCTCGGCACCTGGTACCGGCCGACGTCGCTGGAGGTCGCCGTGCCCTCCTACGTGAAGGGCGTGCACTCCTACGAGGACCTCAAGGGCAAGGCGTCCCTCTTCGGCGGGAAGATCATCGGCATCGAGCCGGGCACCGGCGAGATGAACCTGCTCAAGACGAAGGTGCTGCCCGGCTACGGCCTCGACGAGGAGTACAAGGTCGTCGACGGCTCCACCCCGGCGATGCTGGCCGAGCTCAAGCGCGCCTACGCCAGGAAGGAGCCGGTCGCGGTCGTGCTGTGGTCGCCGCACTGGGCGTACAGCCGGTACCACCTCACCAAGCTGAAGGACGACAAGAAGCTCTTCGGCGAGGGCAACACCATCCGCACCATCAGCAACGAGCGGTTCCCGGAGCAGTACCCGCAGCTCACCAAGTGGATCAGGAACTTCCATATGAGCGAGGGCGAGCTCGGCAGCCTGGAGAGCGAGATCAACCGGTACGGCCAGGGCCACGAGGAGCAGGCCGTCGCCGCCTGGCTCAAGGAGCATCCGGACGTCGCCGCCCGCATGACCGCGCAATAGCGCCTCGCGGGCACGAAAAGGATCCGGCCAACCACATAGCGCTACGCCCTCGCCCAAGCCCGGGACCCCTCCCGGGCTTGGGTGAACTGTTTCCGCCCGCCCTCCCGGCGACCCCGACGGTCAACTCACCTCATCTAACCGGTACTTCACCCACCGGCACGCAGGGCCTGATCACGGGCCTGACCGGACCCCTGGCACCGGGCGCCACAACGGGAACACCGGGGCTCGTGCGCGCATTGAAAGGAAGTGGGGAGGTACCCGTGCCGATCGCGGGACCACGGTGGCCCCGGGGCCGCGGGCCGGCCCGTGGCCGTGTCCGGCCGGACACCCCGCGCGGCCCCCCTGGTCAGCCTCTTCGTCCCCAAGGAGGTGGCGGCGCCCGGTCGGTACGGGAAACTCATCCGGCGGCGAGAGTTGGCGCGTTGCGCGCACGCTGCCTTTACGGGTGTGTGACGGCCGCGTGAAACGGTTTGCCGAACATGCGTAAGGTGCAGAGAACTCATCAGGAGTGCCGTACCCGGACAGCGGTGCACGGAATACGGAACGCAACCGACGAGGCGAGGCGAAGGAGGGAGCGGGAGCGATGGGCGACCACAAAGACAAAGAACAGCCCCTGCGAGTGGGCGCGGCCGTGCGGCGCCGCCGCCGCGCGCTGGAGCTCACGCTCGCCGTCGTGGCCGAGCGCAGCGGCCTGTCCGTGCCCTTCCTGAGCCAGGTCGAGAACGACAGGGCGCGGCCCAGCAGCACGTCCCTGGAGAAGCTGGCCGACGCCCTGCGCACCACGGCCGTCGAACTCCTCGCCGCCGCCGACCCGGCGTGCAGCGTCGACGTCGTCCGCGCCGAGGCCCTGGAGCTCGGGCTCGAACCGAGCATGCGCTCGCTGGTGCGCGGCCACCACCAGATGCACGCCACCGAGTTCACCGGCGACCACGACGCCGGCCGTGAATTCCAGTACCGCAACGACCAGTTGATGTACGTCGCCGACGGCGCCGTGGAGATCGAGGCCGAGGGCCGCGCCTACCGGCTCGGGCGCGGCGACACCCTGTACCTGACCGGCGGTGTGCGCCACCGCTGGCGGGCGACGGTCTCGGACACCCGGGTGGTCGTCGTGGCGGTGGCCGAGCACATCGAGGCGGTCCGCGACCGCTCGCGCAAGTGACCGTACGGGTCGTCTCGCTCGTCCCCTCGCTCACCGAGGCCGTGGCGGTGTCGGCGCCCGGCGCCCTGGTCGGCGCCACCGACTGGTGCACCCACCCGCCCGGCCTGGACGTCGCCCGCGTCGGCGGCACCAAGAACCCCGCGCTCGAACGCATCCTCGCCCTCGCCCCCGACCTGGTGGTCGCCAACGAGGAGGAGAACCGCGCCCCCGACCTGGCCGCCCTGCGCTCGGCCGGCGTGGAGGTGCTGGTGACCGAGATCCGGGACGTGCCGCAGGCGTTCCGGGAACTGGCGCGGGTGCTGGAGGCGTGCGGCGCCGCCGGCCGGCCACGCTGGCTGGACGCGGCCCAGGAGGCATGGTCGGCACCGCTCCCGCCCGCCGGGCGCCGGATCACGGCGGTGGTCCCGGTCTGGCGCCGGCCCTGGATGGTCCTGGGCCGGGACACCTTCGCGGGCGACGTCCTCGCCCGCCTTGGCGTCGACCACGTGTACGCGGCCCACGCCGACCGCTATCCCCGCATCCCGCTCGACGAACTGCGGGCGGCGGCCCCGGACCTGGTCGTCCTGCCGGACGAGCCGTACCGCTTCACCGCCGACGACGGTCCCGAGGCCTTCCCCGGGCTGCCCTGCGCGCTGGTCAGCGGACGGCACCTGACGTGGTACGGACCGTCACTGGCCGAGGCGCCGCGGGTGCTGGGCGAGGCCCTGCGAGCAGTTCGCCGCTGACCAGCCCGCGCGCCGTGGGCACGGCGGCGGCGATCCAGGCGGCGACGAGGACGGCGTACAGACCCACCGCGAGCCAGTCGTACACGACGAGCCCGGTGTGCCGGTGCAGCGCCTCGGCGCCCGTGACACACGTCCCCACCGGGAAGGTGAAGGCCCACCAGGTCATCGAGAACCGCATGCCCTCGCGACGGGCGCGCACCACATGGGCGGTGGCCAGCGCCAGCCACATCAGCGCGAAGCCCATCACCGGCACCCCGTACAGCACGGCCAGGATGCCGAACCCATCGCCGTACGGGGCCGGTACGACGCCCGGCGCCACGTCCGCGAACTTCCCGACGGCGGTGGTCGACTGCCCCAGCGGCCCCAGCACCAGGAACAGGGTCGGGGTGAGGGCGAGCGGCAGCGGGCCGCCGGTGACCAGCCGGGCGAAGACCAGCGGCAGCAGCGCCAGGACGGCCAGCAGACTCAGCCCGAACATCGCGAGGCAGGCCAGCAGCAGGGTCTCCCGGGGCTGCCCGGCCGGCAGATACGGCACCAGCAGCGGGCCGAGCGCCGCGGACACCATGGGCGCCACCAGGGGCAGCAGCCACACGGGAGTCGCCTGCCCGGTCCCGGGCCTGTGGCGTACGGCCATCAGGTACGGCACCGCGACGGCGGCCGTGAGTCCGACGACCGTCCCCGCGCCGAACAGCACGGCGTCCAGGGCGACCGCGCCGCGCAGGCCGATCCAGTCCCGGCCGACGGTGACGGCACCCCCGCCGACGGCCAGCAGCGCCATGGCCAGGCACCCGTAGAAGGGCGCCGTCGCCGGGTCGAGGAGGTGGGCGCGGGCCTGGTCGCGGTGGTAGCGCCAGTGCAGGGCGCGGGCGACGAGCAGCACCAGCAGCAGGCCGAGGGAGAGCGCCCAGACGGTAGTGAGCAGGACCCGGGGCACGGGCAGCGGCAGCCCGGCTCCCGCCGTGGCGACGATGGCGGTGCCCATGACACAGGCGTACCAGTTGGGACCGAGATGACGGACTGCGGTGACCATGCCCCCAACCCTCTCGCCGGGCCCCGCCCGCGACCAGGGAGCATGTCTCTATGGGGGCATAAGCTGGGGTTATGAGCAAGGTGAGCAAGGTGCGCAAGGTCCCCGAGGGAGACGAACGCCAGGCCCCCGTCGGCTCGCTCGCCCACCGGGTGCCCGATCTCGGCGCGCTGGAGCTGCTGCTGGCGGTGGCACGGCTCGGCAGCCTGGGCGGGGCGGCGCGCGAGGTGGGGATCACGCAGCCGGCGGCGAGCAGCCGGATCCGGTCGATGGAGCGGCAGCTGGGCGTGGCGCTGGTGGACCGCTCACCGCGCGGCTCGCGGCTGACCGACGCCGGCGCGCTGGTGACGGACTGGGCGCGGCGGATCGTGGAGGCGGCCGAGGCCTTCGACGCGGGAGCCCAGGCGCTGCGCGACCGGCGCGACTCGCGGCTGCGGGTGGCGGCGAGCATGACCATCGCGGAGTACCTGCTGCCGGGCTGGCTGCTCGCCCTGCGCGCCGGGCGGCCCGACACGGCGGTGTCGCTGCTCGCCGGCAACTCCACGGTGGTCGCGGAGCGGCTGCTGTCGGGGGAGGCGGACCTGGGGTTCGTGGAGGGGGTGAGCGTACCGCCTGGACTGGACTCGACGGTGATCGCCCACGACCGGCTGATCGTGGTGACGGCCCCCGGTCACCCCTGGGCCCGCCGCCGACGCCCGCTGGACGCGGCCGAGCTGGCGGCCACCCCGCTCATCCTCCGGGAGAAGGGCTCCGGCACCCGCCAGGTCCTGGACGCCGCGCTGGGCGGTCTGGCGCGTCCGCTGATCGAGCTGTCGTCCACGACCGCGGTGAAGGCCGCGGTGGTCGGCGGCGCGGGTCCGGCGGTGCTCAGTGAACTCGCCGTGGGGGAGGAGCTGTCGATGCGGCGGCTGGTCCGGGTCCCGGTGGACGGTGTCGCCCTCGCCCGTGACCTGCGCGCGGTCTGGCCCACGGGCCACCGGCCGGTGGGCCCGGCCCGGGAACTGCTGTCACTGACGCGCGGGTGACCCGGGCTGCGGCCGGTCGGTCAGGGGGCGGGTCCACCTGTCGCACACACAGGGCGGCCGGCCGGTGGTGCTCCTCGTGGTGCAGCCTCGCCCACACACGCCCCCCGAACCGGTGGTTCAGGACGCGGCCTCCACCAGGGCCCGCATCACCCGTACGTCCTCGCCCATCTCCGGATGCCACTGCACGCCCAGCACCCACCCGGCCTCCCCGGCGGGCGGTTCCACCGCCTCCACCGTGCCGTCCGCCGCGTACGCCGACGCGACGAGGCCGGTGCCGAGGCGGTCCACCGCCTGGTGGTGGTACGTCGGGACCGACGTCTCCTCCGGGACGGCAGCCGCGTACCGCGTGCCCGGCACCGGCTTGACCGGGTGCCGGCCGAAGACGCCGACGACCTCCGCGTGACCCTCGATGTGCTGCACGAGGGTGCCGCCGAGCGCGACGTTCAGCAACTGCATGCCCCGGCAGATGCCCAGCAGCGGCACCCGAGCCGCCAACGCCGCCTCGATCAGCGCCAGTTCCCACGCGTCCCGGGCGCGGGCCGGCGGGCCCGTGCGGGGGTGCGGCTCCGCGCCGTAGCGGACCGGCTCCACGTCGGGGCCGCCCGCGATCACCAGCCCGTCCAGCCGGGCCACGGCCGCCGCCGCGTGCTCCGGCGCGTCGGGCGGCAGCATCGCGGCGAGCCCGCCGGCCCGCTGGACCAGCCGGGGATAGCCGGTCGGCAGCAGCGCGGCCTCCATCTCCCACACGCCCCAGCGCGCCCCGGCCTCCAGATACGTACTGATGCCGATCAGCGGCCTGCCCGCCATGCGACCTCCCGCCCGAAGCAATGGATCTCCCGCATACCTTTGCCGAGATGCCCCGCCGAAGGCAAGGTCAGGCCGGGAAGGTCAGGCCAGGAACCCCCTGAGCAGCGCCGCCGTGCCCGCGCAGTGCTCCCGCATCATCTCCCGCGCCCCGTCCGCGTCCCCGTCGAGGACCGCCTCGACCAGCGCCAGATGCTGCCGCTGGGAGTGTTCGAGGTTGCGCACGAGCAGCGGGATGCAGTCGAGCAGGTCGTTCACCGTCGCCCGTACCGCCGCGTACCGCGCGGTCAGCGTCGGCGAACCGCACAGCTCGGCCAGCGTCAGATGCAGCAGCGTGTCCAGCCGGCGGTAGTCGGCCAGCGGCGCGTCCTGCGTCGCGGCCAGCGCCTCGCGCAGCCGGTGCGCCTGGTCCGCGGTCAGCCCGTGCTGCGCGCACAGCCCGGCGGCCCCGACCTCCAGCACCTCCCGGAAGCGCAGCACGTCCTCGATGTCGACCTCGGCGATCCGCCGCCGCAGCTCGTCCTCGCCGCCCGCGTCCGCGCGGGGCAGCACGAAGGTGCCGCCGTAACGCCCGCGCCGCGACTCCACCAGACCCTGGTCCTGGAGCACCTTCAGCACCTCGCGCAGCGTCACCCGGCTGATCCCCAGCCGCTCCGCCAGCTCCCGCTCGGCCGGCAGCCGCTCGCCCCCCGGCACCAGACCCAGCCGTACCACCTGCAGGATCTGCTCCAGCGCCTCCTCGAAGCCGTTCCCCGCCCGCACCGGTCGCAGGACCGGCGTCAGCCGGTCCCCGACGCCCCCCTCCGGATCCGGTGACATCCCGCCGCACCCCCTTCCCAAGCAATGGTTCTCCGCAATACCTTATGGCTCCCGGCCCGGTCGGAAAAACGCGCAGCCGAAGGAGCCCCCCGTGGCAGACCGCACACCCCCGCTGAGCGTCGAGGAGCTGCACGCCCTCGTCGCCGGCGGTGAGATCGACACTGTCGTCCTGGCCTTCCCCGACATGCAAGGGCGGCTCCAGGGCAAGCGGTTCGCCGCCCGCTTCTTCCTCGACGAGGTCCTCCATCACGGCACCGAGGGCTGTAACTACCTCCTCGCCGTCGACACCGAGATGAACACCGTCGACGGGTACGCCATGTCCTCCTGGGACCGCGGCTACGGCGACTTCGCCATGCACCCGGACCTGTCCACCCTGCGCCGCGTGCCCTGGAACGCCGGTACGGCCATGGTCATCGCCGACCTCGCCTGGAACGACGGCTCGCCGGTCGTCGCCGCCCCCCGCCAGATCCTGCGCCGCCAGCTGGAGCGCCTGGCCGAGCACGGCTTCACCGCCCAGGTCGGCACGGAGCTGGAGTTCATCGTCTTCAAGGACACCTACGAGCAGGCGTGGGACGCGAACTACCGGGGGCTGACCCCGGCCAACCAGTACAACATCGACTACTCGGTCCTGGGCACGGGCCGCATCGAGCCGCTGCTGCGCCGCATCCGCAACGAGATGGCCGGCGCCGGGCTGACCGTGGAGTCCGCCAAGGGCGAGTGCAACCCCGGCCAGCACGAGATCGCCTTCCGCTACGACGAGGCCCTGCGCACCTGCGACCAGCACGCCGTCTACAAGACCGGCGCCAAGGAGATCGCCGCCCAGGAGGGCGTCTCGATCACCTTCATGGCCAAGTACAACGAACGCGAGGGCAACTCCTGCCACATCCACCTCTCCCTCGCGGACGCGGCCGGCAACAACGCCATGGCCGCGGAGGGCGAGGGCATGTCGGAGGTGATGCGGCACTTCCTCGCCGGACAGCTGGCCGCCCTGCGCGACTTCTGCCTCCTGTACGCCCCGAACATCAACTCCTACAAGCGGTTCCAGCCGGGCTCCTTCGCCCCGACCGCCGTCGCCTGGGGCCACGACAACCGCACCTGCGCGCTGCGGGTCGTCGGCCACGGCCGCTCCCTGCGGTTCGAGAACCGGCTGCCCGGCGGTGACGTCAATCCCCACCTCGCCGTCGCCGGACTGGTCGCGGCCGGGCTGTACGGCATCGAGCAGAAACTGGAGCTGCCCGAGCCCTGCCCGGGCAACGCCTACACCGCGGACTTCGAGCACGTCCCGACCACCCTGCGGGAGGCCGTCGAGCTCTGGGAGAACAGCCCGATCGCCAAGGCCGCCTTCGGCGACGAGGTCGTCGCCCACTACCGCAACATGGCGCGCGTCGAGCTGGCCGCGTTCGACGCCGCGGTCACCGACTGGGAGCTGCGCCGCTCCTTCGAACGCATGTGAAAGGTCATCCGTTGTCGAACGAGCATGAGCTCACGATCCTCAACCCGGCCACGGAAGAGGTCGTCGCGACCGTCCCCGCCGCCACCGCGGCCGACGTGGACGCGGCCGTCGCCCGGGCGGGCCGGGCCCAGTCCGTGTGGGCGGCCCTCGCGCCCGGCGAACGGGCCCGGCTGCTGCGCCGGTTCGCGGTCGCCGTCGACGAACACCTCGAGGAACTGGCCCGGTTGGAGGTCCGCGAGGCCGGGCACACCGTGGGCAACGCCCGCTGGGAGGCCGGCAACGTCCGCGACCTGCTCGACTACGCGGCCGGGGGAGTGGAGCGGCTGACCGGCCGCCAGATCCCGGTGGCGGGCGGCCTGGACGTGACCGTCCTGGAGCCGCTCGGCGTCGTCGGGGTCATCGCGCCCTGGAACTTCCCGATGCCGATCGCCGCCTGGGGCACCGCGCCCGCGCTGGCCGCCGGCAACGCGGTCCTGCTCAAGCCCGCCGAGACCACCCCGCTGACCGCCCTGCGCCTGGCCGAACTCGCCCTGGAGGCGGGCCTGCCCGAGGGCCTGTTCCAGGTGCTGCCCGGCCACGGGCCGGTCGCGGGCAACGCCCTCGTCGAGCACCCCGGCGTGGCGAAGATCGTCTTCACCGGGTCAACGGCCGTGGGCAAACAGGTGTGGGCGAAGGGGGCGGCCCTCCTCAAGCGGGTCACCCTCGAACTCGGCGGCAAGAGCCCCAACATCGTCTTCGCCGACGCCGACCTCAAGGCGGCCGTCGATCCCTTCTCCTTCCTCGACAACTCCGGCCAGGACTGCTGCGCCCGCACCCGCATCCTGGTCCAGGAGTCGGTGTACGACGAGGTGTCCGAGCTCCTCGCCGACGCGCTCGCCGCCGTCGTGGTGGGCGACCCGGCCGACGAGAAGACGCAGATGGGCCCGCTGATCTCGCGCCGCCAGCTGGACCGGGTGCGCGGCTACGTCCCCGCGGACGCCCCCGCCCTGCGCGGCAGCGCCCCCGAGGGCCCCGGCTTCTGGTTCCCGCCGACCGTCCTGACCGGCGAACGGCCCGACGCGCCCGCCGCCCGCGAGGAGGTCTTCGGCCCCGTCGCCGTCCTGCTGCCCTTCACCGACGAACAGGACGCCATCCGCCTCGCCAACGACACCCCCTACGGCCTCTCCGGCTCCATCTGGACCCGCGACGTCGGCCGCGCGCTGCGCGTCTCCCAGGCGGTCCGGGCCGGCAACCTGTCCGTCAACTCCCACTCCAGCGTGCGCTACTGGACCCCGTTCGGCGGCTTCAAACAGTCCGGCGTCGGCCGTGAGCTGGGCCCGGACGCCCTGACCGCCTTCACCGAAACCAAGAACGTCTTCATCAGCACGGAGGGCCCCGCACAGTGACCTCTCAGGACACCGACATCATCTGCCGCCGCCTGGTCGGCCGTACCGCCGTCATCACCGGCGCCGGCAGCGGCATCGGCCTCGCCACCGCGCGCCGGCTCGCCTCCGAGGGTGCCCACGTCGTCTGCGGCGACGTCGACGAGGCCCGCGGCAAGGCCGCCGCCGAGGAGGTCGGCGGGACCTTCGTGAAGGTGGACGTCACCGACCCCGAGCAGGTCGAGGCGCTGTTCAAGACGGCGTACGACACCTACGGCAGCGTCGACGTCGCCTTCAACAACGCGGGCATCTCGCCGCCCGACGACGACTCCATCCTGGAGACCGGCCTGGAGGCCTGGAAGCGCGTCCAGGAGGTCAACCTCACCTCCGTCTACCTGTGCTGCAAGGCAGCCATCCCCTACATGCGCCGCCAGGGCAGGGGCTCCATCATCAACACCGCGTCCTTCGTGGCCCGGATGGGCGCGGCCACCTCGCAGATCTCGTACACCGCGTCCAAGGGCGGCGTCCTCGCCATGTCCCGCGAACTCGGCGTGCAGTTCGCCCGCGAGGGCATCCGCGTCAACGCGCTGTGCCCCGGCCCGGTCAACACCCCCCTCCTCCAGGAGCTGTTCGCCAAGGACCCCGAGCGGGCCGCGCGCCGACTGGTCCACATCCCGCTGGGCCGGTTCGCCGAGGCCGAGGAGATCGCCGCCGCGGTCGCCTTCCTGGCCAGCGACGACTCCTCGTTCGTCAACGCCAGTGACTTCCTGGTGGACGGCGGGATCTCGGGCGCGTACGTCACGCCGCTCTAGACACCGTGTACTGATCTTCGCGGCCCGTTCTATGGTGCCGGGATGAGCATGACGCCCCCGCCCGGCTGGTACCCCGACCCGTCGGCCCCCCATCTGCAGCGCTGGTGGGACGGCACGGCCTGGACCGACCACTGGAACCAGCCGGGCGGACCGCCGGCCGGGGCACAGGCCGCGGGCTCGGGCCGGGCCGGGATCGTCGCGCTCGGCACGGCCGCCGTCGTGCTCGTGGCGGCGATCGTCACCGGCGCCGTCTACCTGCGCGGCGACGACGAGACGGCGCAGGTGCAGACGGAGCCGGGCGCCGTCACCTCCAGCGCCGCCCCGACGACCGCGAGCCCCTCCCCGTCCACCACCACCTCCGAGCCCTCCGCGGACGACCCGTCCGTCGTCGTCGACCAGCTCAACGGCATCACCCTGCCGCTGCCGGACGGCTGGGTCCGGCCGCGCTACGTCGCCGACGAGCACGTCGTCATGACCACCGACGGCACCTACGACTGCCCCGGCGACCCGGGCGTGTGCCGGCACGGCCTGGTCAGCACCCGCACGGCCGCCGAGACCGACGAGACCTCGCCCAAGGTGCTGGCCCGGCAGGACATCCCGGACGCGGCCGACGAGGCCTACGACCGCGACGCCACCGACATGCGCCCCTACGGCGGCATCGAGTCCCACCAACTCGTCAAGCAGGCGCAGATCGCGGTGGCGGGCCGCGCCGGCTATTTCGTGCGCTGGCGCGTCAAGACGGCCAAGGGACCCGGCGGTTACGTCGAGTCGCTCGTCTTCCCCTCCAGCGTCGGCACCGAGGCACCGGTGATCGTCCGCTTCGTCTTCGACGCCGGCCAGGACGGCCCGCCGCTCGCCGACATGGACAGGATCGCCCGGGGCATCCGCTCCGTCGACGACGCGGCCACGGACGGCGGCGTGGGCAGCAGCATCGGCCCGCCCACCCCGTGACCGGCCCGGGGGCCGTTACAGGAAGGTCTGGCCCTCCCCGCGATACGTCGGCACGGTCGCCGTCACCGCGTCCCCCTCGATCAGGTGCAGCGCGTCGAACCGCTCGCACAGCTCACCGGCCTTGGCGTGCCGGAACCACACCTTGTCGCCGATCAGCAGATCATCGGCCGGCGCCCCGAGCAGCGGGGTCTGCACCTCGCCGGGCCCTTCCTGGGGGTCGTAGCGGAGCCCCTCGGGCAGGTACGGCACCGGCAGCCGGTCCCGTCCGGGCGCACCGGACGCGGGGTACCCGCCGCCCAGCACGGTCACCACGCCCACCCCGGGCCGCCGCACGACGGGCTGGGCGAACAGGGCGGCCGGACGCCCGCTGAACGACGTGTAGTTGTCGAACAGCCGCGGCACGTACAGGCCCGACCCGGCGGCGATCTCGGTGACGGCGTCCTCGGCCGCCGTGTGCTGCACGCTGCCCGTGCCGCCGCCGTTGACGAACTCCAGATCCGGTACGACAGCCCGCACCGCGCGCACCACCTCCGCCCGCCGCTCGGCGAGTTCCCTGCGGGCGGCGGCCTGCATCATCCGTACCGCACGCGACCGCACGGGCCGCCCCGCGACGTCGTCGCCCACGCCCGCGATGTGGCCTTCGTACGCCATGATCCCCACGACCTTGAACCCGGGCCGCCCGGCGGCCGTCCGGGCCATGTCGGCGACCTGCGCGGGGGAGTACAGCGGGGAGCGGCGCGCGCCGATCCTGACCCGGCCGCCGAGGAGCCTGAACGAGGTGTCCAACTCCAGGCAGACGCGGATGACTTCGCGCCCGCCGTCGCGTGCCGCGTCGATCAGCTTCAGCTGCGCCGGGTCGTCGACCATGACGGTCACGGCGGCGGCGAGCTTGGGGTCGGAGGCCAGTTCGGCGAAGGCGGCGCGGTCGGCGGAGGGGTAGGCGAGCAGGATGTCGTCGAAACCGCCGCGGGCCAGCCACAGGGACTCGGCGAGCGTGAAGGACATGATGCCCGCGAAGCCGTCCTTCGCCAGGACGCGTTCGAGCAGCGCACGGCACCGCACGGACTTGCTGGCGACGCGGACCGGCTTGCCGCCGGCCCGGCGGACGAGATCGTCCGCGTTGGCGTCGAAGGCGTCCAGGTCCACGATCGCGAGGGGGGCGTCGAGATGGGCGGTGGCCCGGTCGTAACGGGCCCGGTCGGTGGCGCGCGCAGTCATGAACGAAGCCTGCCAGACAGGATTACCGCAGGGTAGGGGGACGTTCCGGGCAGATGCCCCGGGGGTGCGGACTGGTTCCCGTAACGGCCGGGGCAAGCCGTAGAGTGACGCGCACGCACGTCGGAACGCCTCCGGCCGCAGGCCGTGCCGGATGCCGGGCCGCGCGTGCGGGTATGTATGCGTGCCGGGACGTCACCAGCCCGCGCGTTGAGCGACATCGCGTCGGCCCGCGTACGAGAAGTCGGCCCGGGGACGAGGAAACGGGGGGTGCATGAGCACGGACGCGCGGCATGTCCCCATCCCTCCACGCCCACCGCACCCGCCGACGGCGGGCACGGAGGAAGGGGAACGGGCGGTGACGTCCGAGCCGGGGGCGGACGCGGATTCGACTGGCGTCGCGGCGACGAGGGCGGACGACGGACGTGGCGCGACGGCTCCCGAACCGGCCGCGGGCACGAACGCGTCCTCGTCGACGGACCGTTCCTCGGCGGATCGTTCCGTGAGTGGGCGCAGGCCGAGCGCCCCGGCGGCGGGCGGTGCCTCCGGTGGCGTGTGGTCGCCGTGGCGGGAAGCGCAGGGCTTCGAGGCGTTCGAGAGGTTCGACGCGTTCGATGCTTTCGAGGACGCCTTCGGGAAACGTCCCGGCGCGCGGGTGGCGGGCAGCTCGGGCGACACGACGACGAGGTCCGGCGGGGAGGAGTCCGACGGGCCTACGGCGACGCGACGCGACGACGCCCGGGAGGCGGGCCCCTCCACGCCGGCGGCGCCGGACACCCCGCCCCGCTTCCCGAACCTGCGCGCACCGCACGGCAGGGACGCCACGCCGTCGAGCCCGCCCCCGCCCCCGGCCTCCGCGCGCTTCCCGGACACCCCGCCGCGCCCGCCGCACCGCCCGGACGACCGGCAGCGCCGCGCTGTCACCCCGCCCGAGGCCCCCCAGGAGCCGACCAGACCCCTGCGCCCGGCACCTCCGGCCCGCCCCGAGTCGTCCCCCGCAAGGACACCCGCCCCCCGACCCCAGGACGCCCCACGCCGCCCTGGCACCCCGGTACCCCCCCGACCGACCACCCCGCCGACCCAGGACCACACCACCATCCCCACCCCACCCTCGAACACCGGCAAGCCCCCCACCCCGGCATCCACGCCCCACCGCCCCGGCTCCCCGGTGCCGAACAGCCGCGAGGCTTCGGCCCCCGGGGTTCCGCCCCGCCCTGCAGCTTCGCCTGCGTCGGGCGGTGGCCGTCCCGGTTCGGAGACTCTGAACGCCGGCGAGGCTTCCGCCCCCGGACCTGCGCCCCGCCGTCCCGGCTCCCCGGTGCCGGACAGCCGCGAGGCTTTCGTTGCCGAGGCTTCGGCGCGGTATCCGGAGGCTGTCGTGTCGGATGGGCGGCGTGATGGGGCGGTGGCGTTCGGGGGGTCGGTGTCCTCTGTTCGGTCCCCCGGGGTGTCCGGGGAGCGGGTGGTGCCTGATCCCGCGTTGTCGTGGAGTGCGCCCACCGCTGTCGTGTCGTTCGGCGAGCCCGAGGGGTACGACGGGCGGGGGCGGCCGCGAGCGCTCGGGGGGCGCGGGCGGGCCCGTACCGCCGCGGTGGCCGTGTGTGTCGTGCTCGGGCTCGGACTCATCGGCGGTGCCGTGACCGGGAGCTGGCTCGTGGGGGACTCCGGTAACGGCGGCGCGCGGGACACGTTCGCCGCGGCCGGAAGCCTCTGGCACAGCGTCACCGTCGACCGTCTCTTCCCGCCCACCCTGCAGGGCGACGGCGCCGGCCCCGGCGGAGCCGACCGCACCTGGACCCGCATCGCCGTCGCCCCGGACAGCGGCTGCGCCGACGCCTTCGACCCCCTGCTGCAGAAGGCGCTCGCCCCCGTCGGCTGCCAGCGACTGCTCCGCGCCACCTACACCGACGCCACGCAGAGCTACGTCACCACCGTCGGCCTGCTGTTCACCAAGGCCGACGCCACCGGCATGGCCTCCCTCGCCAAACGCTTCCGGGACGAGGGCCTGGACCGCCGCACCGACCTGATGCCCCGCCCCTACCCTGCCAAGGACACCGCCGCCGCCGAGTTCGGCGACGAACAACGCGCCTCCTGGACCATCTCCGTGCTCACCGACGCCCCCGTCGTCGTCTACGCCGTCTCCGGCTGGGCCGACGGCCGTACCGTCGACGCCCCCCAGCCCGCCGCCGAGGCCCTGCAGTCCGGCGCCACCACGCCCCCCGCCCAGTCCGGCCTCGGCAACGAGGCCCAGGGCCTGGCCGACCGCGTCGAACGCGCCCTGCGCAGGGACGTCAGCAGCCAAGCCACGGAGCAGCCCTCATGACGCGCCGCCTGACCACGCTGAGCGCCTTGCTCGCCGCCTCCCTCGCCCTGGTCCCCGCCACGGCCGCGCACGCCGACGGCATCCGCGCCCAGGAGTGGGCCCTGGACGCCATGCACACCCAGCAGGCCTGGCAGACCACCAAGGGCAAGGGCGTCACCGTCGCCGTCCTGGACACCGGCGTCGAGGCCGACCACCCCGACCTCGTCGGCAACGTCCTGCCCGCCAAGGACATGATCGGCTTCGGCGCGACCCGCGGCGACCGCGCCTGGGCCCGGCACGGGACCGCCATGGCCGGCATCATCGCCGGGCACGGCCACGGCCCCGGCGACGCCGACGGCGTCATGGGCATCGCCCCGGAGGCCAAGATCCTCCCGGTGCGCGTCATCCTCGAAGACGGCGACTCCGCGCGCGGCAAGGCCCGCTCCACGCGCGGCAACGCCCTCGCCGAAGGCATCCGCTGGGCCGCCGACCACGGCGCCGACGTCATCAACCTCTCCCTCGGCGACGACTCCGCCTCCGCCCACCCGGAACCCTCCGAGGACGAGGCCATCCAGTACGCCCTGAAGAAGAACGTCACCGTCGTCGCCTCCGCCGGCAACGGCGGCGACAAGGGCGACCACGTCTCCTACCCGGCCGCCTACCCGGGCGTCATCGTCGCCACCGCCGTCGACCGCTACGGCACCCGCGCCTCGTTCTCCACCCGCCGCTGGTACGCCACCGTCAGCGCCCCCGGCGACGACGTCGTCATCGCCGATCCCGACCACAAGTACTACGAAGGCTGGGGCACGAGCGCCGCCTCGGCGTTCGTCTCCGGCGCGGTGGCGCTGGTCAAGGCCGCCCACCCGGGCCTGACCCCGGCGCAGGTCAAGAAGCTCCTGGAGGACACCGCCCGGGACGCCCCGAGCGGCGGCCGCGACGACTCCCGCGGCTTCGGCTTCGTCGACCCCGCCGCCGCCCTGAAGGCGGCCGCCCGTCTCAAGCCGGAGGGCCTGCGGACGGCGTCGTACGGCAGGAAGTACTTCGGTACCGGTCCCGACGCGCCCGCGTCGCAGGACGACACCGCCGGCTGGGCGGCCCCGCTCGCGGGCAGCACCGGCGGGGTGCTCCTGGTCATGGCCGTGGTCCTGTGGCGGGGCCGCCGCGAGCGCTACGACGGCAACTGAGCGCCCCCACCCGGCTATTCGGAGGCCGACGGCGACGCGGAGCCCCCGGCGAACACCGACACCGCCGCCTTCGCCGCCGACTCGACCAGCGCGATGCCCTTCGCCTGCGTCGCGTTGCCGTTCGACAGGACGGCGACCAGGTACGCGCGGCCGTCCGCGGTCACCCGCCCGATGCTGTTGACGTCCCACAGCCCGGTGGTGCTGCGGGCCAGCCAGCCGTTCTTCAGCGCCCACCGCGACCCGTCGGCCGCCGCCGACACCCCCCAGTGCTGGTCTGCCTCTATCTGCCCCATCAGCCCCTGGAGATACGCCCGCGAGGCCGCGCTCAGCTTCGAGTCGTCCCCGAACACCTGGCGCAGCAACGTCAGTTGGTCCGCGGCCGTGGTCTGGGTCAGGCCCCACAGCGCGCCGTCGCCGCCCTCGGTGCCGGTCAGCCCGAACGTCTTGTTCGCGGCGTCCAGTCCGTCGGCCTCGCCGATGGCGTCCCACAGCGCCGACGCCGAGGCGTTGTCGCTGTTCTCGATCATCTTCGTGGCGTACGCCTTCTCCGTCGCCGTCAGCTGCCGGCCCGCGTCCTGTGCCTGGAGCAGCAGCGTCGCCAGGATGTCGACCTTGACGATGCTCGCCGTGTCGAAGGCCGCGTCCCCGTAGGTGGCGCTCTCGCCGGAGTCCACGTCCAGCACCGCCACCGACACGTCCGCCTCGTCCGCGACGCTCACCGACTTCATGGCCGTGGCGAGCAGCGCGTCGTAGTCCACCGCGGGTTCCGCCACCGGCTCCACCGACTCCTCCCCGTCCGCCGAGGCCGAGGAGGTGGCCGACGGCGACGGGGCCGACGATACGGCGCTCGTACCGGAGTGCGCCTGGGCCTTCACGTACACGGTCCCGGCCGCGGTGCCGCCCACGACGGCGACGGAGGCGAGGGCGACAGAGAGGAGGGGGCGCGTGCGGGACGCGCGGGCACGGCGGCGTCGGTCGGCTCTGGAGGACTCCATGGCCGCGATGCTGGAGGCGGCGACTGTGCGCCCCGTTAGACGAAAGTTAGATGTGTGTCAGGGGAATCTGAGAAACGCGTGAAACCGGTGAACGGCCGGTTTCCGGGTCCGCACAAGCCCAGCAGCATCCGCCCGATTTCCGCCCGATAGGGTCTCTCACCGTGGCGAACAAGAACATTCCCGACCCCGGCTACTCCGACGACGACGGCTCCGCCGACCCCCGGCTGAGCGCGGCGCTCGCCGCCTGGGCCGAGGACCGCACCGCCCTGGGGCCCGTCCTGGAGGCGCTCAGGGGCGCCCGGCTGCTCGTCCCCGTCGTGGCCGTGCTCGGCGAGGTGGAGGAGGACGGGAACGGGCTGCGCCGGGAGAAGACCTCCGACATGGCCGTGCCGACGCTGAAGGCCGGCTCCCGCACCGCCCTGCCCGCGTTCACGTCCACCGACGCGCTGGCCCGCTGGGACCCGGCGGCCCGCCCCGTCGCCGTACCCCTTCACCAGGCGCTGCAGGCCGCGGCGCACGAGAAGGCGGACACGATCGTGCTCGACATGTCCGGGCCGGTGCCGTTCGAGCTGACGGGGGCGGCGCTGCTGGCGCTCGCCGAGGGGCGCACCAGCGCCGACCCGCTCGCCGACCCCGCCGTACGGGAGGCGGTGCGCGGCGCGGTCGCCGCCGAGCCCGGCGTCCTGCGCGCCCACCTCGGGCCCGGCCGGGCCGACGGCACCCTGGCCCTCGTACTGGATCCGGCGGCCGCTCCCGCCGAGGCGGCCCGTGCCGTCGCCGAGCGGCTCGCCGCCGACGAGACACTGAGGGCCCGCCTGGTGCGCGGCCTCGACCTGGCACTCCTGCCGGCCGGGGCGACGCCGCCGGGCGAGCCCTTGTACGTACGCGAAGGGTCGTAGACCGCTACCCGTAGATCGGGCCCGTGTACTTCTCGCCCGGGCCCTGTCCCGGCTCGTCCGGGACGATCGACGCCTCGCGGAACGCCAGCTGCAGCGACTTCAGGCCGTCGCGCAGCGGGGCCGCGTGGAAGGAGCTGATCTCGGTCGCGCTCGCGTCCAGCAGACCGGCGAGGGCCGTGACCAGCTTGCGGGCCTCGTCCAGGTCCTTGTACTTGTCGCCCTCCTCCGTCAGGCCGAGCTTCACGGCGGCGGCGCTCATCAGGTTCACGGCGACCGTCACGATCACCTCGACGGCGGGGACCTCCGCGATGTCGCGGGTCATGGCGTCGAAGTCGGGAGCCTCGGCGGACTCGGCAGGGGTGTCACTCATGCCGAACACGATAGGCCCCGGTGCAGGCCGGTTCGCACCACCCCCGGGTAGCTGCTAACCTTGTGTGACGACCGGCCGGACATCCATGTGCCCGGCCCACAAGTGGAGGCTCCGATCTCCCACCTGACCGTCCTCCGGGACGGCGGGTCACCCCGGTCAGGCGGCCGCCATCGTTCCGTACGGACGATGGAGTCGCCCGAAAGTGCGCCCCGCGATCCCGCGGCGGTGACTCCGGTAGTGCTTGGAGCCCCGCCTGTGATCGTCCGGGGCATTTTTTCTGCTTCGGCGCGGTTAGGTCTATCGAACACAGACGTTACGCGGCTGTCCGCCAGACCGTCGCGTGGTGCTACCGAGGAGGATCCATCAGCGCCGAGCCCCGCATCAACGACCGGATTCGCGTTCCCGAGGTGCGACTTGTCGGTCCCAGTGGCGAGCAGGTCGGCATCGTGCCGCTCGCGAAGGCACTGGAGCTTGCCCAGGAGTACGACCTCGACCTCGTCGAGGTGGCGGCGAACGCCCGTCCGCCCGTGTGCAAGCTCATGGACTACGGGAAGTTCAAGTACGAGTCGGCCATGAAGGCCCGTGAGGCGCGCAAGAACCAGGCGCACACGGTCATCAAGGAGATGAAGCTCCGGCCGAAGATCGACCCGCACGACTATGACACCAAGAAGGGTCACGTCGTCCGGTTCCTCAAGCAGGGCGACAAGGTCAAGATCACGATCATGTTCCGTGGTCGCGAGCAGTCTCGGCCCGAGCTGGGCTACCGACTGCTGCAGCGGCTCGCGGAGGACGTCCAGGACCTCGGTTTCGTCGAGTCGAACCCGAAGCAGGACGGCCGCAACATGATCATGGTTCTCGGTCCGCACAAGAAGAAGACCGAGGCGATGGCCGAGGCCCGCCAGGCGCAGGAGGCCCGCAAGGCCGAGGCGAAGGCCCACCCGGGCCGCTCGCAGAACGCCGCGGACGCCCCGAGCGCCGACGCCGAGGCCGAGGCCCCTGCCGAGGCATCCGCCGAGGCGTGATCCGTGGGGACGCGAGTCCCCGGGATGTAACAGATACAGAGCGACGTTCCACCGTGCCCGGTTTCGCGACCGGGCACCGGAACGCCACCGACGAGGAGAGAACGGCGCTATGCCGAAGAACAAGTCGCACAGCGGTGCCAGCAAGCGCTTCAAGGTCACCGGCTCCGGCAAGGTGCTCCGCGAGCGCGCCGGCAAGCGCCACCTGCTTGAGCGCAAGTCGTCCCGTCTGACGCGTCGCCTCACGGGCAACGCCGAGATGGCTCCGGCCGACGCCAAGAAGATCAAGAAGCTTCTCGGCTAGTGACGTACCCGGCGCCCGCTACGAGCGCCGTACGTCAGGACCGGGACCCAATCGATTCCGGGCCGTGTGAGTCCAACCACGGCCCCGCTACAAGGAGTTAACAAGTGGCACGCGTCAAGCGGGCAGTGAACGCCCACAAGAAGCGCCGGGCGATCCTGGAGCAGGCCTCCGGCTACCGCGGTCAGCGCTCGCGCCTGTACCGCAAGGCCAAGGAGCAGGTCACCCACTCGCTGGTCTACAACTACAACGACCGCAAGAAGCGCAAGGGCGACTTCCGTCAGCTGTGGATCCAGCGCATCAACGCCGCTGCCCGCGCCAACGGCATCACGTACAACCGCTTCATCCAGGGCCTGAAGGCCGCGAACGTCGAGGTCGACCGCAAGATCCTCGCCGAGCTGGCCGTCAACGACGCGAACGCGTTCGCCGCGCTGGTCGAGGTGGCGCAGAAGGCTCTGCCGTCGGACGTGAACGCCCCGAAGGCGGCGTGACGCCGCGCCGGTCCTGAGCCGACGTGACTGTGCGGACCCGTGGGTTTTTGCCTGCGGGTCCGTTTCGTTGAGTGGTACCGAAGGTGAGTGTGGATGCCCCCCGTGACCCCGGAGACGATCTCTCCCCGTTCCTCGCGTGTCTCCGCCGCGCGGCGGCTCGCCAAGCGGAACTTCCGGAGCAAGGAGCGGCTGTTTCTCGCCGAGGGCCCGCAGGCCGTGCGGGAGGCGGCGGGGCATGAGGACACGCTGGTCGAGCTGTTCGCCACCGTCGAGGCCGCCGAGCGGTACGCCGACATCGTGGGGGAGGCCCGGGACGCCGGCGCCCGCGTCCATCTCGCCTCCGAACAGGTGATCGCCGACATCTCCACCACCGTCACCCCGCAGGGGCTCGTCGGCGTCTGCCGCTTCGTCGACACCCCCTTCGCCGAGGTCCTCGCCGCCCGGCCGCGGCTCGTCGCCGTGCTCGCCCACGTCCGCGACCCCGGCAACGCCGGAACCGTCCTGCGCTGCGCCGACGCCGCCGGCGCCGACGCCGTCGTCCTGACCGACGCCTCCGTCGACCTCTACAACCCCAAGGCCGTACGCGCCTCCGTCGGCTCCCTCTTCCACCTGCCCGTGGCCGTCGGCGTGCCCGTCGAGCAGGCGGTGGCCGGGCTGAAGCGGGCCGGCGTGCGCGTCCTCGCCGCCGACGGCGCCGGCACCGACGACCTCGACGACGAGTTGGACCAGGGCACCATGGGCGGGCCGACCGCGTGGGTGTTCGGCAACGAGGCGTGGGGGCTGCCGGAGGAGACCCGCGCACTCGCGGACGCCGTGGTGCGCGTCCCGATCCACGGCAGGGCCGAGAGTCTGAACCTCGCCACCGCGGCCGCCGTATGTCTGTATGCGTCGGCCCGTGCACAGCGCGCCTCCGGAGGGTGCCGCTCCGTCACCGGGGCCTAGTAGGGTGACCAGCTCGGGGGCCACCTGCGCCGTCTGAGAGGTGGGGTACGGGCATATGAGTGTCGGCACGAGCAGGGCACGGGGAGCACGCGACGTGCGCCGCCCGCCCGCGCCCCGGCACGGTGATCTCACCGAGCTCGGCATCGACCCCGACGAACTGCCCGACGGCCTCGTGGTGGCCGACGAGAACGGCCGGGTCATCTGCTTCAACGCCGCCGCCGAGCGCATCACCGCCCGCGCCGCCGCCGACGCCCTCGGACAGCCGCTGGAGAAGGCCCTGCCGTTAGAGGACCTGGAGGGGCGGCGCTGGTGGCAGCTGACCGACCCCTACGGCGGGCTCGCCATCCGGCAGCGCCAGCCCGAGCGCAACCTGCTGCTGCCCGGCGGACGCGAGGTGCTGGTCTCGGCGCGCTACGTGCGCGGCGAGCCCACCGGACCCGTCCGCCGCGTGGTCGTCTCCCTCCGGGACACCGAGGCCCGCCGCCGCACCGAACGCAGCCACGCCGAGCTGATAGCGACCGTCGCCCACGAACTGCGCTCGCCCCTGACCTCCGTCAAGGGCTTCACCGCCACGCTCCTCGCCAAGTGGGAACGCTTCACCGACGACCAGAAGCGCCTGATGCTGGAGACCGTCGACGCCGACGCCGACCGCGTCACCCGGCTCATCGCCGAGCTCCTCGACATCTCCCGCATCGACAGCGGACGGCTGGAGGTGCGCCGCCAGCCCGTCGACATGGGGGCCGCGGTCGGCCGGCACATTCAGGCCTACGTCGCCGCCGGGCAGCCCGCCGACCGGTTCCTGCTCCGCATCGAGCAGCCCCTGCCCGCCCTGTGGGCCGACCCCGACAAGATCGACCAGGTGCTCAGCAACCTGCTGGAAAACGCCGTGCGCCACGGCGAGGGAACCGTCACGATTGACATCACGCCCACGGCGTCCCCGCGCGACGGGGAGGACGTCGGCACGTCGGTCACCGTGAGCGACGAGGGCACCGGCATCCCGGAGGAGTCCATGAACCGCGTCTTCACCCGCTTCTGGCGGGGCAGCAAGCGCGGCGGCACCGGCCTCGGGCTGTACATCGTCAAGGGCATCGTCGAGGCCCACGGCGGCACCATCACGGTCGGCCGGGCCCCCGGCGGCGGCGCCGAGTTCCGATTTACGTTGCCCGTGGCGGCCCCGGCGTATCTCACCTGAGCGCCGGTAAGCGGCCCACGGGCGCATTCGTACGGCTCCACCCCGTTAGACTCGGCCTTTGGCACCTTTGTGTCCTGCACACGGCACCGAGCGCCGGTCTAGGGGACCATCCGCAGGGGGCACCTCCCAGCACTGGCTGGGGGACAATCGGAAGCACGGGAAGAGATGTCGGCACCCAATAAGTCGTACGACCCTGTCGAGGTCGAGGCGTTGAAACCGGAAGAGATCGAGCGCATGCGGGACGAGGCGCTCGCCGCCTTCGCCGCCGCGGACTCCCTCGACGCGCTCCAGGAGGCCAAGGTCGCCCACACCGGGGGCACCTCACCGCTGGCCCTCGCCAACCGGGAGATCGGCGCCCTGCCCCCGCACGCCAAGGCGGACGCCGGCAAGCGCGTCGGCCAGGCCCGCGGCGCCGTCAACAAGGCGCTCGCCGCCCGCCAGGCGGAGCTGGAGGCGGAGCGGGACCAGCGCGTCCTCGTCGAGGAGTCGGTGGACGTCACGCTGCCCTACGACCGCGTGCCGGCCGGCGCCCGCCACCCGCTCACCACCCTGTCCGAGCGCATCGAGGACGTCTTCGTCGCCATGGGCTACGAGGTCGCCGAGGGCCCGCAGGTCGAGGCCGAGTGGTTCAACTTCGACGCCCTCAACATCGGCCCGGACCACCCGGCCCGCGGCGAGGCCGACACGTTCTTCGTGGCCGGCCCCGAGGGCGGCACCGAGTCCGGCGTCGTGCTGCGCACCCACACCTCGCCCGTGCAGATCCGCTCCCTGCTGGAGCGTGAGCTGCCGGTGTACGTGATCTGCCCCGGCGTCGTGTACCGCACCGACGAGCTGGACGCCACGCACACCCCGGTCTTCCGCCAGGTCGAGCTGCTCGCCGTGGACGAGGGCCTGACCATGGCCGACCTCAAGGGCACCATGGACCACATGGTCCAGTCCCTGTTCGGCGAGGGCATGAAGACCCGGCTGCGGCCCAACTTCTTCCCCTTCACCGAGCCGTCCGCCGAGATGGACATGGTGTGCTACGTCTGCCGCGGCGAGTCCGTCGGCAATCCCGACCGCCCCTGCCGCACCTGCTCCTCCGAGGGCTGGATCGAGCTCGGCGGCTGCGGCATGGTCAACCCGCGGGTGCTCACCGCCTGCGGCGTCGACCCGGAGAAGTACAGCGGCTTCGCCTTCGGGTTCGGCATCGAGCGGATGCTGATGTTCCGCCACAACGTCGAGGACATGCGAGACATGGTCGAGGGTGACGTCCGGTTCACCCGGCCGTTCGGGATGGAGATCTGATGCGGGTCCCGCTTTCTTGGCTGCGGGAGTACGTCGACCTGCCGGCCACCGAGACCGGCCGTGACGTCCAGGCCAAGCTCATTTCGGCCGGTCTCGAGGTCGAGACCGTCGAGCACCTCGGTGCCGACCTCAAGGGCCCCCTGGTCGTCGGCCAGGTGCTGACCATCGAGGAGCTGGAGGGCTTCAAGAAGCCGATCCGCTTCTGCACCGTCGACGTCGGCCAGGCCAACGGCACCGGCGAGCCCCAGGAGATCGTCTGCGGCGCCCGCAACTTCGCCGTCGGCGACAAGGTCGTGGTCGTCCTGCCCGGCGCCACGCTGCCCGGCGGCTTCGAGATCTCCGCCCGCAAGACCTACGGCAAGACCTCCCACGGCATGATCTGCTCCAGCGACGAGCTGGGCATGGGCGACGACGGCAGCAAGGGCATCATCGTGCTGCCGCCGGAGACCGAGGTCGGCAAGGACGCCATCGAGCTGCTCGAACTGGTCGACGAGGTCCTGGACATCGCCGTCACCGCCAACCGCGGCGACTGCCTGTCCATCCGTGGCGTCGCCCGCGAGACCGCCATCGCCTACGGCCTGCCGCTGCGCGACCCGGCCCTCATCGACGTACCCGGCCCGAACGCCTTCGGCTACCCGGTCCAGGTCACCGACCCGCACGGCTGCGACCGCTTCACCGCCCGCACCGTCACCGGCCTGAGCCCCGAGGCCCGCTCCCCGATCTGGCTCCAGCGCCGGCTGCAGAAGGTGGGCATGCGCCCGATCTCGCTCGCCGTCGACATCACCAACTACGTGATGATGGAGCTCGGCCAGCCGCTGCACGCCTACGACCGGAAGCTGGTCCAGGGCACCATCGGGGTGCGCCGGGCCGAGGAGGGCGAGAAGATCGTCACCCTCGACGGCGTCGAGCGGACGCTGCACGCCGAGGACCTGGTCATCACCGACGACCGCGGCCCCATCGGCCTCGCGGGCGTCATGGGCGGCGCCAACACCGAGATCGCCGACCACGCCGAGGGCGAGGGCACCACCGACGTGGTCATCGAGGCCGCCCACTTCAACGCGGTGTCGATCGCGCGCACGGCTCGCCGGCACAAGCTGTCCTCCGAGGCCTCCCGCCGCTTCGAGCGGGGCGTCGACCCGCAGGCCGCCGCCGCGGCCGCCCAGCGCACGGTCGACCTGCTGGTCCTCCTCGCGGGCGGCACCGCCGAGGCCGGCGTCACCGAGGTCATCGCGCCCTCCGCGCCGCACACCATCACCGTCGCGGCCGACCACCCGGACAAGGTCGCGGGCGTCGAGTACGGCCGGGAGACCGTCGTACGGCGGCTGCAGGAGATCGGCTGTGACGTGTACGGGCAGGACGAGCTGATCGTCACCGTGCCGTCCTGGCGGCCCGACCTGCTGGAGATCAACGACCTCGCCGAGGAGGTCATCCGGCTGGAGGGCTACGAGAACCTGCCCTCCACGCTGCCCAAGCCCCCGTCGGGCCGCGGCCTGACCCACCGGCAGCGGCTGCACCGCCGGGTCGGCCGCGCGCTGGCCGGGGCGGGCTACGTCGAGGCGCCGAACTACCCGTTCGTCGGCGAGCAGGTCTTCGACCAGCTGCTGCTGGAGGCCGACGACCCGGCGCGCCGTGTCGTCACGCTGACCAACCCGCTCAACGACGAGGAGCCCGCCCTGCGCACGTCGCTGCTGCCGGGGCTGTTCGGCGCCCTGCGGCGCAACGACGGCCGCGGCTCGCACGACCTGGCGCTGTTCGAGACCGGGCTGGTCTTCCACCCGCGCCAGGAGCGCAGGGTGGCCGCCGCGCTGCCCGTCGACCGGCGTCCCACGGACGAGGAGATCGCCGCGCTGAACGCCGCGCTGCCCGAGCAGCCGCGCCATGTCGCCGCCGTCCTCGCGGGCGCCCGCGAACAGGCCGGCTGGTGGGGCAGGGGCCGTCCGGGCGACTGGGCCGACGCCGTCGAGGCCGGACGGGTCGTGGCGCGGGAAGCCGGTGCCGAGCTCGTGGTCCGCAAGGGCCAGTACGGGCCCTGGCACCCGGGCCGCTGTGCCGAGCTCGTGGTCGTGGCCGACGGGTCGGAGACGGTCGTCGGACACGCCGGCGAGCTGCACCCGCGTGTCATCAAGGCGTTCGGGCTGCCGGCCCGTACGGCGGCGATGGAGCTGAACCTGGACGTGCTGGAGAAGGCCGGCGACGACACCCCGCAGGCGCCGCACATCTCCACCTTCCCGGTCGCCACGCAGGACGTCGCCCTCGTCGTCGACAGGTTCGTCCCGGCGGCCGACGTGGAGGCCGCGCTGCGCGACGGCGCGGGCGAACTCCTGGAGTCCATCCGGCTGTTCGACGTGTACGAGAACGACGACCAGCTGGGCGAGGGCCGGAAGTCGCTGGCGTACGCGCTGCGGTTCCGGGCGGCCGACCGGACCCTGACCGTGGACGAGGCGTCGGCGGCGCGCGACGCCGCGGTGGCGCTCGCGGGCGAGCGGGTCGGCGCGGTCCTGCGCGGCTAGTCGCCGGGGGCGCCCCCTGGCACCGGTCACCTCACTCGATTGAGTGAGTTCGGCTGGTGATCTGGCCCATCCGGGCCATGCGGTCGACAGAATCGGACCGGCCTTTCGGGGTCGGTCCGATTGCGCTGTCTGGACTCGCCATAGGGAGCCGTCGGCATGATCCGCATCAAGGATGGGGTTCTCGCCCTCGGGCTGCCGATGGCGTGGGGCGCCGTGGCGGTCACGTACAAACTGGTCTGTCCGCTCGCCCAGCAGACCTCGCTCGGCGCGCGCGCCGTCACCGGTGCCGTCTTCCTCGCCGTCGGCACCGGGCTGGTGCTGCACGTCCGGCGCGGCCTGGTGCGGGAGCTCAGGGAGGTCCGCGAGATCGCGGGCGCCGCCCAGAGCGTGCTGCTGCGGCCGCTGCCCCCGCGCATCGACGGGCTGGACGTCGCCGCCGCGCAGCTGTCCACCGACCGCCGCGCCACCGTCGGCGGCGACCTGTACGAGGTCATCGCCACCGAGCACGGCGTACGGGTCGTGATGGGAGACGTCCGCGGGCACGGGCTCGGCGCCATCGGCACGGTCGCCGCGGTGCTCGGCAGCTTCCGCGAGGCCGTGCACGACGAGCCCGAACTGGGCTGCGTCCTGCGCCGGCTGGACCGCGCGCTCGCCCGGCACCTGCGCGAACGGGCCCGCGACGAGCATCCGGCCACCGGCGCCGAGCCGGAGACGCCGGTCGCCGAGGAGTTCGTCACCGTCCTGCTCCTGGAGATCGGCTGCGACGGCGAGGTGCGCGCCCTGAACTGCGGCCACCCGTGGCCGTATCTCCTCAGCGGCTGCCGCGCGGACCCGCTGACCCGAGCGGATCCCCTCCCTCCGCTCGGGCCGTTCCCGCTCCCGCAGGACCTTCCGGTCCTCGACTGCGGCCGCCTGCACGACGGCGAAAGCCTCTTCTTCTATACGGACGGTGCGGAGGACGCCAGGGACAGCCGTGGCCGGTTCTTTCCCCTCCATGACGTCCTGACCGCGGTGCTTGGGGAGAACCCCACCCCCAGAGCGGTCCTGGGCGCGGTCTTCACGGCCTTGCTGCGCCACACATCAGGCACCCCCGCGGACGACGTGGCCTTACTGGTGCTCCACAACACACGCCGACCGCCCCGCCCCAAGGGGGCGCGGCGAACCGCGCGACCAGCCACGACAAACCCGCAGCCGACAACGCACCGCTGACCCCGACGGCGTCGAACCGCAGGGCCACGCTGCCGCCGGCGGGCCGTCCGCCCCGCCACGGAGTGTCGGGCAGGCAGCTGGGCGGACGGCGCGGTATCGGGCCGCCGCACTGTACGAGGGGGAGCCGGCGGCCCGGCCGGCCTCTTGCGAGGCATTTCAGTCAACCGGCTGGAAACTCTCCGCAACAGTGCGCACACCCTACGGATTCGAGCACTCCGTTCACACCCCGTGTGAAGCACTTCGCACTACTCTGACGGCACCGAGGCACCCGGGGGGCATATATGCAGCCCAACACTCTGCTCGACGCGATCCTGGACGAAGCCGGGATCTCGCACGCGGGACTGGCCGCACACGTGAACCAGGCGGGCAGGGCGCGCGGGCTCGCGCTGCGGTACGAACACACCGCCGTGGCCCGCTGGCTGAAGGGCCAGCGCCCCCGCGGCCAGGTGCCCGACCTGATCTGCGAGGTGCTCGCCACGCGGCTGCACCGGCCGGTCACCCTCGACGACATCGGCCTCGGCGTCCCGGGCGAGCCCTCCACCCCGCACGGCACCTCCCTGTCCGGCTTCGTCGAGCGCGCCACCGCCCTGTGGCGCTCCGACGAGCAGCAGCGCCCGCACATCCTGGGCGCGCCCGCGGTCACCGGCACACCGGCCGTCATGCCCGTGTGGGAGTGGGAGAACCCGCCCGAGGACGTGGACGTCTCCCGGGGCGGCCGGCACCGGGTGACCGCCGCCGACATCGAGATGCTGCGCGCCGCCCGCACGCACTACGAGCAGATGTACCGCAAGGCCGGCGGCATAGCGACCCGCACCCGCATCGTCGGCTTCCTGAACGCCGAGGCGGCCCCGCTGCTGCGCGGCAGCTACACCGACGCCACCGGCCGCCAACTGCACCGCGCCACGGGCGGTCTGGTGGCGATCGCGGGCATCTGCGCCTACGACTCCGACGCCCACGGGCTCGCGCAGCGCTACTTCCACCAGGCGCTGCGGCTCGCGAAGGCCAGCGGTGACCGGGGACTTGGGGCATACGTGATCGCGCTGCTGGTCAACCAGTCGCTGTTCATGCGCGAGTACCGCCAGGCCGTCGCCTTCGCCGAGGCCGCGCTGCGCGCCGCCGGCAAGCACATCACGCCGGCCCTCGCCTCCGACCTCTACGCGATGCAGGCCAAGGCGTACGCACACCTCGGCGACGGGACGGGCGCGCTGTCCTGCATCCGGCGTGCCGAGCAGGCCGCCGAACGCATCCGGCGCGGGTACGAGCCGGACGAAACCGGCTATGTCCAGCCGGGGCTGGTCAACGTCCAGGTGGCGGAGGCCCTGCTCAGCCTCGGCGACCTCGTCGCGGCGGGGGAGCACGCCGCGGCCGCCGTGGACAACCCCGCGCACGACCGGGGGCGGGTGCACCGGCTCGCCATGCTCAGCACGATCGAACTGCGCCAGGGGCACGCCGACAAGGCCGTGGCCACCGCCGTGCAGATGGCCGAGCAGGCCCGCGGAATGGAGTCGCAGCGCCTGCGCGACAGACTCCGGGCGGTGCGCGAACACCTGGTGCGCAGCGGCAGCGCGGGCACCGCCGAGGCGGCCGAACTCATCGACGGTGCGCTGCGCGTGCCCCTGTAGGCCGGTTCCCGAGCACCGCCGTATCACAGTCCCTGCTGCGATATTGCCACTTACTCGACGGAAGGTGGCAGAACCGTGCAGTGGACGAAACAGAGCGAACAAACTGTGTACTCAAACCGCTGGTTCAGCGTCAACCTCGCGGATGTCGAGCTGCCGGACGGCCGGCACCTCGATCACTTCCTGATACGGCTGCGGCCCGTTGCCGTGGCCACGGTGGTCAACGAGGCCAATGAGGTCCTCCTGCTGTGGCGCCACCGCTTCATCACCGACAGCTGGGGGTGGGAACTCGCCGCGGGCGTCGTCGAGGACGGCGAAGACGTCGTCCGCGCCGCCGCCAGGGAACTGGAGGAGGAGACCGGCTGGCGGCCGGGGCCCCTGCACCACCTCATGAGCGTGGAACCGTCCAACGGCCTCACCGACGCCCAGCACCACATCTACTGGTCGGACGAGGGCGAGTACGTCGGACATCCCGTGGACGACTTCGAGTCGGACCGCCGGGAATGGGTCCCCCTCAAGCTCGTCCCCGACATGGTCGCCCGCGGGGAGGTCCCGGCCGCCAACATGGCGGCCGCCTTACTGCTCCTGCACCACCTCAGGCTCGGGCAGGACACCTTGCCCTGATCCCCCACCGCGTCCGGGCCCGGGTCCGGTCAGTGGCCCAGTGCCTGCCACACCGTCACGACGAGCGCGCCCAGCGCGGTCAGCGTGGCGATCGCGGGCAGCGGCCAGCGGGCGTGCTCCAGTGCGATGATCCGCTGGCTCAGATCGTCGATCTCCTTGTCCGTCTCCTCCGTGCGATGGCTGAGCAGAGCCAGCCCGCCCTCGACACGCGCGTACGCCACGTCGAGGCGGCGTCGTAACTCTGCGAGTTCTCCATGGACCACGGGATGCTCCGGGTCGGCGGTCACGGGTCCGCTCCTTTCCGTAGTCGGCTCGTCTCTTGCATGCGCATGAGGAGTCAACTCGCCTGGTGGGCGCGTGGGGAGAGTGTGCGACGGGCATATGCGTGCCCGGCGCGCACACGCCGTGTGAACGCCACGGGCCCGGCACACGATCGAGTGCCGGGCCCGCGGTGGTCGCACTGTGTCACCGGCACCCTGAAACGGGCACTGTGCACTCAGCCGCACACGGCTGTCATCCGTACGTGTAGAAACCGGAGCCGGACTTGCGGCCCAGACGCCCCGCGTCGACCATGCGCTGCAGCAGCGGGGGAGCGGCGTACAGGGGCTCCTTGTACTCCTCGTACATCGAGTAGGCCACCGAGGCCACCGTGTCCAGGCCGATCAGGTCGGACAGCTTCAGCGGGCCCATCGGGTGGGCGCAGCCGAGCTCCATGCCGTTGTCGATGTCCTCACGGCTGGCGATGCCCGACTCGAACATCCGGATCGCGGAGAGCAGGTACGGGATCAGCAGCGCGTTGACCACGAAGCCGGAGCGGTCCTGGGCGCGGATGGCGTGCTTGCCGAGCACCTTCTCGGTGAAGACCTGGGCACGGCTGAGCGTGCCCTCGGAGGTGGTGAGCGCCGGGATCAGCTCGACCAGCTTCTGCACCGGGGCCGGGTTGAAGAAGTGGATGCCGATGACCTGGTCGGGGCGCGAGGTGGCGACGGCCAGCTTGACCAGCGGGATGGAGGAGGTGTTGGAGGCCAGGATGGCGTCGGGCCGGGTCACCACCTGGTCGAGCACCTGGAAGATCTCCGTCTTCACCTGCTCGTTCTCGACGACGGCCTCGATCACCAGATCGCGGTCGGCGAACTCGCCGAGGTCCGTGGTGAAGCTCAGCCGCGCCTGGGTCGCCGCCAGCTCCTCCTCGGTGATCTTGCCGCGCTCGGCCGCCTTGGACAGGGAGTTGAACAGCCGAGTACGGCCGATCTCCAGTGCCTCGCCGGTGGTCTCGGCGACCTTCACGTCCAGACCGGCGCGGGCGCACACCTCGGCGATGCCCGCTCCCATCTGGCCGCAGCCCACCACTCCGACGCGCTCGATGTCGGTCACATCGTTCCCTTCGCAGATCCGCTCGTGCGGCAGGCCGCCGTGGTTGGGTGCCTGCGCCAAACCTGCACGTTACCTTCGGCGATCGTTGATCGATCGCCGGGGTCGCAGCCGGCAGGCTGACGTCGACCACACGGTGCGCGGAGGTAGCAGTGAGGACACATCGCACGTCACCCTTGTCGCGACGGGCGTTCGCGGTGACCGCCCTGTCGGCACTCGGGGCGGGAGGCGGTGCGGTGGCGGCCACGGCGGCGACGGCGGGCGACTCGGGGGCGGGCCGCAGGCGGGCGGCCCGGGAGATGCGGGGCGTGTGGGTGGCGACCGTCGCCAACCGGGACTGGCCCTCCAGGCCGGGCCTGACCGCAGCCCAGCAGCGCGCGGAGCTGATCACCCACCTCGACACGGCGGCCGAGCGCCGCCTGAACGCGGTGATGTTCCAGGTACGGCCCACGGCCGACGCGCTGTGGCCCTCGCCGTACGAGCCGTGGTCGCAGGTCCTCACCGGCGCCCAGGGCCAGGACCCCGGCTGGGACCCGCTGGGCACGGCCGTCGCGGAGGCCCACGCCCGCGGCCTGGAACTGCACGCCTGGTTCAACCCCTACCGCGTCTCCAACCAGGCCGACCCGACGAAGCTGATCGCCTCCCACCCCGCGCGCAGGCATCCCGAGTGGGTGGTCACGTACGGCGGGAGGCTCTACTACAACCCCGGGCTGCCCGAGGTCCGCGCCTTCGTGGAAGACGCCATTCTCGACGCGGTGCGGAAGTACCCCGTCGACGCCGTGCACTTCGACGACTACTTCTACCCCTATCCGGTGGCCGGCCAGACCTTCGGCGACGACGACGCCTACGACCGCTACGGCGGCGCCTTCCCGGACCGGGACGCCTGGCGCCGCGACAACATCGACAAGCTGGTCCTGGAGACCGCCGCCCGCATCCGGCGGACCCGGCCGGGCACGCGGTTCGGCATCAGCCCCTTCGGCGTGTGGCGCAACGCCGCCACCGACCCGCTGGGCTCGGACACGCGGGCGGGCGTGCAGACGTACGACGACCTGCACGCGGACACCCGGAAGTGGGTGCGGGAGCACTGGATCGACTACATCGCCCCGCAGATCTACTGGAACACCGGCTTCGCCGCCGCCGACTACGCCAAGCTCGTCCCCTGGTGGGCCGAGGTCGCGAAGGGCACCCGTACGAAGCTGTACATCGGCGAGGCCCTGTACAAGGCGGGCGACCCGGCCCAGCCCGCGGCCTGGCAGGACCCCGCGGAGCTCTCCCGGCACCTCACGCTCGCGGCCGGCCACCCCCAGGTGCGCGGGCACGTGTTCTTCGCCGCGAAGGAGGTCGCGGCGGACCCGATCGGCGCGATGACGAGGGTGGTCGCCGACCACTACCAGCAGCCGGCGAGGCCCCCGCGCTGATCTACTGCTGTGTCTGCCGGTGCCGGATCTCGGTGTCGGGGCCGGGTGAGCAGATGCCCGTGTGCCCGTCCTCGAAACGGACGCGGTAGGGCGGGTTGCCCTCCTGGCCCATGACTTCGACGATCTCGCCGACCTTGTCCTGCTGTCCGACCACCCTGCCGTGCTGGACAAGCTGGTCGCCCACGGTTGCACGCATCTGTTGGGCCTCCTCACCGAATGCGGGAGCAGCGGTCCGTCCGTGGCCCTGAGTCTACGGCCCCGGGCCACACTGGGAAGCGGGCCGAACGGCCCCGGCTTCAGCCTCGCGCGCGCTGTGTGACGGCGATGCACACCAGGACCGCCGCGGCCGTCAGCGGCGCGGCCGCCGTCAGGTGCTCGCCCAGCAGCAGCACCGACCACACCAGTGTGAGCAGGGGCTGGGCCAACTGCAACTGACTGGCCTTGGGGATGCCGATCGCGGCCATGCCCCGGTACCAGACGACCAGTCCGAGGAACTGCGACCCCGCCGCGACCCACAGCAGGCCCGCCACGCTGTGCGCGGTCAGGTGCACCGGCTCGTACGCCAGTGCCAGCACCGCGGCGGGCACGCTCAGCGGCAGACAGAGCACCAGCGCCCAGCCGATGACCTGCCAGCCAGGCATGACCCGGGCCAGCCGGCCGCCCTCGGTGTAGCCGGCCGCGCACACCAGCAGCGCGCCGAACAGGTAGAGGTCGGCGGTCGTCAGGGCGCCGCCGCTCTGCTGCACGGTGAAGGCCACGACCGCGGCCGCCCCGGCGAGCGCCGCCGCCCAGAAGGCGCGCGAGGGACGGTGGCCGGTGCGCAGCGCGGACAGCAGCGCCGTGGTGAGCGGGAGCAGACCGACCACGACGGCCGCGTGCGCGGTGGTGGAGGTCTCCAGGGCGAGGGTGGTCAGCAGCGGGAAGCCCGCCACGACTCCGGCGGCGACGACCGCGAGGCCCGCCCAGTGCCGGCGCTCCGGTACCGACACGCGCAGGGCCGACAGGCAGACACCCGCGATCAGCGCGGCGAGGACACTGCGCACGGCCACCAGCGCCCAGGGCCCGAAGCCCTCCAGCCCCCAGGCGGTGGCGGGGAAGGTGAGGGAGAAGGCGACGACACCCAGGGCGGCCTGGAGGGTGCCGGCGGCAAGGCCCCGGCTAGGACTGTCCACCGCTATCCGGGACGGAGCGATAGCGCTACTCTGTGCTCTCATGCACCAGCGTAGCAGCGTCGACGACCTGGCGAACCGGCTGCGGCAGGAGCTGAACCGCTACTCTCCCGGTGGAAAGCTCCCGTCCAGCCGTGCCCTGGTCGAACGGTTCCGGGTCAGCCCCGTCACCGTCTCGCGGGCCCTCGCCCAGCTCGCCGCCGAGGGACTGGTCGTCACCCGCCCGGGAGCCGGTGCCTTCCGCGCCGAGCCGACGGGCGGCGCCGCAGCCGTCGGCGACACCTCCTGGCAGGAGGTCGCCCTGAGCGCGGACGGCGCCGCCGACCTGGTCCCGCGCACGGTGGACGCCTCGGGCGTGCTGGTCTCCCTCGCCCAGCCCGCGCCCGGCGTCATCGAGTTCAACGGCGGCTATCTGCACCCGTCGCTGCAACCGGAGCGGGCCATGGCGGCGGCGCTCTCGCGCGCCGGCCGCCGTCCCGGCGCGTGGGGCCGGCCGCCCATGGAGGGGCTGCCGGAACTGCGCGAGTGGTTCGCCCGCGGCATCGGCGGCGCGGTGACCGCGGCCGAGGTGCTCGTCACCGCGGGCGGCCAGTCCGCGCTGACCACCGCGCTGCGCGCCCTTGCCCCGCCCGGAGCGCCGGTGCTCGTGGAATCGCCCACGTATCCGGGCATGCTGGCGATCGCCCGGGCGGCGGGCCTGCGTCCCGTGCCCGTCCCCGTGGACGCGGACGGGGTCAGACCGGCCCTGCTCGCCGACGCGTTCCGCGCGACCGGCGCCCGCGTCTTCGTCTGCCAGCCCCTCTTCCAGAACCCGACCGGTGCCCTGCTCGCCCCCGAGCGCCGCGGCGAGGTGCTGCGCATCGCCCGTGAGGCCGGCGCGTTCGTCGTGGAGGACGACTTCGTACGACGGCTCGTGCACGACGACGCCGGACCGCTGCCGCGCCCGCTCGCCGCCGAGGACCCCGACGGCGTCGTCGTCCACGTCTGCTCGCTCACCAAGGCGACCTCGCCCAGCTTCCGGGTCAGCGCCCTGGCCGCCCGCGGCCCGGTCCTGGAACGGCTGCGCGCCATCCAGGTCGTCGACACCTTCTTCGTGCCCCGGCCCCTGCAAGAGGCCGCCCTCGAACTCGTCGGCTCGCCCGCCTGGCCCCGCCATCTGCGGGCGATCTCGGCGGAGTTGAAGACGCGCCGCGACACCATGACCGCCGCCCTGCGCCTGCGCCTGCCCGAACTCGCCCTGCCGCACATCCCCTCCGGCGGCTACCACCTCTGGCTGCGCCTGCCGGACGGCAGCGACGAGTCCGCCCTCACCGCGGCGGCCCTGCGCGCCGGTGTCGCCGTCACCCCCGGCCGCCCCTACTTCAGTGCCGAACCCCCCGCCGCCCACCTGCGGTTGAGCTTCGCTGCGGTGGCGGGGACGGGCGAGATCGAGGAGGGCGTACGACGTCTGCGCACCGCCTGGGACGCGGTGCTCCAGGGGGCCTGAAGGCCTGCGCAGACGAACTCCAGGGGGTCCAGCAGTTCCGCCGTCAGCCGTATCCCGGTGATCCGCTCGGCGAGGGCGAACGCGGCCTCGGTGCGGGTGCCGTCCACCACGCGGTCCGCGCCCAGCCGGAAGCCCGACTCCCGCAGCTGCGTGACGTACCCGTCGGCGGCGCTGCCGTCCCGGGCGTCCGGGAACAGCGGCTCGAAGTGCAGGAGCATGGTCTCGCCCTACCGGAACATCAACGCGGTGGACCGCTTCCGCTGGCTGGCGGACGGCGAGTTCCGGTCGCCCATATCCCCCTTGCGGGCTCGCCGCCGAGCCAGGCGTAGTCCGTCGTGTGCGCTGTCGTCCCCCTCATGGCCGACAGCATCGCAGCCGCCACTGACAACGCCCGTCCCGGCCACCGAAATCCGTTCGACAAGGCTGCCGCGGCCTGCGAATCTCCCGCCCATGACCGACACCCCGAGCCTCCCCGAGGGCTACGAGATCTCCACCGACCCCGACCGCCTAGACGCCGACCGCGTGCACCGCTGGCTGTCCGGCGACGCCTACTGGGCCCTCGGACGGCCACGGGAGAAGCACGACCGGGCGGTGGCGGGCTCGCTCAACTTCGGGGTGTACGACACGGCGTCCGGGGAGCAGGTGGCGTACGCGCGCATCGTCACCGACAGGGCCACCTTCGCGTGGCTGTGCGACGTGTACGTCGATCCGTCGGTGCGCGGCAAGGGCGTCGGGACGGCCATGGTGGCCGCCGTACGCGAGCACCTGCGGCCGTACGGCCTGCGGCGCATCCTGCTCGCCACGGCCGACGCGCACGGCGTCTACGCGCGGCTCGGTTTCGCGCCGCTGGCCCAGCCCGACCTGTGGATGGCCCTGGTCGCGGATTGATCCGAGGCGGCGCGGGACCGGCACGGTCCGAGCGTTTTGTCCGCCTGGTCCTGACCCGGAGGTAAGGTTTCACCCACGGTGGGTGACTCCTAGGTAACGCCCCTTGACCTGCGCACTTTCTGGACACACCATCTGCGCATGCAACTACGGGTCACGTTCGTCGCCGCCGCGCGCAGCAGCCCGCTGCTCGCGGAGCGCTTCGAGGACGACCGCCCGCTGGACCAGGCCGGCTGGGACGAGGTGCAGCGCGCCGCCCCCGATCTGCTCCCGCTCGCGGCGGCCGAGCTGCGCTACTGCTCGCCGACGCCGCGCAGCCGCGCCACCGGCGACGGGCTCGGCTACGCGCCGCTGGTCCAACTCGCCCTGCGCGACTGTGACATGGGCCGCTGGCGCGGGCTGACGCTGGGCGAGGCGATGGCCCGCGAGCCGGAGCTGGTGGACGCCTGGCTCGCCGACCCGCGGGCCACCCCGCACGGCGGCGAGTCGCTGCTGGCCTTCGTCTCCCGGGTCGGCGACTGGCTCGACACCCGGCCCGTCGACGACGGCGGCCGCATCGTCGCGGTGGCCGAGCCCTCCGTGATCCGCGCCGCCCTCGTGTACGCCCTGAAGGCGCCGCCCTCGACCTACTGGAACATCGACGTGCGGCCCCTGTCGACGACCACGGTCACGGGCCGCGCGGGCCGCTGGAACCTGCGGTTCGACGGGCTGCCGGCGCAGCCCTCGCGAACCTGAGCGGAAGCAGAGGCCGGTGACGGGCGGGCTTCTCACAGCTCCCGCGCGTAGTCCGTCGTCAGCACCAGGTCCTTCGCCGGCCCGCCCACCCGCCACACCGTCCGCCAGTGGTCCGCGTCCAGGACGGTGAACTCGCCCCGGTACAGGTCCGCCGCGCACGGGTGGTCGGCGACATGGCGTCCCGACCTCAGGTCGAGGCCGTGGAAGGGCCGTCCGTCGGCGAAGCGCACGTCCGCCGTGCCCGGTGCGCCGCCCGGCAGGAAACGCAGGGTGCGCTCGGCGGGCCGGGCGACGCCCTGCCAGACGAAGGTGCCGGACTCGTGATGCAGCAGTCCGCCGCCGTCCAGCGGGCTGAAGTCGACGGCCCCCGAGAAGCGCCCCTCGTCACCGCTCGCGAGATCCCGCACGGTGCGCTCCACCCGCCAGCGCCCGGCCAGATGCGCCAGCACGTTGGCCACCGGCCACCACTCGCCCATCCTCACGCCCTCTTCCGCAGCCGCCCGCGCCACCGGTCGGGCGATTCGAGCGGGTCCTTGCGGTCGGCCTGCGCCCGCACCTCGTAGTGCGCGGCATGGCCGGTGGCGCGGAAGGCCTCCTCGTACGCCGCCAGCGCCCCGCCCAGCCCGCCGCCCGCCCCGCCGCGTCGGCGGATCAGCCGCGCGAACCAGGCGAGGAACCCCATGACCAGGCCGAGACAGCCGAGCACGACGAGACAGGGCACCACCGCATCCATGCCCTCGACCTTACGTCGTCCCCGGACGTCCTCCCTCGTCCGGCCCCATTGACGTGTTCACATCGCGTGCCTATCTTGCCGTTCGAAGTGCTGACCGCTGTCTGATATTTCGAACCCCTCGCACCCGTCTCGACCTGCCCGGTCCACTCCATCGAGCCGCGGAGTATCCATGTCACGCACCACCCGCACCCGGCTGAGACTCGGCCTGGGAGCAAGCGCTTTCCTCCTGGCCGTCGGCCTCGTCCCGGCCCCCGCCCACGCCGACGACGTCACCGACTACTCCATCACCGTCGACCCGGCCGCCCAGGGCGCGGAGATCGACGACACGATGTACGGCGTCTTCTTCGAGGACATCAACCGCGCCGCCGACGGCGGCCTGTACGCCGAGCTGGTGCAGAACCGGTCGTTCGAGTACTCCACCGACGACAACGCGTCCTACACCCCGCTCACCGCGTGGACCGTCTCCGGCGGCGCGCGGGTCGTGAACGACGACGGACGCCTCAACGACCGCAACCGCAACTACCTCTCTCTCGGCGCCGGTTCGGCGGTCACCAACTCCGGCTACAACACCGGCATCCGCGTCGAGCAGGGCAAGAAGTACGACTTCTCCGTCTGGGCCCGCGCCGAGAGCGGCACCACGCTCACCGTGTCCGCGCAGGACGCGGACGGGACCCTGGCCACCGCCCGCCGGGTGGCCGTGCGCAAGGGCGGCTGGGCCCGGTACAAGGCGACGTTCATCGCGACCCGCACCAGCTCCGCCGGCCGCCTCACCGTGGCCACCTCCGCGGCGGCCGCCCTCGACATGGTGTCCCTCTTCCCGCGCGACACCTACAAGCACGAGCCCAACGGCCTGCGCGAGGACCTCGCCGAGAAGATCGCCGCCCTGCACCCCGGCTTCGTCCGCTTCCCCGGCGGCTGCCTGGTCAACACCGGCTCCATGCAGGACTACAGCGCGGCCTCCGGCTACCAGCGCAAGCGCGCCTACCAGTGGAAGGACACCGTCGGCCCGGTCGAGACCCGCGCCACCAACAGCGACTTCTGGGGCTACAACCAGAGTTACGGCCTCGGCTACTACGAGTACTTCCGCTTCGCCGAGGACATCGGCGCCATGCCGCTGCCCGTCGTGCCCGCGCTGGTGACCGGCTGCGGCCAGAACCAGGCCGTCGACGACGACGCGCTGCTCAGGCGGCACATCCAGGACACCCTCGACCTCATCGAGTTCGCCAACGGACCCGTGACCTCCACGTGGGGCGGAGTGCGCGCGCGGATGGGCCACCCCAAGCCCTTCCACCTCACCCACATCGAGGTCGGCAACGAGGAGAACCTCCCCGACGCGTTCTTCGCCCGCTTCCAGCAGTTCCGCGCCGCCATCGACGCCAAGTACCCGTACATGACGGTGATCTCCAACAGCGGCCCGGACGACTCGGGAACCACCTTCGACACGGCGTGGAAGCTGAACCGGGACGCCGGGGTCGACATGGTCGACGAGCACTACTACAACAGCCCGCAGTGGTTCCTGCAGAACAACGACCGCTACGACTCCTACGACCGCAGCGGACCCAAGGTGTTCCTCGGCGAATACGCCTCCGGGGGCAACACCTTCAAGAACGGCCTCGCCGAGGCCGCCTACATGACCGGCCTGGAACGCAACGCGGACGTCGTCGAACTCGCCTCCTACGCGCCGCTGTTCGCCAACGAGGACTACGTGCAGTGGCGCCCGGACATGGTGTGGTTCAACAACCACGCCTCCTGGGGCTCGGCCGACTACGAGGTCCAGAAGCTGTTCATGAACAACGTCGGCGACCGGGTGGTGCCGTCCACGGCCACCGGAACACCGTCCCTGCTCGGGCCCATCACCGGCGCCGTCGGCCTGTCCACCTGGAACACCAGCGCCGCGTACGACGACGTGAAGGTGACCGGCGCGGACGGCGACACGCTGCTCAGCGACGACTTCTCCGGCGACGCCGCGCAGTGGACCCACACGGGCGGCGGGAGCTGGACGGTCCAGGACGGGCAGTACGTCGAGACGTCCGACACCGCCGAGAACACCATGGTCCAGGCCGGCGACCCGTCCTGGCACGACTACGACCTGCACGTGAAGGCCACCAAGAGGTCCGGCAAGGAGGGCTTCCTGGTCGCCTTCGGCGTCAAGGACACCGGCACCTACTACTGGTGGAACATCGGCGGCTGGAACAACACCCAGACCGCCGTCGAACAGGCCGTGGACGGCGGCAAGTCGACCCTGATCGCCAAGGCCGGCTCGGTCGAGACGGGCCGTGCCTACGACGTCGACATCAAGGTGCGGGGCCGCCGGGTGACCCTGTACCTCGACGGCCAGGAGTGGGGCAGCTTCACCGACGACAGGCCGGCCGAGCCGTTCCGCCAGGTCGTCACCCGGGACGCGAAGACCGGCGAGCTGATCGTCAAGGTCGTCAACGCCCAGTCCTCGGCGGCCCGTACGGCCATCGACCTCGGCGGCGCCAAGGTCGCCTCCCGGGCGAAGGTCACCACCCTCGCCGCCGCGCCCGACGCGGTGAACACCGAGACGACCACCGCGGTCGCCCCGGTGACGTCCACCTTCGAAGGAGTCGCCGACAGGTTCACGTACACCTTCCCGGCCAACTCCGTCACCTTCCTGCGGATCAGGCAGAGGTAGCCGGGCCGTCGTCCGCGGGCTGCTGCGCCACCGGCAGCAGCCCGCGCTCGGCGAACACCTTCTTGGCCACGAACGTGGCGTTCAGGGCCCTGGGGAAGCCGCAGTACCCGGCCGCCTGCAGCAGTGCCTCGACGATCTGCTGCGCGCTCAGGCCCACGTTGAGGGCCGCGTTGACGTGCACCTCCAGCTGCGGCTCGCAGCCGCCGAGCGCGGTGAGCATGCCCAGCGTCACCAACTGGCGGTCGCGGGGCTGAAGTTCCGGCCGCGCGTAGATCTCGCCGAAGCCCCAGGCGACGATCTGGTGCCCGAGTTCGGGGCTGACGTCGGCCAGCGAGTCGATCACCCGCTGTCCCGCCTCGCCGTCGACCGCCCGCAGCACCTCCAGCCCCTGCGCGAAACGCTCGTCACGGGTGGTGCTCTGCTGTCCGTCACTCTTCATACCGCCGACGTTAGAAGGTCGAGCTCACTCGAAGGCAAGCGAACGCGCCGACGCGAGCGCCCGGACGTGTGCCGCGGCGGACAACTCGGTTGCGGGCCGGGCGATGTCGCTGTCACGCTCTGGGCATGATGATGCGAAAGGCGGACCCCGAAGTCCTCCGGTGAAGCGCGTGACGGACTCCCGGACGGGAGCGGAACACGTGTCGCTCGCCCGCACGCTCGCCACTCGGTGGCGTGAGCACGGGCTGTCCACCGAACCGGCCGACCGCGACCAGGCCGAGTTCGCCGTGCGTGAGGTGTACCGGCTGCTGGGGGAGACGGCTCCCGAGTTCGTCTGGACCCCCTCGCCCACCGCCGCGCTGGCCGTCCTCCGTGACGATCCCCGCGCCTTCCCGCCCCTCCGCCTGCGCGGTGCGCGCCTGCCCGCCCGCCCTGGCGACTGGCCCGTGGCCACGCGGCTCGCCAGCCTCGTCGACGAGCTGCGCGGCCGCCTCGACGCACGCGTGGGCGACCGGCGGCCCCACCCGTGGCGCCTGCCCCTCCTCGTCCCCGCCGAAGAGGCACTGGCCGACGGCAGACCGCTGACGGCCGTCCTCGGCGCCCTCGTCCACGACGCGCTCCGCGCCACCCTGCACGACGCGGTGCGCGCACCGCTGCGCGCCGAACTGATGCCCGCCACCGGCGACTTCGACGGCATGACCTGGTACGGGCAGCACGAGGCCCACTGGATCGCCCACTACGACGTGTACGCGCGCACCGGCCTCGCCCGCTACCGGCACGACGACGGCCGACTGCTCGCCCTGCTGGCCCGGCTGGCCCGGTCCACGGGCTGGTGGTGGCCGGGGAGGGCCCGCTGCGTCATGGCCGAACGGCCCGCCGAGATCCACACCGAACCCACCCCCAACGCCCTGCACGGCGAACGCAGGCTGCACCGCGACGACGGCCCCGCCGTCCGCTTCGCCGACGGCGCCCAGGCACACGTCCTGCACGGCACCCACGTGCCGGCGTGGGTGATCACGGACCCGACCGTCGAGCGCATCCACGCCGAACGCAACGTCGAGGTCCGCCGCACCGCCATCGAGCGCATCGGCTGGGGCGCCTACATCGACCGGGCCGGCCTGCGGCACGTCGCCGAGGCCGCCGACCCCGGCAACCCCGGCTCGTCCCTGCACCTCTACGACGTCCCGCCCCAGCTGTGGAGCCGTCCCGCCCGCCTCCTGCTCTGCGTCAACGGCTCCGTCGAACGCGACGGCACCCACCGCCGCTACGGCCTGAGCGTCCCGGCCCACTTCGACGACCCGGTGGCGGCCGCCGGCTGGACGTACGGCCTCTCGGACGAGCACTACGCCCGGCTCGCCCGCCGCACCTGACCAGACCGTCTCCCGCGACATCCGCCCGTCTCCCGACCCACAAGGTGATGAACATGACCATGACCCTGGAAGACCTCACCCTGCGCTCCGGCCTCGACGTCCTCGACCACCTCGAACGCCAGGTCGCCATCCCCGTCGTCGACGGCCTCCAGGCCCAGGGCGACCTGATCGTCGTCCCGTACGCCCTCGTCACACGCGCCGTCCGTCCGGGCGAGTCCGGCTGGCGGGACGTGCCCGCCGGCGGCCTGGAACTGCTGCGCAGCGCCGCCGGCGGCAACCCGCACACCCTGGTCGCCGACCCCGGCACCTGCCGCTGGACCACCGACCTGCGCGACACCACCGGCCTGGCCCTCGGCATGCTCGACACCTCGGCCGTCGCCTACCTCGTCCACCCCGAACACGGCGGCACCGGCATCGCCCCCGGCCGCTACGTCATACGCCGGCAGCGGGAGCGGGCCACCACCCGCACGGCGTGGTCCGCCAACCGCCTGATCGCCGACTGACGCCCGCGCGCGACATCCCGTAACCCGCCGGTCGGCTGGAATTCATCCCACCACTTACGGCGGTCGCACAACCGATCACCCGCACCCCCCGTCTAAGACGGCGCATCGACTACGCGCGGGGTCAACGCCCCGGACGGGGGCCCGAATTGACCAGTGGGACAGCCCAGAAGAACATACTGCGGCCGAGGGTGGCGCCGCCGCGCGCGCCCGCCGCCACGCAGCCCGGACCGGGGCGGGCCGCGCTGCTCGCGGCGGCGATCTCCGCGCTGGTGTTCTGCGCCGCCGACGTCGTCGCCCGCAGCTACCCCTTCGGCCCCCGCACGCGCAGCGTCAACGACCTGGGCAACCAGTACCTGCCGTTCCACGCGCACCTGTGGGACCTGCTGCACGGGCGCGCGGACGGCGGTCTGCTCGTCAACTGGCAGTCGGGGTACGGCACCAGCTTCCTGCCGGACCTCGGCACCTATCTCACCAGCCCGTTCGCCCTGCTCGTGGCGGTGTTCCCGCGGGACCGGATCGACCTCGCGGTGTACGTCGTCACGGTGCTGAAGGTCGCGTGCGCCGGCGCCGCCATGGCCTGGCTGCTGCTGCGGCTGCGCCCCGGCCGCTGGTGGGCGGCGGGGCTGCTGGGCGCGTCGTACGCCCTGTGCGGCTGGAGCGTGGCGACCGCCTCGTACAACCTGATGTGGCTGGACGGCCTCATCGCCCTCCCCCTGCTGTGCCTGGCCGGCGAGTGGATCCTGGCCGGGCGGCGCCCGGTCCTCGGCGTGCTGGTCGTGACCGCCGCCTGGATCGCCAACTTCTACACCGCGTACATGGCCACCCTCGCCGCCGTCCTCGTCCTGCTGCTGCGGCTGTGCCTCTCCGGGCTGCCGCGCCGGCGCGCCCTCGCCACGGCGGGCCGGGGCGCCCTGACCTTCGCCCTCGGCATCGGCCTGGCCGCGCCGCTGGTGACGGTGGTGTACTTCGGCTCCGCGCACGCCTCCCCGGGCCGGTTCACGCGGTTCGCGCCGGTGGGCACCGAGGACCTGCTGGCCCGGCTGCTGCCCACCACGTACAGCTTCGGGTCGCCGGCGCTCTTCGTGGGCACCACGGCCCTGCTGCTCGCGCTCGCCCTGCCCTTCCACCGCGCGGCTCCGCGCGGCGTGCGCGCCGGGTGGACGCTGCTGGTGCTCGCGGTGGTCCTGTCGATGCAGTGGAAGCCGACCCACCTCCTGTGGCACGCCCTCACCGCCCCGCAGGGCAGCTCCTACCGCCAGGCGTTCGTGGTGTGCGCCCTGCTGGTCATCGCCGCCTGGCACACCCTCTCCTACGGCCCCCTCGACCGGCGGGCCCTGGGCGCGGCGGCCGGCCTGCTCGCCCTGATCACGCTCGTCGCGGGCCGCAGCCAGCTGGTACGGCCCTTCGCCTGGCCGGTGTTCCTGACGGCCGCCGTGGGCGCGCTGGCCGGACTCGCCCTGCTCGGCCGCGCACCCCTGACGATCAGGGGCCGACGCCTGGCACCGGCCGCCCTCGCCGCGGTGCTGCTCATCGGCGCGCAGTGCGGCGAGGCGACCGCCACCTCCGCCGTGGCCGACCGGACGCGCCTGGCGCACATGGACGACTACGCCCCCTGGGGCGCCCGCCAGGCCCGGCAGGCCGAGGCGGTGGCCGAGGCCGACGGCTGGCCCCGCTACCGCACCGACCCCGGCCGCGAGCAGACCGTCGGCAACGACCCGCTGATGGTGGGCGGCCAGGGCGCCCAGTACTACAGCAGCCACACCTCCGCCGTGCTCAGCAGCACCCTCACCGCCCTCGGCGGCGGCTGGACCTCCGGCGGCCGCAGCCTGCAGAGCCTCGACAACGCCGTCACCGACGTCGTCTTCTCCGTCGGCGCCCGGGTGCACTCCCCGCCGGACCCGCACCAGAACTGGTTCCCCCAGGACGGCAGCGGCGTGACCGTGACCCGGCAGGACGTGCCGCCCCTGGTGACCGTACGGCCGTCCGCCGCGACCTCCTCCTTCGGCCCCTCGCCCTACCGCAACCAGGAGCTCCTGCTCGGCGCCCGCGTCTACACCGTGCCGCGCCTGACGATCCGCACCGCCACCGGGCATCCGCCGCACCGCAGCCACGACCTGCGGCCGGGCCTGCGCATCACCCCGGCTCGCGGAGACACCGTACGGAAGCCGACGATCACGGCCCAGTGCCCGGCGGGCAGCGAGGTCTACCTCTGGGCGCCGCACTTCGCGGGCACCGCCCGGCTCACCGGCGCCTCCGCGCCCGGCCCGACCGGACGGTTCCGGGCCGACTACCCCGTCAGCAAGATCGCCGCCATGCAGCGGCTGGGCACGGTCCCGGCCTCCGGGCATCTGACGATCGAGCTGGACCCCGAGCGCACCGGCGTCGTCCCCGACCACGGCGCGGTCGGCTGCCTGGACACCGCCCGGCTGCGCGCCGTGACCGCGAGGCTCAAGGCCACCGGCGCCACGAAGGTGACCGTCTCCGACGGCACCATCCGGGCCGAGCTGCCGGCCGGCAGCAAGGGGATCGCCCTCGTCGCGGCCCCGCGGATCGCCGGCTGGCGCTGCGCCACGGGCGGCAGGACGCCCGTACCCGCCGGACGGTACTACGGGCTCACAGCCGTACCGCTCGACGGCACCTCCACCACCGTGACCTGCGTTTTCCACCCGCCCGGCCTGCGGCTCGGCACGATGGCCGGGGGAGTGTCGCTGGCGGTGCTCGCCGGCTGGTGCACCCTCACCGCCGTGCGCCGGCGGCGCGCCGGGGACGCAGGAGGTCTGGTTGCATAAACGTGCACTGAAACGTATAGTCATGCCATCCAGGAGGAGGGTGACATGGCGGTACGTGCGGCAGTGGCCGGTGCGAGTGGTTACGCGGGCGGAGAGCTCCTGCGGCTGCTCCTGGCGCACCCCGAGGTCGAGATCGGTGCCCTGACCGGCAACTCCAACGCGGGCCAGAAGCTCGGCGCGCTCCAGCCGCACCTGCTGCCCCTGGCCGACCGTGTCCTCCAGGAGACCACGGCCGACGCCCTCGCCGGCCACGACGTCGTCTTCCTCGCCCTGCCGCACGGCCAGTCCGCCGCCGTCGCCGAACAGCTCGGCCCGGACGTCCTGGTCGTCGACATGGGCGCCGACTTCCGTCTTGAGGACGCCGCCGACTGGGAGCGGTTCTACGGCTCCGCGCACGCGGGGACCTGGCCCTACGGCCTGCCCGAACTGCCGGGTGCCCGCGCTGCGCTGGAGGGGTCCAAGCGCATCGCGGTGCCCGGTTGCTACCCCACCGCCGCCACCCTCGCCCTCTTCCCGGCCTACGCCGCCGCCCTCGCCGAGCCCGAGGCCGTGATCGTCGCCGCCTCCGGCACCTCCGGCGCGGGCAAGGCGCCCAAGCCGCACCTGCTGGGCAGCGAGGTCATGGGCTCCATGTCGCCGTACGGCGTCGGCGGCGGCCACCGGCACACCCCCGAGATGATCCAGAACCTCAGCGCGGTGGCGGGGGAGCGGATCTCCGTCTCCTTCACGCCGACCCTGGCGCCGATGCCCCGCGGCATCCTGGCCACGTGCAGCGCGAAGGCGGTCCCGGGGGTGACCGGCGAGTCGGTCCGGGCCGCCTACGACAAGGCCTACGCCGACGAGCCCTTCGTCCGCCTGCTGCCCCAGGGCCAGTGGCCCGCCACGGCGTCCGTCCACGGTTCCAACGCCGTTCAGGTGCAGGTCGCGTACGACGAGGCGGCCGGCCGCATCATCGCCATCAGCGCCATCGACAACCTGACCAAGGGCACCGCGGGCGGTGCCGTCCAGAGCATGAACCTCGCCCTGGGGCTCGCCGAGACCACCGGGCTGACCACGATCGGAGTTGCGCCGTGAGCGTGACGGCAGCGAAGGGATTCACGGCCGCGGGCATCGCCGCCGGGATCAAGGAGAACGGCAACCCGGACCTGGCCCTCGTGGTCAACAACGGTCCCCGCCGTGCCGCCGCGGGCGTCTTCACCTCCAACCGCGTCAAGGCCGCGCCGGTGCTGTGGTCCGAGCAGGTCCTCAAGAGCGGCCAGGTGTCGGCCGTCGTCCTCAACTCCGGTGGCGCCAACGCCTGTACGGGACCCAAGGGCTTCCAGGACACCCACGCGACCGCCGAGAAGGCCGCCGACGTCCTCGGGCGGGGCGCGATCGAGGTGGCGGTCTGCTCGACCGGCCTGATCGGCGTGCTGCTCCCGATGGACAAGCTGCTGCCCGGCATCGAGACGGCCGCCGCCCAGCTCTCCGAGCACGGCGGCGAGAAGGCCGCCATCGCCATCAAGACGACGGACACGGTGCACAAGACGTCCGTCGTCACCAAGGACGGCTGGACCGTCGGCGGCATGGCGAAGGGCGCGGGCATGCTCGCCCCGGGCCTCGCCACCATGCTGGTCGTCCTCACCACGGACGCGGCCCTCGACGACGACGTACTGGACAAGGCGCTTCGGGCCGCCACCCGGGTCACCTTCGACCGGGTCGACTCCGACGGCTGCATGTCCACCAACGACACCGTCCTGCTGCTGGCCTCGGGCTCGTCCGAGATCACCCCGGACCACGAGGAGTTCGCGGAGGCGGTACGGCAGGTCTGCGACGACCTCGGCCAGCAGCTGATCCGGGACGCCGAGGGTGCCAGCAAGGACATCAAGGTCGAGGTGATCAACGCGGCGAGCGAGGACGACGCCGTCGAGGTGGGCCGCTCCATCGCCCGCAACAACCTCCTCAAGTGCGCCATCCACGGCGAGGACCCCAACTGGGGCCGCGTGCTCTCCGCGATCGGCACGACGAAGGCCGCCTTCGAACCGGACCGCCTCAACGTCGCCATCAACGGCGTCTGGGTGTGCAAGAACGGCGGCGTCGGCGAGGACCGCGAGAAGGTCGACATGCGCTACCGCGAGGTGCACATCGTCGCCGACCTCGCCGCCGGCTCCGAGACCGCCACCATCTGGACCAACGACCTCACCGCCGACTACGTCCACGAGAACAGCGCCTATTCCTCATGAGCACCACGCGAAAGCACACGGCCCTGCCCAAGGCCCAGATCCTCATCGAGGCGCTGCCCTGGCTCGTCCGGCACAACGGCAAGACCGTCGTCATCAAGTTCGGCGGCAACGCCATGATCGACGAGGACCTCAAGGCCGCGTTCGCCCAGGACGTCGTCTTCCTGCACCACGCCGGCCTCAAGCCGGTCGTCGTGCACGGCGGCGGCCCGCAGATCAGCGCCGCGCTCGACAGACACGGCATCGTCAGCGAGTTCAAGGCCGGCCTGCGCGTCACCACCGAGGACGCCATGGACGTCGTCCGCATGGTGCTGGCCGGGCAGGTGCAGCGCGAGCTGGTCAACCTCCTCAACCAGCACGGGCCGCTGGCCGTCGGGTTGACGGGCGAGGACGCGCACACCATCACCGCCACCAAGCACCAGCCCGAGATCGACGGCGAGCTGGTCGACATCGGGCGGGTGGGCGAGATCACCGAGATCGACACGGGCGCGATCGAGGCCCTGCTCGCCGACGGCCGGATCCCGGTCGTCTCCTCGATCGCCCGGAGCCAGGACGACGGACATGTCTACAACGTCAATGCTGATACGGCGGCTGCGGCACTCGCTGCTGCGCTGGGCGCCGAGACGCTCATGGTCCTCACGGACGTCGAGGGCCTTTACGAGGACTGGCCGCACAGCGACGAGGTGATCAGCCGCCTCACCGCTTCCCAACTGGAGAAGCTGCTGCCGGAGTTGAGCGCCGGCATGGTGCCGAAGATGGAGGGCTGCCTGCACGCCGTGCGCAACGGCGTCACCACCGCCCGCGTCATCGACGGCCGGGTCCAGCACTCCATCCTGCTGGAGATCTTCACCGACGAGGGCATCGGCACGATGGTCGTGCCCGACGGACAAGAGGGGGACGCCGGATGACCGGCAACCAGGAGTACGCCCAGCGCTGGCAGGGCTCGCTCATGAACAACTACGGCACTCCGCTGCTGCCCCTCGTACGCGGCGCCGGCTCCTCGGTGTGGGACGCCGACGGCAAGGAGTACCTCGACTTCGTCGGCGGCATCGCGGTCAACGCGCTCGGCCACGCCCACCCGGCGATCGTCGAGGCCGTCAGCCGGCAGATCGGCGCCCTCGGCCACATCTCCAACTTCTTCATGGCCGACCCCACCGTCACCCTCGCCGAACGGCTCCTGCGGCTGTTCGGCCGCGAAGGACGGGTCTTCTTCTGCAACTCCGGCGCCGAGGCCAACGAGGCCGCCTTCAAGATCGGCCGGCTGACCGGGCGCGGTCATGTCGTCGCCACCGAGGGCGGCTTTCACGGCCGCACCATGGGCGCCCTGGCGATGACCGGCCAGGAGGGCAAGCGCACGCCGTTCCTGCCGCTGCCCGGCGAGGTCACGCACGTGCCCTACGGCGACGCGCAGGCGCTGGCCGCGGCGGTCACGGACGAGACGGCGCTGGTCGTTCTGGAGCCGATCCAGGGCGAGATCGGCGTGGTCACCCCGCCGCCCGGCTATCTCAAGGCCGCCCGCGCGATCACCGCCGCGCACGGTGCGCTGCTCGTCCTGGACGAGGTGCAGACCGGCGTCGGACGCACCGGGCACTGGTTCGAGTACCAGGCCCACGACGGTGTCCTGCCGGACGTCGTCACGCTGGCGAAGGGCCTGGGCGGCGGGCTGCCGCTGGGCGCGGCCGTCGCGTTCGGGCGGGCCGCCGAGCTGCTGCAGCCGGGGCACCACGGGACGACCTTCGGCGGCAACCCCGTCGCGTGCGCCGCCGGGCTCGCCGTGCTCGACACCATCGCCAACGAGGGGTTGCTGGAGAACGTCAAGCGGCAGAGCGGGGCGTTGCGCGACGGGATCGAGTCGCTCGGCCACCCGTTGATCGGTCATGTCCGGGGTGCGGGCCTGCTCCTGGGTATCGTGCTCACCGAGCCGCTCGCGCCCCAGGTGCGCCAGGCGGCTCAGGAGGCCGGTTTCCTGGTGAACGCGCCCGCCCCCGACGTCGTCCGGCTCATGCCGGCGCTGAATCTCGGCGACGACGAGGTGGCGGCGCTGCTCCGGGCACTGCCCGGCATCCTGGACGTGGCCCGCGGGGACGGACGATCCGGAGAATGAGACGACGATGAGCCAGGCGCAGGACGACGTACAGGGCGGGCCCGCCGTGCCGCAGACGCGCACGGCACGCCACCGGCGGATCGTGGATATCCTCAACCGGCAACCGGTGCGCTCGCAGAGCCAGTTGGCGAAGCTGCTCGCGGACGACGGGCTGACCGTCACACAGGCGACGCTGTCCCGGGACCTCGACGAGCTGAACGCGGTGAAGATCCGCAACACCGACGGGGACCTGATCTACGCGGTGCCGAGCGAGGGGGGTTTCCGGACGCCCCGGGCGCCGCTGGGGGAGTCGGCGAAGGAGGAGCGGATGCGGCGGCTGTCGCAGGAGCTGCTCATCTCCGCGGAGGCGTCGGCGAACCTGGTCGTCCTGCGCACGCCGCCGGGTGCGGCGCAGTTCCTGGCCTCGGCCATCGACCAGGCGGAGTTGCAGGACATCCTGGGCACCATCGCGGGTGACGACACGTTGCTGCTCATCAGCCGCAACCCCACGGGCGGACAGGCGCTCGCCGATCACTTGCTGAGGCTGGCTCAGAACGGGCACTGAGGGGGCGTCACCCGAGCCGGGATGCCAGGCCCCCCGTGCATCTCACCTCGTCGCCCGCCGTGATCAGCAGCGCCTCCACACCGGGCAGCGACTCCAGCCACCGCAGGCCCTCCCGGGACCCCATCGCGAAGGCCGCCGTCGCCCAGCAGTCCGCCCAGGTGAGCTTGGGGGCCACCACCGTCACCGCCACCAGGTCCGTCACCGCCGAGTGACCCGTGCGCGGGTCGACGATGTGCGCGCCGCGCTCCGCCGTGCCGGACGTGGCCACCGCCAGCTCGTCGGTGCCGGCCGCCGAGACGACCGCCGCCAGGCCGCCGGGGCGCAGCGGGTCCGAGACGCCGACGCGCCAAGGGCGCTGGGGACCGGGGGTGCCCAGGAGCTGGACGTCACCGCCGCCGTTGAGGCTCACGCCGAGGACACCTGGGACGGCCGCCAGGCGGCGGGCCGCGCGTTCGGCCGCCCAGCCCTTGACGATTCCGGTCGGGTCGAGGCGGCCCTGGTAGCGCATGCTGAACCAGCCGTCGCTCACCCGCTCCGCCTCGGCGCCCAGTTCGAGCACCTCGGCGACCTCCGGGCCGCACTCCCCGACGGTGAGTTCACCGCGGGCCAGCCGGGAGAGCTGGCTGTCGTCGCGGTATGTGGTGAACACCCGGTCGGCGTGGTGCAGTTGGGCGACCACCTCGGTCAACGCCGCCTGCACCGCCGCCGGTTCCCCGCCGCGGACGTCGATGGAGAAGACGGTCCCCATCACCTCCTCCGCATGACGTACCGCGGCGGGAGCTTCTGCGGATTCGGCCACGGACTCAGCCACCGGCCTGGTCCAGTGCCGACTGGAGCGACTGTTTGTAGCCGCTGCTGGTGTACGTCGCCCCGGAGACGGAGTCGATGTCCGCGCTGCCCGCCGCCACCGCCTCCTGGTTCAGCTTGGGCACGGCCATCGCGGTCTTCTGGTCGCTCAGGCCCCCCTTGGGCGCCTGCACCGCCTCGGCCTTGGTGATCTTGCCGTTGCTGACGGTGATACGGACCTGCACGGCGCCGTACTGCGTCTGGGCCACCGCGCCGGTCACCGTCTTGGCCTGCGCGGCACCGGACGAGGAGCCACCGCTCGAAGAACCGCTGGACGAACCGCTCGACGAGCCCGCGCTCGCCTTCATCTTGTCGATCGCCGACTGCAGCGACTGCTTGTACCCGTTGCTGGTGTAGGTCGCCCCGGACACCGAGTCGATCTGCGCGCTCTGCGCCGCGACCGTCTCCTGGGTGAGCTTGGGGATGGACAGGGCCGTCTTCTGGTCGCTGGTGCCGCCCTTGGGCGCCTGGATCGCCTCGGCCTTGGTGATCTTGCCGTTCGCGACGGTCAGCCGTACCTGGACGTTGCCGTACTGCGTCTGGGCCACGCTGCCGTCGATCGTGCCGGACGCCGTGCCGGTCGCCGCGGCGCCGCCCTGCGGCGACTCCTGGGCCGCCGAGCTCTGCTGCGGGGCCGCGCCGGCCGCCTGGGCGTTCGGGTCGGACGCCGGCTTCAGCGACAGCAGCAGCACGACTCCGGACACGGTGGCGGCGGTGGCCAGCACGACACGCCGGATGGGGTGACTCTTCCTCATCGCTCCTACAGCTCCTGAATCCCGTCGCTCACATCTCGAACGACTCGTGATGGATGCGGCGGGCGGGCACTCCCGCTCCGCGCAGCGCTTCGTAGACGGACTGCGCGAACCCGGCCGGGCCGCACATGAAGACGTCGTGCTTGTCGATGTCGGGCAGCTTCTGCCTCAGCCGCTCCGCCGAGATGTCGGGACGCTCCCCGTCCGGGCTGTTGACCGCGTACATCAGCCGGGCCCCGCGGTCCTCGGCGATGGCGGCCAGCTCGTCCCACAGGGCCAGGTCCTGGGTGGTGTTGGCCCGGTACAGCAGGGTGATGTCGCCGGCCGCGCCGGGCAGCGTCTCGAACAGCGCCCGCATCGGCGTGATGCCGACCCCGCCCGCCACCAGCAGCACCTTGCCGCGGCTGCGCCGCTGGGCGGTCATCGCGCCGTAGGGGCCCTCGGCCCACACCCGCGTCCCGGGCGTCAGCTCGCGCAGCCGGGCGCTGTGGTCGCCGATCGCCTTCACGGTGATGCGCAGCATGTCCGGGCGGGGCGCCGCCGACAGGGAGTACGGGTGGGAGCTGAACCGCATGCCCGGCGCGAGGAACCGCCAGCGGAAGAACTGCCCCGCCTCCGCGCCCATCCGGTGCAGCTTCCGCCCGCCGATGAGGACGGAGACGATGCCGGGGGTCTCCTCGATGACGGCCTCGACCCGCATGCGGTGACGCAGGTTGAGGCGGATCGGGGTGAGGATGCGGTACCAGATCACCAGCGCGGTCACGGCGCCGTACAGGCCGTACCAGAAGGTCTTCGCGGTGGGCTCGACGGCGAAGTCGTTGCCGGTGGTGATCTGGTGCCAGAAGGTCAGGAACACCGCCGCGTACGTCAGCAGGTGGATGTGGTACCAGGTGTCGTACCCCATCCGGCGGCGCACCGGGCCGATCGACGTCAGCCCGATGAGCACGAACAGTCCGGTGCCGACGGCCGCCTTGCCCATGTCGGGCAGCTGGTTGATGGAGTCGATCGTCTGCTGGACGATGTCGCCGAGCGACTTGCCCGCCTGCAGCGCGTACCCCCACATGGTGAGGAAGACGTGCGCGGCGACCAGGCAGAGCGTGTAGCGGCCGCTCATCGCGTGCCAGCGCGCCACCCGGTCGGAGCCGACCCGGCGCTCCAGCGCGGGCACCCGCGCCATCTGCAGCACGACCAGGGCCATCAGGTACCCGGCGAGCAGGCCGGTGATCCGGCCCGCGTTGAGGATCCTGCCGTTCTGGTCGGCGATGGACGGCGTGTTGTGCCACCACAGCCACAGCACACCGACCGCGCCCGCGAACACCGCGAGCAGCAGGACGGTCGCCGGGGAGCGGCGCGGGCGGATGCGGCGCATCGTCTGGCGGCGGGCGGCGCGGCCGCCTGCGAGCGTGGTGGTCACGGTTCCTCCGGGGCGGGGCAAGGGGGGTGGCGTGGTCCCTTGGCCCTGAGATACGTGCCACGACGCCCGTGTGTTCAGAGACCCGCCGAGTCCAGTGCGGACTGGAGTGACTGGCGGTAACCGTCACTGGTGTACGTGGCCCCGGAGACGGTGTCGATGTTCGCGCTCTGCGCGGTGAGGGCCTCGCTGCGCAGCTGCGGGATGGCGTAGCTGTTGATCTGCTGGTCGCGGGGGTTCTCGGTCGGGTAGGTGACCGCCTCCACGTCGGTGAGCTTGCCGTTCTTCACCGTGATCTTCACCTGGACGGGACCCCAACGGGTCTGCACCGTGTCCCCGGTGACGGTCTTGGTGCCGGAGGAGGAGCTGCCCGAGCCGCTGGAGCCACCGGAACCGCTGGAGCCACCGGAACTGCCCGAGCTGCCGGCGGAGCTCGAACTGCTGGAGGGCGCGGGCGCGGCCACGGCGGTCACCGGCGTCGAGTGCGGCTTCAGTGACAGCAGCATCACCATGCCGGAGACGGTGGCGGCGCTCGCCAGCACGACACGGCGCAGCGGACGGTTCTTCTTCAATGCGTGCACGTCGGTGCCCCTACAGCTCGAACGACTCGTGGTGGATACGGCGGTCCGGCACCCCGGCGGCCGTCAGCGCCTCGTACAGGTCCTGGGCGAAGCCGTGCGGGCCGCATATGTACACGTCGTGCTCGGCGAGGTCCGGGAAGGTCGCCCGCAGCGACCGCGCGCTCAGGCTCGGACGCCGTCCGTCCGCTCCGTTGAGCGCGTACAGCACCTTCGCCCCGCGCCAGCGCGCCACCGCCTCCAGCTCGGCGCCGAGCGCGAGGTCCTCGGCGCTGCGCGCCCGGTACAGCAGGGTGACCTGGCCCGGCAGCGTCTCGAACAGCGCCCGCAGCGGGGTGATGCCGACGCCGGCGCCGATCAGCAGCGACTTGTGCGAGGTCTGCCGGTCCTCGGTGAGCGAGCCGTACGGCCCCTCCGCCCACACCCGGGTGCCCGGCCGCAGCAGGGACACGGCCGCGCTGTGGTCGCCGAGCGCCTTGACCGTGATCCGCATCAGGTCCCGGCGCGGCGGCGCCGACAGCGAGTACGGCGTGGACGTCCAGCCCATGCCCTCGCCGAGGAACCGCCAGCGGAAGAACTGCCCCGCCCGCGCGCCCATCTCGTCCAGCCGCCGGCCGCGCACGACGACCGAGTACACGCCCGGCGCCTCCCGGTGCACGGACTCCACCCGCAGCCGGTGGCGCAGGTTCAGCCGCACCGGGGCCAGGATCCGGAACCACAGCACCAGTGCCGCGACGCCCAGGTACAGCGCGTACCAGGCGGCCGTGGCCACGGGGTGGCCGTTGAAGTCGTTGCCCAGCGTCAGCTGGTGGAAGAACGCCAGGAAGACGGCCGCGTAGGTGAGCAGGTGCACGTAGTACCAGAACTCGTAGCTGGTCCTGCGGCGCACCGCGCGGGCGGAGGTGATGCCCACAGCGAAGAGGATGACCGTGCCGGCGGTCGCCTTCAGCATGTCCGGGTAGTCGAAGAGCACCGTCATGGTCTCGTGCCAGACCGAGGCACGGTCCTGGGCGGCGTACCCGAGCAGGATCAGCACGATGTGCGCGACCAGCAGACAGACCGTGTACCGGCCGGCCATCGCGTGCCAGCGCGCCACCCGGTCCGAGCCGATCCGCCGCTCCAGCAGCGGCACCCGGGCCATCAGCCCGACCAGCACCGCGCAGGAGTATCCGCACAGCAGCCCGGCGATCCGCCCGGCCCCGGTCAGCCAGCCCGCCGCGCCGACGACGGAACCGGTGTCCGTCCACCACAGGGCGATGACGGCCGCCGCGCCCGCCCACAGCAGGGTCAGCACGGGGCCCGCGGGGGAGCGCCGGGCGGGCACCGGCACGGGGGGTGCCGTCTGCCGCTCGTACACGGTGGTCATGGATTGCGTCCTTTCGCCTGTACGAGACGCAACTGTGCCGCCGTAACCTCTCAGCACCCTCTGAACGGGCACCCCGCCCAGCCCACTCAGAGGAAACTCAGAGCGTTCTGAGCGGCCCGCGGTCCCCGCGAGGGGCGATCCTGGTAGGGCGATGAACACCACCAGATCCGGCCGGCCCGCGCTCACCCGCCCCGACGGCACCCCGCTCAGGGTCCTCGTCGTCGACGACGACCCCGACCTGGCCGAAGTCCTCTCCGGCGCCCTGCGGTACGAGGGCTGGGAGGTCCGCTCGGCCGGCGACGGAGCGTCGGCCGTCGCCGCCGCGCGGGAGCTGATGCCCGACGCCGTCGTCCTGGACGTGATGCTCCCGGACACCGACGGCTTCGCCGTGCTGCGCTCGCTGCACACCGTCAAGCCCGACGTGTGCGTGCTGTTCCTCACCGCGCGGGACGCGGTCGAGGACCGGATCGCCGGCATCACCGCGGGCGGCGACGACTACGTCACCAAGCCGTTCAGCCTGGAGGAGGTCGTCGCCCGGCTGCGCGGACTGCTGCGCCGCGCGGGCATGGCCCGCCAGCTGGAGGAGGGGCCGCGGCTGACCGTGGGCGACCTGGTGATGGACGAGGAGGCCCGCGAGGTGACCCGGGGCGGGGAGCTGATCGAGCTGTCCCCGACCGAGTTCGAGCTGCTGCGCTTCCTCATGCGCAACCCGCGCCGGGTGCTGAGCAAGGCGCAGATCCTCGACCGGGTGTGGTCCTACGACTTCGGCGGCCGCGCCCACGTCGTGGAGCTGTACATCTCCTACCTGCGCAAGAAGGTGGACGCCGGCCGCGAGCCCATGATCCACACCGTGCGCGGCGCGGGGTATGTGCTCAAGCCGGTGACGCGATGAGGCTGCCACGCCCTCGCCTGCCCCGCCGCCTGCGCCTGCCCCGGCTGCGCACCCTGCGCGCCCGGCTCACCGTCGGCCTGGTGGTGCTGCTGGCGGTCAGCTGCGCCGCGGTCGGCGTGGCCGCCGTCATCGAGTTGCAGGGCTTCCTCACCAGCCGCCTCGACGAACAGCTGGCCCAGGCCGGCAACCGGTTCGCGGTGAGCCTGGAGCACAAGGGGACGCTGCCCGACGACCACGACGGCGACGAGCGCGGCGACACCCGTCGGCAGGCCACGGGCACCTTCGGCGCCCGGCTGGTCGGCGGCACGGTCACCAACGCGGCGGTCGTCCGCTCCAGCGGCACCCACAACGTGCCCCTGACCGAGGGCGACCGCCGACAGCTCGCCAGGGTGCCGGCCGACGGCCGGGGCCACACCGTCGAGCTGTCCGCGCTGGACCACTACCGGGTCGTGTCCTCCCAGGGTCTCGACGGCGACGTGCTGATCACCGGGCTGCCCCTGGAGCCGGTGGAGGCCGCCGTCCACCGCCTCGTACTGGTCGCCGGGATCGTCTTCGGCCTCGCCCTGACCGCGACCGGCGTCGCCGGCGCCTTCTGGGTGCGCTGGTCGCTGCGTCCGCTCAGCCGGGTCGCGGCCACCGCCACCCGGGTCAGCGAACTCCCGCTCGCCAGCGGCGAGGTGGCCCTGCCCTCGCGCGCCCCCGAGTCCGACCCGCGCAGCGAGGTGGGTCAGGTCGCCGGCGCCTTCAACCGCATGCTCGGCCACGTCGAGGACGCGCTCACCAAACGGCACGCCAGCGAGGAGCGGCTGCGCAGCTTCGCCGCCGACGCCAGCCACGAACTGCGCACCCCGGTCGCCTCCGTGCGCGGCCACGCGGAACTGGCGCTGCTGCATCCCGGGCCGGTGCCGCCCGAGGTGGCGCGCGCCCTGGAACGCATCTCCGCCGAGTCCGCCCGCATGGGCGAAATGGTCGACGAGATGCTGCTGCTGGCCCGGCTGGACGCCGGCCGGCCGCTGGAACGCCGTCCGGTCGACCTCACCATGCTGGTGCTGGACGCGGTCGCCGACGCCCGCGCCGCCGGCCCCGAGCACCGCTGGGAGCTGGAGCTGGCGGAGGAGCCGGTCACGGTCGAGGGCGACGCGCACCGGCTGCAACAGGTGTTGGCCAACCTGTTGACCAACGCGCGTGTGCACACGCCTGTGGGCACCAAGGTCACGGTGTCCCTGGAAACGGAGGGCTCCACGGCCCTGCTGAAGGTCCACGACGACGGCCCCGGCGTCCCGGAGGACATCCAGCCCGGCGTCTTCGAACGCTTCACCCGGGCCGACCGCCGCCGCACGGACGCCCCCGGCGGCGGCGCGGGCCTGGGGCTGTCCATCGTCGCGGCCGTGGCGGAGGCCCACGGCGGGCGGGTGGACCTGGAGAGCAAGCCGGGCTCGACCACGTTCACCGTACGGCTCAGTACCGCGTGATCGCCGTACTCCCTCCGGTGGTGCCGATCGCGATGTGCGGGGCGCGGTCCTGGTCGGCCCACCGCAGGATCCGCCGCATCGCGTCCGCCGGCACCGACACACAACCCGCCGTCGCGCCCCGCCCGTTGACGTGCAGGAAGATCCCGGCCCCGCGCCCCCGCACCCGCTGGTGGTAGTTGAACCCGACGACGAGCGCGTGCGCGTACTGCGTCGGATACGAGACCAGCCGCTCGGACTCGGACGCACGGCAGTCGGCGGGCAAGGGCTCGGTCCACCGGTTGTAGGACGCCGAGGCGACGTCCTCGCACCACCACGAACTCCGGTGCACGGCCCGGTACGGGTAGTGCGTCCCGGCGGGCGCCGCCTGGACCCCGAACGCGAACGGCAGGTCGTACAGCCCCGTCGGCGTGGTGTACGTCCCCTGCTTCCGCGCGGTCCCCTCCACCAGCCCCTTCGCGCCGAACCGGGCGGACGCCGACCCGGCCTTGACCCACCGGCCGCCGCGCCGGTCCCACCACGTGACCGTGCCCGAGGTCGCACTCGTCCTCCCGGCCACGGCGGTGATGAGCTGCGCACCGCCCCCGGTGTCGGCCATCCGGGCGGGCAGCGGCGCGGTCGACGCCGGCGCGGCACCGGGCACGAGGAGGGAGGCGGCGGCCAGGGCACCGGCGACGAGAGCGGTTCGCATGGCTCAGACCGTAGACGGCGGCAGCGGCAACGGCAGCCCGGGCAGTCCGTCCAGGCTGGTGGCGACGTGCTCCTTCCGGGTGAAGTACTCGCTCAGCGACGCGTCGTCCTCACGCGCGAACCGCTTGCCGTGCAGATCGCGGTCCTCGTCGTACGTCATGAAGGGCACCGCGTAACCGCAGGTGTCCCGGACGAGTTCGGCGTGCACGACGATGACCGCGCGCAGCCCGTGCGGGGTGGGGTCGATGTCGGGGAAGTGGGTGAGCAGGTCCTCGAAGCGCGGGTCGTCCCGGAAGACCGGCTCCCCGCGGCCGTGCACCCGGACGATGTTCGGCGGGCCCTGGAAGGCGCACCACATCAGGGTGATCCGGCCGTTTTCGCGCAGATGGGCGATCGTCTCGGCGTTGGATCCGGCGAAGTCCAGATAGGCCACGGTGTGCTCGTCCAGCACCGCGAAGGAGCCCTTGAGCCCTTTGGGGGAGAGGTTGACCGTGCCGTCGCCGGACAGCGGGGCGGTCGCCGTGAAGAAGAGGGGCTGTGTCTCGATGAACGTGCGGAGTCGGCCGTCTATGCGTTCATAAGTCTTTCCCACGATGAATGATTATGAACGCGGTTCCTTCGCCTGTCTAAGGAATTGGCGCGTCCGGTTCGTCGCGGGCCCCGTCCGTGGCCGCCCCGGCCGGCGCATCACTCGGGGCGGCCACAGCGCCTGTCACGTCACTTGGTGAGCGTGCAGGCCGCCAGGGAGTCCAGGCCGGTCGGCTTCGCGGCGGTGCGGCCGATCGCGATGGCGATGCGGTCGATGGTCGACTTCCGCTTGTCCGCGAGCGGGCCGAGGATGGCGTTCTGGACGAAGTTCGGTCCGCCCTGGCCGACCGTGTCGACGAGCCGCTTGTTGGCCTCGTCGATCTGCGTCTGCAGCAGCGTGAGGTTGCGGTCGACCTCGGCCTGCGCGGAGGCGGGGATCGCCGGCAGCTGGGAGGCGACGTCCGGACAGCTGATCGTGCCGGCGGCGGAGGCGCTGCTGTCCGAGCCGCTCGCCGCGCCGGTGCCGCTCGCGTCCGAACCGGTGTCCGACGCCCCGGAGGACGCCGTCTCGCTCGGCGTGGCCGAGGTCTGCGCGCCGGAGCCGGCCGCCCCGTCGGCGTTGAGGGCGCACGGCGCGAGGGAGTCGAGGCCGGTCGGCTTCGCGGCGGTGCGGCCGATGGCGGTCGCGATGCGGTTGATGGTGGCGATCCGCTTGTCCTCCAGCGGGCCGAGGATGGCGTTCTGGACGAAGTTGGGGCCGCCCTGGCCGACCGTGTCGACGAGCCGCTTGTTGGCCTCGTCGATCTGCGTCTGCAGCAGCGTGAGGTTGCGGTCGACCTCGGCCTGCGCGGAGGCCGGGATGTCCGGGAGCTGGGAGGCCACGTCGGGGCACGTGATGGTGCCGGGACTGGCCAGCGTGCGGGCGTTGTCCGTGCCGCTGCTCTTGGACGTCTCCCCGGCGAGGGCCGAGCCGGCGATCACGGCGCCGGACAGCACCACCGCGGCGGCGCCGCCGATGAGCGCGACACGGCGCTTGTTGTACTTCGGAAGAGCCCTGGACATGCGGATGCCTCACTAGGGTCGGGGGTGTTCTTCGGTGACGAACGCGGCGCCTGCGTTCGGCGAGAGGTACGGGTAAGCGATTTCTCGCGTTCAAAGGGCCCGCAAAATTCCTCCTCCGGACCAGGCGGGGACGTCCCTCGCGCGCCCCCGCCCGGATTGACGAATCATGCATAGGTCTGCATACTCATGCATGACCGAACGCAGGATGAGGAGAACCGAGTGAGCAGCAACAGCGGTGACGTCCGGCTCTGGGGCGGCCGTTTCGCCGACGGACCCGCCGAGGCCCTGGCGAAGCTGTCCGCGTCCGTCCACTTCGACTGGCGGCTGGCGCCCTACGACATCGCCGGTTCGCGTGCCCACGCGCGCGTGCTGCACAAGGCCGGTCTCCTCACCGAGGACGAGCTCCAGCGCATGATCGCCGGGCTCGACCGGCTGGAGGCCGACGTCGCCGACGGCTCCTTCACCGGCACGATCGCCGACGAGGACGTGCACACCGCCCTGGAGCGCGGCCTGCTGGAGCGCCTCGGCCCCGACCTCGGCGGCAAGCTGCGCGCGGGCCGCTCCCGCAACGACCAGGTCGCCACCCTCTTCCGCATGTACCTGCGCGACCACGCCCGCACCATCGGCGGCCTGATCGCCGACCTCCAGGACGCGCTCATCGGCCTCGCGGAGGCCCACCCGGACGTGGCGATGCCGGGCCGCACCCACCTCCAGCACGCCCAGCCCGTCCTCTTCGCCCACCACGTCCTGGCCCACGTCCAGTCCCTGTCCCGGGACGCCGAACGCCTGCGCCAGTGGGACGAGCGCACGGCGGTGTCGCCGTACGGGTCAGGCGCCCTGGCCGGCTCCTCCCTCGGGCTGGACCCGGAGGCGGTCGCGAAGGACCTCGGCTTCGAGCACGGCAGCGTCGGCAACTCCATCGACGGCACGGCCTCGCGTGACTTCGTCGCGGAATTCGCCTTCATCACGGCGATGATCGGGGTCAACCTCTCCCGGATCGCCGAGGAGGTCATCATCTGGAACACGAAGGAGTTCTCCTTCGTGACCCTGCACGACGCGTTCTCCACGGGCTCCTCGATCATGCCCCAGAAGAAGAACCCGGACATCGCGGAGCTGGCGCGCGGCAAGTCGGGCCGCCTGATCGGCAACCTCACCGGCCTGATGGCCACCCTCAAGGCGCTGCCGCTCGCCTACAACCGCGACCTTCAGGAGGACAAGGAGCCGGTCTTCGACTCCATCGACCAACTGGAGGTCCTGCTGCCCGCGTTCACCGGCATGATGGCCACCCTCACCGTCCACCGCGAGCGCATGGAGGAACTGGCCCCGGCCGGCTTCTCCCTGGCGACCGACATCGCCGAGTGGCTGGTCAAGCAGGGCGTGCCCTTCCGGGTGGCGCACGAGGTGGCGGGCGAGTGCGTCAAGGCCGCCGAGGCGGAGGGCAAGGAACTGGACGAGCTCACGGACGACCAGTTCGCGAAGATCTCCGCCCACCTGACACCGGAGGTCCGGTCCGTCCTCAACGTCCCGGGTGCCCTGGCCTCCCGCGACGGCAGGGGCGGCACGGCCCCGAGCGCGGTGGCGGTCCAGCTGGCCGAGGTGAAGGCGGACGTGGCGGCTCAGCACCGGTGGGCGGAACGCCGTTAGGGAGCGCGGGGCCGTGGTGCGTGTGTGGCCACCGCCGTGGGCGAGACACGCCACGCCGTCGCCGCACCCCCGGCGCACCGCACCACTCACCCCGTGGGGCGAACGGGCATCCCGCGTTACGTTGTCGGTATGCCCTTCGCCCGACTCGCCACCGCGACCACCCCCACCTGCCACATCGGCCTCGGCCTCGCCGCAGTGGGCCGCCCCGGCTACATCAACCTCGGCCGCGACGAGGACCTCGGAGACGACCGGAGCGTCGAAACCCTCCGCGCCCGCACGCACGAACTCCTCGACGCCGCCTACGCCCAGGGCGTCCGCTACTTCGACGCGGCCCGCTCCTACGGCCGCTCGGAGGAGTTCCTCGCCGACTGGCTCACCCGCAACCCCCACGTCGACGACGTGGTCATCGGCAGCAAATGGGGCTACACCTACACCGCCGACTGGACCACCGACGCCGACAAGCACGAGGTCAAGGACCACAGCGTCCAGACGTACGACCGTCAGCGCGCCGAAACCGCGGCCCTGCTCGGCGACCGCCTCGACCTCTACCAGATCCACTCGGTGACTCCGGACAGCCCCGCCCTCACCGACAAGGAACTCCACGGCAGGCTCGCCGAAGCGGCCACCCAGGGTCTCACGGTCGGCTTCTCCACCAGCGGCCCGGCCCAGGCGGACGCGATCCGCGCCGCCCTCGCGGTCACGGTCGACGGCGAGCCCCTCTTCCGTACCGTCCAGTCGACGTACAACGCCCTGGAGACCTCGGCCGCCCCCGCCCTCGCCGAGGCCCACGACGCCGGCCTCACGGTGATCGTGAAGGAGGGCATGGCGAACGGCCGCCTGGCCGGCCCGCACGCACCGGACGCCCTGAAGGCCGTGGCCGAGGAGACCTCCCTCGGCTGTGACGCCGTGGCCCTCGCCCTGATCCTGCGTCAGTCCTGGGCCGGGGTGGTCCTCTCCGGCGCGGCGACCCTCACCCAGCTCGCCTCCAACCTCCACGCGGCCGTGGTCGACCTGGACGACGACCAGCTCGCCCGCCTGGCCGCGCTGGCGGAGGACCCGCGGACGTACTGGGAGAAGCGCGCCGCCCTGCCCTGGCACTGAGGCACCGGCTCGCACCCCTCCCTTTGGTACACACGCGCCCATAATGAGACATCAATGTCTCATATGGTTTATCGTTGTCGCATGGCCGTCGACCGTGACCACGTCCTGCGCACCGCCGCAGCCCTGCTGACCCGCAAGTCCACCGCGACGATGGACGAGGTCGCCCGGGCGGCCGGCATCAGCCGCGCGACCCTGCACCGGCACTTCGCCGGCCGCGACGCGCTGGTGCGCGCCCTGGAGGCACTGGGCATCGCCGAGTGCGAGGCGGCGCTGGACGCGGCACGCCTGGCCGACGGGCCCGCCGCCGACGCCGTACGGCGTCTGGTGCGCGCCGTCGAACCGGCCGCCGGTCTGCTCGCCTTCCTCTACACCGAGAACCAGCTCTTCGAGGGCGAGGAGCAGAACGCCGGCTGGGCCAGGATCGACGCCCGGGTCGGGGCCCTGTTCCGGCGCGGCCAGCAGGCCGGCGAGTTCCGCATCGACCTCACCCCCGCCTGGCTCACCGAGGCGCTGTTCGGGCTGCTGGCCTCCGGCGCCTGGGCGGTCGCGGAGGGCCGGGTCGCGGCCAAGGACTTCACCCACATGATCACCGAGCTCCTGCTCGGCGGCGCACTGCGAAGAGAGGAATCATGACCAGCACCCTGCAGCCGGCCACCACGACCGAGGCGGTGAAGCGCCCCGGCCGCTGGCTCGCGCTGTCCGTCCTCGTGCTCGCCGTGCTGCTGGTGGCCGTGGACGCGACCGTTCTCGGTCTCGCCACCCCCTACATCAGTGAGGACCTGAAGCCCTCCGGCACCCAGCTGCTGTGGATCGGCGACGTCTACTCCTTCGTCATCGCCGGCCTGCTGGTCTCCATGGGCAGCCTCGGCGACCGCGTCGGCCGCAAGCGCGTCCTGCTCGGCGGCGCGACGGCGTTCGGCGCGATATCCGTCCTGAACGCCTACGCCACGAGCCCCGGGATGATGATCGCGGCCCGCGCCCTGCTGGGCGTCGCGGGCGCGACCCTGATGCCCGCCACGCTCGCCCTGATCCGCAACCTCTTCCACGACCCGCGCGAACGCAGCCTCGCCGTCGGCGTCTGGGGCGCGACCGCCTCCGCCGGCACGGCGATCGGCCCGATCGCCGGCGGGTTCCTGCTCGAACACTTCTGGTGGGGCTCGGTCTTCCTGATCAACCTGCCGGTGATGGCGGTCCTGGTCCTGGTCGGCGTCCGCACCCTGCCGGAGTCCCGCAACCCGGACCCCGGCCCCTGGGACATGACCAGCGTCGCCCTGTCCCTGGTGGGCGTCATCGCTGTCGTCTACGCCGTGAAGGAGGCCGTCACGCACGCCCTGGCCTGGTTCCCGCTCGCCGTCGGCGTGCTGGGTGCGGCGGTCCTGACCTGGTTCGTCCGCCGCCAACTCACGCTTCCCGCACCGCTGCTGGACATGCGCCTGTTCCGCAACCGCGGTTTCAGCGCCGCGGTCCTGGCCGACCTGCTGACCATCCTGGGCCTGTCCGGTCTGGTGTTCTTCCTCTCCCAGTACCTGCAACTGGTCCAGGGCAGGGGCCCGTTGGAGGCGGGACTCTTCGAACTCCCCGCGGCGGTGGGCGCGGTGGCCGCCGGTCTCGTCGCCGGGCGCGTGGCCCGCCGCTTCTCGGTGCGGGCGGTGGTCGCGGGCGGCCTCGCGGCGGTGGGCCTGGCCCTGGCCGCGCTGACGGCCCTCGACCGGTCGACGGGCTACGGCCTGCTCGGCGCGGCCCTGCTCGTGGTGGGCGTGGGCGCGGGCTTCTCCTTCACGGTCACCGCGGACGTCATCCTCTCCTCGGTACCGAAGGAGCAGGCGGGCGCGGCATCCGCGGTGTCGGAGACGGCGTACGAACTCGGCGCGGCCCTGGGCATCGCCCTGCTCGGCACCATCGTCACGGGCGTCTACCGGGGCTTTGCCGCTCCGGCCGGTACACCGCGGGGCGCGCACGAGTCACTGGGCGCGGCGGTGGAGACGGCGGCCGGCATGCCGACGGCGACGGGCCGGCAACTGCTCTCCTCAGCCCGCGAAGCCTTCGTCGACGGCCTGGCGATCGCGTCGGGCGTGGGAGCGGGCGTCCTGCTGGCGACGGCGGCCGCGGCCTGGTTCATGCTCCGAGGCCAACGGCTCGACAGCCGGCCCTGAGGGGCGCGGACAACCGTGCCGCGAGGTGCTACGCCGCCTTCGCCTTGGTGGCGTACATGTCCACGTACTCCTGCCCGGACAGCCGCATGACCTCCGCCATCACGGAGTCCGTCACGGCCCGCAGCACGTAGCGGTCCCGGTCCATCCCCTCGTACCGGGAGAACTCCATCGCCTCGCCGAAGCGGACCGTCACCTTCGCGGGCCGGGGCATCCCCGCCCCGCCCGGCTGGATCCGGTCGGTGCCGATCATCGCGAACGGCACCACCGGCGCCCCGGTCATCAGCGTCAGCCGCGCGATCCCCGTACGCCCCCGGTACAGCCGCCCGTCGGGCGAGCGCGTGCCCTCGGGGTAGATGCCGAAGACCTTGCCCTCCTCCAGGATCCGCCGCCCGGTCATCAGCGCCGCGACCCCGCCCTTGCCGCCGTCGCGGTCGACCGGGATCATGCCGACCCCGGTGAAGAACCAGGCCATGAGCCGGCCCTTGAGGCCCTTACCGGTGACGTACTCGTCCTTGCCGATGAAGAACACCTGCCGGTCGCACACGAGCGGCAGGATCATCGAGTCGATGAACGTGAGGTGGTTGCCGGCGAGGATCACCGGCCCGTCCCCCGGGATGTGCTGCGCGCCCTCCACCTGTGGGCGGAACATCAGGCGCATGATCGGTCCGAGCACTGCCTTGATGAGCGCGAAGCGGGACAACGGGCCCTCCGGTGTCAAGGAGATCTGTATGAGTCTGTGCAGGTGAGGACGATACTCGGGGTTCCCGGCGTCGCGCACATCGGGGAGGCCGGGTTCACCGAGGTCTTACGTGGTGTTGACGCGGATTCACCTGGGGTGACACCGCGTTTCCGGCCCGTAACCGGGCCGGAACCATGTGACGCACGTCGCGCCCGGACGGGCGCGCGTCCCCTCATGACATGTCGAGTCACCCACGCGTTCCGGTTCACGCCTCCCTCACGTCATGTCCACGCACCTACGATCGGCCCGCATCGAAGGAGTCGACGGGAGGCGCTCATGGGAACGCAGGAGAACGACAGGACGGGTGGGACCGGGCGGCGGGCGCTCCTCGGTGCGGCGGTGCTCGGCGCGGGCGGAGCCGTCTTCGGCCTGTCGGGCACGGCGAGAGCGGCCGAGGCAGGCGGCCGGGGCAGCGGCGGCGGGCTGAAGAGCCTGCCCAAGCCGACGATCATCGGCCACCGCGGCACCTCCGGGTACCGGCCGGAGCACACCTTCGGCTCTTACGACCTGGCCCTCGACATGGGCGCCGACATCGTCGAGGCGGGCGACCTGGTGCCCACCAAGGACGGCCACCTGGTCTGCCGGCACGAGCCGGAGATCGGCGGCACCACCGATGTCGCCGACCACCCCGAGTTCGCCGACCGCAGGACCACCAAGGTCCTCGACGGCGTCTCCACCACCGGTTGGTTCACCGAGGACTTCACGCTCGCCGAGCTCAAGACGCTGCGCGCGATCGAGCGCATCCCGGCCAACCGCCCGCACAACACGCTCTACAACGGCCGCTGGGAGATCCCCACGTTCGAGGAGGTCCTCAAGTGGCAGGACGAGCAGACCCGCAAGCGGGGCAAGCAGGTCTGGATCTACCCCGAGACCAAGCACCCCACCTACTTCCGCAAGCTGGGCCTCGGCCTTGAGGAGCGGGTGGCCAAGCTGCTGCACAAGTACGGCAAGGACAAGCGGAACTCGCCGGTCATCCTGCAGTCCTTCGAGCCCAGCAGCATCCAGAAGCTCAACACGCTCGTCGACAACCCCCTCGTCGTGCTGCTCTCCGGCGCGAGCAGCCGCCCCTGGGACTTCGTCGAGGCGGGCGACCCGCGCACCGTCGCCGACCTCGTCACCCCCAAGGGCCTGAGGGAGATCGCGGGCTACGCCCAGGGCATCGGACCCACCCTCGACCTGGTCATCACGAAGAAGGCGGACGGCAGCCTCGACCGGGAGACCACCCTGGTCTCCGACGCGCACAAGGTCGGCCTGATCCTGCACCCGTACACCATGCGCAACGAGAACCCCTTCCTCCCGGCGGAGTACCGCAAGGGCACGGACGCGGACGCCTACGGCGACGCCTTCGGCGCCTTCAAGCGGTACTTCGCGACCGGCATCGACGGCGTCTTCACCGACAACGCGGACACCGGCCTGCTGGCCCGCGCCGACTTCGTCAACGGCTGAGCCTCCCACCCCGGTTGGGGTGACAGTCGGCCGCCCGGGCAACCACGGCCCGGGCGGCCCGCGTCGTGCCGCATATGACGCACCACCTGCTCGCCGCCCTGCGCCCCCTGCTCACCGCCGAGGCCCTGGCCGAGGCACCGGCCTGCGGCAGCGAGCCCGCCGACCTCGAACAGGCGGTCTGGCTGCGCCTGCTGGAACGCCTCGACACCGACGGTCCCCCGGCGGACCCGCCGGGCTGGCTGCGCCGGGCCGTCCGCTCCGAGGCGCGCCGCAGCCGCCGTACGACCCGGCTCGAACGGCCGTACGCCGCCGAGCCCGTCGACGACACCGACCCCGCCCGGCTGGCCCTCGCCGCCGCCCGCCGCCGGGACCTGCGCGAGGCGATCGGCCGGCTGCCGGGGCGCTGCCCCCGTCTGCTGGAGGCCCTGCTCTCCCCGGAAGACCCGACATACCGGGAAATCGCGGGGGAGTTGGGTATCTCACAGGGAAGTCTGGGTCCGGAACGTTCCAGATGCCTGGGATGTCTGCGTCGTTTGCTCACACCGGAGGTTGCGGCCCGCGAAGTGCGGGGATAGGAGTGGGGGACGACAGGCGATCAGGTGAGCGGGAGGCGTGCGCACATGGGCATGAGCGTGACCATCTCGGTGGCGACCGAGCAGGATGCAGAGCAGATCTTCAGGCTCCAGTACCTGTGCTTCCAGAGTGAGGCGGCGCTGTACGGCAACTACCGCATCGACCCGCTCGTCCAGTCCCTGGACTCGGTCCGCCAGGAGGTCGCCGACGACTGCGTCTTCGTGGCGCGGCTCGGCGAGGAGGTGGTCGGCTCGGTGCGCGGGCGCGTCGCCGAGGACGGCTCGGCCTCCATCGGCAAGCTCTGCGTCCACCCCCGCCTGCAGGGCCACGGCATCGGCGCGCGGCTCCTGCGCGCGGCCGAGTCGGCCCTCGCGGAGGAGCGCGGCGCCAAGAGGTTCCGCCTGTTCACCGGCCACCGCAGCGAGGGCAACCTCCGCCTGTACCGCCGCGTGGGCTACCAGACGGTGGGCACCTCCCAGGGCGACGACGGCGTACCGATGATCATCCTGGAGAAGCCGGCGGAGGCGTACGCCACTACGGCGTGACGGCGCGGTTGCGGCGCAGCCAGTACAGCGCGGACAGCGGCAGCAGGACGGGGATGAAGACGTACCCCATCCCGTAGTCCGACCACACCGTCGCGTCCGGGAAGGCCGAGGGGTCGACCACGGTCCACGTGCCGACGATCAACACGCCCGCGAGTTCGGCGGCGCAGCACACCTGCGCCGCCCTGCGGGCCGTCTCGCCGCCGCGCACCAGCGAGTACGTGATGAAGCCGTACACGACACCCGCGACGGCCGACAGCGAGTAGGCGAGCGGCGCCCGGTCGAACTCGGTCGCGATCTGGTAGACGGAGCGCGACACCGCGCCGACCACCATCACGCCGTAGAACCACACGAGCAGCATCCCGGGCCCGCTGATCAGCCGTGTCCTCGCAGGCTTCTCCCGGTCCTCCGCCACGGCCACCTCAGCCTCCCCAGATGTCATAGAGCCGCACCTCCAGCACGGCCAGCACCACACCGCCGGCGGCGACCGTCACCGAACCCCAGCGCGTCCGCTCCGCGAGCGACATCAGCCCCGCCGCGGGGACGCAGGCGAACGCGCCCAGCAGATACGCCACGAAGATCGTCGTCCCCTGCTCCGGCTTCTCGCCCCGCGCCAGCAGCACGATCCCGACGATCAGCTGCACCACGGCCAGCACCGACACCACGGCCATGCCGATGAAGTGCCAGTCCTTCGTCGGCTGGTCACGGTAGGCCGCCCACCCGCACCAGGCGGCCAGCAGCAGCGCGGCGACCCCGGTCACCAGCGTCAGGGCATCAAGCATGCGGCGACCCTATTACGACCCAAAAGCCCCGGCGCCGTCGGCCCCGCCGCACACCGCGCGGTCCGTGGCCTTGACCACATCTGTCCAGTATGCGGACAGCGGCGCAGGGTCACGTCTGTCCGTCTGTTTTACTGATCCCATGACCACGACGAGCTGCCGCACCCTTGCGACCGAGGCGACCATGACGCCCGGTGCTCGTTGTCTGTGTCGAATGTGCGCCTTCTAGAGGGCCCCCGCACCACCCTTCGAGTCTCGCGCCCCGAAGCGAGCCGCCGCGGCATGTCCGTACGCGCTGATCGCCGTACGTGACCGAGAAGTCCCGCGCACATCCTCTCCCGTACCCGGGCACACCCACGCCCTACGTACTCGACAGTGACGGAAACCCCAGTGATCACCACATCGGGCCTGACCAAGGTCTATCGGGCCGGCCGCTCACACGGCCGCACGGTCACCGCCCTCGACGGCGTCGACCTGCACGTCCGCGAAGGCGAGGTGTACGGCGTCATCGGCCAGTCCGGCGCCGGCAAGTCCTCCCTGATCCGCTGCATCAACCTGCTGGAGAGGCCCACCGCCGGCACGGTGACCGTGGCCGGCCAGGACCTCACCGCGCTCGCCGGCCGCGGACCCCGCGCCGGCCGCGAGCTGCGCCGGGCACGCAGCCGCATCGGCATGGTCTTCCAGCACTTCAACCTGCTCTCCTCCCGCACCGTCCAGGACAACGTCGAGCTGCCGCTGGAGATCCTGGGCACGTCGGGCCGGGAACGCTCGCGCAAGGCCCTCGAACTGCTCGACCTCGTCGGGCTCGCCGACAAGGCGGGCGCCTACCCCGCCCAGCTCTCCGGCGGCCAGAAGCAGCGCGTCGGCATCGCCCGCGCCCTGGCCGGCGACCCCAAGGTGCTGCTCTCCGACGAGGCGACCAGCGCCCTCGACCCGGAGACCACCCGCTCGATCCTCCAGCTGCTGCGCGACCTGAACCGGCAGCTGGGCCTGACCGTCCTGCTCATCACCCACGAGATGGATGTGGTGAAGTCGATCTGCGACTCCGCCGCCCTCATGGAGAGGGGCCGCATCGTCGAGTCCGGGACCGTCAGCGAGCTGCTCGCCACCCCCGGCTCCCAGCTCGCCGCCGCCCTCTTCCCACTGGGCGGCGAGGCCACCGGCGAGGACCGCACGGTCGTCGACGTCACCTTCCACGGCGAGGCCGCGACCCAGCCGGTCATCTCCCAGCTCTCCCGCACCTACAACATCGACATATCGATACTCGGCGCCGCCATCGACACCGTCGGCGGCCTCCAGGTCGGCCGGATGCGCATCGAACTGCCCGGCCGCTACGAGGACAACGTCGTGCCGATCGGTTTCCTGCGCGAGCAGGGCCTGCAGATCGACGTCGTCGGAGAAGCCGAGCCGGTGAAGGAAGGTGCCCTGTGACCTGGTCCGAGATGCAGCCCCTGCTGTCCCAGGCGTGTTGGGACACCCTCTACATGGTCGGCTGGTCCACGCTCATCGCCGTCGTCGGCGGCCTCCCGCTCGGCGTGCTGCTGGTGCTGACCGACCGCGGCGGCCTGCTGCAGAACGTCGTCGCCAACAAGGTCATCGGCCAGGTCGTGAACGTCGCCCGCTCCATGCCGTTCATCATCCTGATGGTCGCGCTGATGGGCTTCACCCGGACCGTCACCGGGACGACCATCGGCCGCGAGGCCGCCATCGTGCCGCTCGCCATCGGCGCCATCCCCTTCTTCGCGCGGCTGGTCGAGACGGCCGTCCGCGAGGTGGACGGCGGGCTCGTGGAGGCCGTGCAGGCGATGGGCGGCAACACCTGGACCGTCGTCCGCAAGGTCCTCGTACCGGAGTCGCTGCCCTCGCTCATCTCCAGCACCACCACCACGGTCGTCGCCCTCATCGGCTACTCCGCCATGGCCGGCACGGTCGGCGCCGGCGGACTCGGCGACATCGCCATCCGCTACGGCTACCAGCGCTTCGAGACCGAGCTGATGTGGATCACCGTGGCCATCCTCGCGGTGGTCATCTCGCTCATCCAGTTCGCCGGCGACTTCGCCGCCCGCTCCCTGCACCGGCGCGGCGGCCACAGCGGTCCCGCGCCCAGGCTGCGGCTGCTGAAGGCCCGGGCGGCCACCGGCAAGACCGCCTGACCCACCCCCTGTTCTCCCCGCACACCCAACGCGGGGTCGCTGCACCCAGAAGGAAAGGCACTTTTCGTGCGTAACACCGCCAAGCTCACCACCGCCGTCCTCGCCGCCGGAGCCCTCACCTTCGGGCTCACCGCCTGCGGTTCGTCCGACTCGGACGCCGGCTCCTCCGACACCAGCGGACCGCTCGTCGTCGCCGCGAGCCCCACCCCGCACGCCGAGATCCTGAACTACGTCAAGGACCACCTGGCGAAGAAGGCGGGCCTCGACCTGGATGTCAAGGAGTTCACCGACTACGTCACGCCGAACACGGCGACCGAGGACGGCTCGGTGGACGCCAACTACTTCCAGAACCAGCCCTACCTCGACGACTTCAACAAGAAGAACGGCACCCACATCGTGCCGGTCGTCACGGTGCACCTGGAACCGCTCGGCCTCTACTCCCACAAGGTCAAGAGCGCCGACGCCCTCAAGAGCGGCGCGACCGTCGCCGTCCCGAACGACACCGTCAACGAGGCACGCGCCCTGAAGCTGCTCGCCGCGAACGGGCTCATCACCCTCAAGGCCGGCGTGGGCAACGAAGCGACCCCCTCCGACATCACCGGCAACCCCAAGAACCTCAAGTTCAAGGAGCTGGAGGCGGCCCAGACCCCGCGCTCCCTGGACGACGTGGACGCCGCCGTCGTCAACGGCAACTACGCCATCGAGACCGGCCTCAAGCCGGCCCAGGACGCCCTCGTCCTGGAGTCCGCGAAGAACAACCCCTACGGCAACTTCCTCGCCGTGAAGAAGGGCAACGAGAGCGACCCGCGCGTGAAGAAGCTCGCCAAGCTCCTCACCTCCGCCGAGGTCAGGAAGTTCATCGAGGACAAGTACCAGGGGTCGGTCGTCCCGTCCTTCTGACGGTCTTTCCGCCGGCACGTATACGGCGTATCGCCACGCACGGGGTCCACTCGCTCACCGCGGGTGGACCCCGTGGTGCGATCCTGTGCTCACATGCTGCATGCTGGGCAGTTCGCAGGCCCTGAAGGTTTTCCGAAGGTTACGGAGCGGCGCATGAGTGGCACCTTCCCCGACATCTCCATCAGCACGGAGCGGTTGGTGCTGCGCCCCTTCGAAGAGCCCGACGTCGAGGCGTTCACCGAGATGATGAACGACGAACTCGTCGTCGCCTGGAGCTCCGTGCCCCACCCCTACACCGAGGCCCACGCCCGGGAGTGGATCACCGAACTCGCCCCGGCCGAACGCGCCGAGGGCCGCGGCATCGTCTTCGCCGTCACCGAGTTCCTCACCCAGCGCCTCGTCGGCATCGTCCACCTGCGCAACACCGACTGGCGGGTGCGCTCCAGCGAGATCGCCTACGTCATCGCCCCCTGGGCGCGCGGGGAGGGCTACGCCACCGAGGCGGCCCTCGCCACCGCCCAGTGGCTGTTCCAGGACCGGAAGTTCGAACGCCTCGAACTGCGCACCGCCGCCGACAACACCGCCTCCCAGCAGGTCGCCCAGAAGATCGGCTGCATCAGCGAGGGCGTGCTGCGCAACGCCTGGATAGCCCGCACCCGGGGCGCCGACGGGGAGTGGACCGACGTCCGCACCGACATCATCGTCTGGAGCCTGCTGCCGGAGGACCTCGCCGGAGTCGGCGAACAGCTGGCCGACACCGGCGGTTTCACCTCGTACACCGACTGGAACTGAACTCATGGGCGGGGACGCCGCCACCGCCCCCGTGAGCGCCACCAGGTACGCTCACGGAGCCCGACCTGCGTGAACCCCCAGGAGACCGACGACTATGGCCGACCGCGTCACGGTGATCGGCTGGGACGGCTCGCCGCTGACCGCCGCGGCGCGCTCCGCCCTGGGCGCCGCCACCCTGGTGGCCGGTGCCGCACACCACCTGGCGCTGGCCGAGGTGCCCGCCGGCGCCGAGCGTATCCGCCTCGGCAGCGTCGCCCTCGCCGCCCGCCGCATCGCGGGCCACCGCGGCACCGCGGTCGTCCTCGCGGACGGCGACCCGGGCTTCTTCGGCGTCGTACGGACCCTGCGCGCACCCGAGTTCGGCCTGGAGGTCGAAGTCGTTCCCGCCGTCTCCTCGGTGGCCGCCGCCTTCGCCCGTGCCGGCATGCCCTGGGACGACGCACAAGTGGTCGTTGCACACCGTCGCACCCTGCGACGCGCGGTGAATGTGTGCCGAGCCCACACCAAAGTCGCCGTCCTCACCTCACCCGGCGCCGGCCCCGCCGAACTCGGCCTGCTCCTCGAAGGCGTCCACCGCACCTTCGTCATCTGCGAGGAACTCGGCACCGATCGCGAACAGGTCACCGTCGTCACCTCCGACAAGGCCGCCGACCACACCTGGCGCGACCCCAACGTCGTCATCGTCATCGGCGGCCCGGCGGGCGCCGTGGAGGGCGGCGGCTGGCTCGCCGGACGCGACCCGGCCGCCACGCCCCGCGGCTGGACCCTGCCCGCCGAGTCCTACGGCGGTCTCATGGGCGAGGGCGAGCTGGAACCGCTGCGCGCGGCCCAACTCACCCGCCTCGGCCCACGCGTCGGCGACCTGGTGTGGGACATCGGCTGCGGCAGCGGCGCCTTCGCCACCGAGGCCGCCCGGGCCGGCGCCGCCGTCATCGCCGTCGACCTCGACCCGCGGGCCTGCGCCCGCACCGAGTCCAACGCGCGGAGCTTCGGCGTCCAGCTCCAGGTCGTCCACGGCACCGCCCCGCACGTCCTGGAGAACCTCCCCGAACCGGACGTCGTACGCGTCGGCGGCGGGGGAGCGGCCGTGGTCTCCGCGGTCGCCGACCGGCGCCCGCAGCGCATCGTCACCCACGCGGCCACCCGCGACGCGGCCGAACTCCTCGGCCGCGACCTGACCGAACACGGCTACGACGTCGAGTGCGCCCTGCTGCAGTCCGTCGAACTCGACACGCGGGCCTGGACGGAGAAGGAGCGGAGTGTGGCGTTCCTGCTCAGCGCCGTGCTCCCGGAGCGCGCGCCGTGACTCTCCCCACGCCCCAGTGATCCTGTTGTAGCCGTACCGGTGATCCTGTAGTCGTACCGCGCGCGGTAGGCTGGCCGACCGTTGTACCGCACCGGGTGGTCCGGCGTTTCGTTCGTCAATGTCCGGAAAACGCGCCCGTTTTGGGGTGGGTGTGGTACGGCAGAACCGGAGGACGCGCAACGTGGCGCAGTCCACAGCGGACCGTCGCGGATCAAGCTGTCGCGACGGGGCAACGGCCGCGACAATGCCACTCAATGGCTTTGTCGCCTTTTACGGACGGGCCGTTCGTGCCGCTGGGCACGCACGCTCGTTCTTCACTGCGGGGCGGTCGGTGCGCCGTCCCCGGTGAGCTGGTCCAAGAAGCACTTACCGATGGGCGAGGGGTACGCATGACCGACACCGGCCAGGTCCCGGGCGAGGGACTGCCGGAGAACGCAGGCATGGTGGAGCAGCCGGGCGCCCCCGCGCACGGCGCGTACACCTACCTCTCCGAGACCACCGCCGAGGACGAAGACCTGTTGCTGCTGCCGGGCGCGCAGAGCCCGTGGGGCAACGAGGTCGCCCCGCCCGCGCCCGAGCCGGTCGTCGAGACCGTGCACGAGCCGGGCCCGCACGAGACGGACGGCCGCGACAGCGGCTCCGTCGACCTCGGCGGAGTCCGGCTGCCGGAGCCGCCGTCCGCGCCCATCCCGCCGGTCACCCCGCGCCGCCCGCTGCACCTCGGGCCGCCGATCCCCGACGCCTCCGCGAGCCCGGTCCGCTCCCTCGCCGACCGCGGCCCCGCGGGCGCGCCGGTCCGCCAGCCGGGCCTGCCGACGTCCGCCGGGCCCGAGTACCTCGACGCCCAGCAGCCGTCGCCGCAGACTGCGACGCCGTGGGGCGCGCCGCCGGTGAGCGCCGGGGTGCCGACTGCCGAAACGGTTGTTCCGGCGGCGGGGCCGGGCCTGGAGCCGATGGGCGCGGCCCAGGCCGTCATGGCCCGCATCACCACGGAGGCGACGGCCCAGACCGGGCCGGACGGCGAGTCCGCCTACGACCCCCACAGCGCGCAGACCCCGGCGCACGTGCCCGTTGCGGAGGGCGGACACGAGGCGGGCGTCCACGCGGGGGGCGGTGACGCCTCTGACGGCGGCCACGGTGCCGTGAGCGCGGGTGCGGGTGACGCCGTGTCCGCCGCAACTCCGGGCGCCGGGGGTACGGGCGGTGAGATGCCTGAGACCGCCGGTGCCGGTGTCCTTCCGGATGCCGGACAGGCACCCGAAACCGAGTCCGGCGCCGAGGACGCGGCTCCTGCGGCGGCTCCTGCACAGGCGGGGGGCGCGGAGACCCCGGCTCATGGTGCCGCTCCTGCCGAGGGCACGGTTCCGACCGAGGGCACCGCGCCTGAGGAGGGCCTGGTATCGGCTGACGGTGCCGTTGGTGCCGAGGGAGCGATTCCGGCCGACGGCGCCGTCCCTGCGGGGTCAGCTGTCCCGGCCGAAGACACTGCGCATGCCGGGGCAACGGTTCCGGCCGAGGGCACGGCATTGACTGAGGGCTCTGTTCCGGTGGAGGGAACTGCCCCCCTTGCCGGAGCCGTTCCGGCTGCGGGCGCTGTCCCCGCGGACGGGGCGCCCTCGGCCGAGAGCGCCGCGACCCCTGCTGCCGGAGCCGTTCCGGCCGCGGGCGTTGTCCCCGCGGAAGCCTCTGTCACGGGCGAGGGAAGCGTCCCCGCTGCGGGAGCCGTTCCGGCTGCAGGTGCTGCCCCCGCGGAGGGCGCGCTCCTTTCCGAGAGCGCTGCCCCTGCCGCGGAAGCAGCCGACGCGGCCCAGGGCGTCGCCCCCGCCGAGGCCACCCCTGCCGGTGACGCCACCCCCGACCCGGCCGTGGCAGAAGCCGCCCCTGCTGCCGAGCCCGCCGTGCCGGTCGCTGAGGCGGCTGACCCCGTCGCCGAGGCCGCCCCCGAGTCCCTCCAGGGCACCGAAGCCGTACCGTCGGCCGAGCCCGGCGAGCAGCTCCCGCACCCCGTGGACCCGACCGGCCGGCCCACGGACGCCCACGTCGAGCCGTCGGCCCCGGCCGCGCAGCCGATCGCCGCCGACGCCATCGCCGTACCGGACGCATCGCAGGTGGCCGCAGCCGCCGTTCCGGACCCGACGCACCCCACGCCTGCCGGGCCGCAGCCCGCCGACGTTCCCCAGCCGACCGCCGCCGCGCACGCGACCGCAGCGGCCGACCCGGCGCAGAACGTCACCCCGCCCGCGGCCGAGCACGCCCCGGCAGCGCCCACGGGTCCGTCCGCCGAACAGCAGCCCGACGCCCCCCACCCCGCCACCCTCGGCCCGGCCGGCCCCCAGATCCAGTCGGCCGACGCGCCGGCGGCCCAAGGCGCCCCCGCCGAGCCCCCGGCCGGCACCCCCCTCCCCTCCGCCGTCCCGCTGGAGCCGCAACCCGGCCAGCCGCTCGGTCAGTTCGTCCCGGTGGAGGGCTCCGTGCCCACCACCCCCCACCTCGCGCCGACCCCGCCGCACGCGCTGACCGTCCCCCCGGAGCACGCGCCCGAGGCCGTCGCGCCGGTTCCCGCCCCGCGGGAGGCCGACCACGATCCCGTACAGAGCGCGGAGGACCTGGACACCAGGGCCGCCGACCAGGAAGAAGAGAGCACGGCCGCAGTGGCAGAAGTAGGACAGCCCACCGGGCCGGCCGCACCCCCTTATGAGGACGCCGAGCGCGAGGCCGTGCTGAAGGTGATGCGCGAGCGCCGCGACATCCGCAACGGCTTCCGCAGCGACCCCATCCCGCACGAGGTGCTGCTCCGCGTCCTGGAGGCCGCCCACACCGCGCCCTCCGTGGGCCACTCGCAGCCCTGGGACTTCGTCGTCATCCGCTCCGCCGAGACCCGCGGCGCGATGCACGAACTGGCCATGCGCCAGCGCGAGGCCTACGCCAAGTCGCTGCCCAAGGGCCGGGCGAAGCAGTTCAAGGAACTGAAGATCGAGGCCATCCTCGACACCCCGGTGAACATCGTCGTCACCGCCGACCCCACCCGCGGCGGCCGGCACACCCTGGGCCGGCACACCCAGCCCCAGATGGCGCCGTACTCCGCCGCCCTCGCCGTGGAGAACCTCTGGCTCGCCGCCCGCGCCGAAGGACTCGGCGTCGGCTGGGTCAGCTTCTTCGACGAGCGCGAGATGGTCCGCACCCTCGGCCTGCCCGAGCACCTGGAGGTCATCGCCTACCTGTGCGTCGGGTACGTCGACGAGTTCCCGGACGAGCCCGAGCTGATGCAGGCCGGCTGGTCCAAGCGCCGCCCGCTGTCGTGGGTCGTGCACGAGGAGACGTACGGCCGCCGCGCCCTGCCCGGCGAGGAGCCGCACGACCTGCTCGCCGAGACCGTCGCCCAGATCCGCCCGCTGGACGCGAAGGCGCTCGGCGAGGCCTGGGAGCGGCAGAAGCGCATGACCAAGCCGGCCGGCGCGCTCGGCATGCTGGAGATCATCTCCGCGCAGCTGTCCGGGCTGTCGCGGCAGTGCCCGCCGCCCATCCCGGAGCCCGCGGCCGTCGCGATCTTCGCCGGTGACCACGGGGTGCACGCGCAAGGGGTCACCCCGTGGCCGCAGGAGGTCACCGCCCAGATGGTGGCCAACTTCCTCGGCGGCGGCGCGGTCTGCAACGCCTTCGCCGGACAGGTGGGCGCCGAGGTGTGCGTGGTGGACGTCGGCGTGGCCGCCGACCTCCCGGCCACCCCCGGCCTGCTGCCCCGCAAGGTCCGGGCCGGCACGTCCGACATGACCACCGGCCCCGCCATGTCCCGGGAGGAGGCCAAGCAGGCCATCGAGGTCGGCATCGAGACCGCCCGCGACCTGGTCGCGGCCGGCAACAAGGCCCTGCTGACGGGCGAGATGGGCATCGCCAACACCACGGCGTCCGCCGCGCTCATCTCCGTCTTCACGGGCACCGACCCCGCCGAGGTCACCGGCCGCGGCACCGGCATCAACGACGAGACGCTGGCCCGCAAGACCGAGGTCGTGCGGCGCGCCATCGAACTGCACCAGCCGGACCCGGCCGACCCCATCGGCGTGCTCGCCGCGATCGGCGGTTTCGAGCACGCGGCGATGGTCGGCCTGCTGCTGGGCGGCGCCTCCCTGCGCACCCCGGTCATCCTGGACGGCGTCAGCGCCGGCGCGGCCGCCCTGGTCGCCCGCGCCATCGCCCCGGAGGTCCTCGCGGCCTGCATCGCGGGCCACCGCAGCGCCGAGCCCGGCCATGTGGCGGCCCTCAACAAGCTGGGCCTGCGCCCCCTGGTCGACCTCGACCTCCGCCTCGGCGAGGGCACGGGCGCCCTGCTGGCCCTGCCGCTGGTGCAGAGCACCGCACGGGCGATGCACGAGGTGGCGACCTTCGACTCGGCGGGCGTCACCGAGAAGTGATCCGCGACCGGGGCGGGGCAGGCACTCCTGCGTCCGCCCCGCCCCGGCCGTACGCTGAACCCGATCCCTAGAATCCGCACGTCAGGGCTGCTCCAGCGCCGTAGCACCCATCGCCTTGCCAGGACGAGGAGCCGCACCTCATGGCCGAACACCCCGCCTACCCCGTAGGCCTCCGCCTCACCGGACGCAAAGTGGTCGTCCTCGGCGGCGGCCAGGTCGCCCAGCGCCGGCTGCCGGCCCTGATCGCGGCGGGCGCGGACGTCCTGCTCGTCTCGCCCGAGGCCACCCCCTCCGTGGAGGCCATGGCCGACGCGGGCGAGATCGCCTGGCAGCGGCGGCCGTACGCCGACGGCGACCTGGCCGACGCCTGGTACGCCCTGATCGCCACCAGCGACCCCGAGGCCAACGCCGCCGCCTCCGCCGAGGCGGAGCGCCACCGGGTGTGGTGCGTGCGCTCCGACGACGCCGACGCGGCCACCGCCTGGACCCCGGCCACCGGCCACAGCGAGGGCGTGACCGTCGCCGTCCTCACCACGGACGCGCGCGGCCGCGACCCCCGGCACACCGCCGCCATCCGGGACGCGGTGGTCGAGGGCCTGCGCGACGGCACCCTCGTCGCCCCGCACCACCGCACCCGCGCCCCCGGCGTCGCCCTCGTCGGCGGCGGCCCCGGCGACCCGGACCTGATCACCGTGCGCGGCCGCCGCCTGCTCGCCGAGGCCGACGTCGTCATCGCCGACCGCCTCGGCCCGCGCGACCTGCTCGCCGAACTGCCGCCGCACGTCGAGGTGATCGACGCGGCGAAGATCCCCTACGGCCGTTTCATGGCCCAGGAGGCCATCAACAACGCCCTGATCGAGCACGCCAAGCAGGGCAAGTCGGTCGTACGGCTCAAGGGCGGCGACCCCTACGTCTTCGGCCGGGGCATGGAGGAACTGCACGCGCTCGCCGAGGCCGGCATCCCCTGCACCGTCGTCCCGGGCATCTCCAGCTCGATCTCCGTGCCGGGCGCAGCCGGCATCCCGGTCACCCACCGGGGCGTCGCCCACGAGTTCACGGTGGTCAGCGGCCATGTCGCCCCCGACGACGAGCGCTCCCTGGTCGACTGGGCCTCGCTGGCCAAGCTGACCGGCACCCTGGTGATCCTCATGGGCGTCGACAAGATCGGGAAGATCGCCGAGACGCTCGTCGCGCACGGCAAGTCGCCCGACACCCCGGTCGCGCTGGTCCAGGAGGGCACCACGGCCGCCCAGCGCCGGGTCGACGCGACCCTCGCCACGGTCGCCGAGACGGTCGTCGCGCGGGAGGTCAGGGCGCCGGCGGTGATCGTCGTCGGCGAGGTCGTGAACGTCGGCCCGGAGACACCGGCGTAACCCCGGGTAACCCAACCCGCTCCCAGCCGTTGGCACCGCTCCCCGGACAAGGCAGTATCACCCTGTGGCCGATCTCATCACCGTCGAGGATCCCGACGACCCGCGCCTGCGCGACTACACAGGCCTGACCGACGTCGAGCTGCGCCGCAAACGCGAACCGGCCGAGGGCCTGTTCATCGCGGAGGGCGAGAAGGTCATCCGGCGGGCCAAGGACGCCGGGTACGAGATGCGCTCGATGCTGCTGTCCGCCAAGTGGGTCGACGTCATGCGCGACGTCATCGACGAGCTCCCCGCGCCGGTCTACGCCGTCAGCCCGGAGCTCGCCGAACAGGTCACCGGCTACCACGTGCACCGCGGCGCGCTCGCCTCCATGCAGCGCAAACCGCTGCCGACGGCGGCCGACCTGCTGCAGACTGCCCGCCGGGTCGTCGTCATGGAGTCGGTCAACGACCACACCAACATCGGCGCGATCTTCCGCTCCGCCGCCGCCCTCGGCATGGACGCGGTCCTGCTCTCCCCGGACTGCGCCGACCCGCTCTACCGCCGCAGCGTCAAGGTCTCGATGGGCGCGGTCTTCTCCGTCCCGTACGCCCGCCTCGACACCTGGCCCAAGGGGCTGGAGTCCGTCCGCGAGGCGGGCTTCACGCTCCTCGCCCTCACCCCGGACGAGAAGGCCAGACCCCTCGACGAGGCCGCCCCGCACACGATGGACCGCGTGGCCCTGATGCTCGGCGCCGAGGGCGACGGACTGTCCACCCAGGCCCTGGTCGCCGCCGACGAATGGGTCCGCATCCCCATGTCCCACGGCGTCGACTCCCTCAACGTCGGCGCGGCGGCCGCGGTCGCCTTCTACGCGGTGGCCACCGGCCGCCCGCAGGGATGACGACCCCGGCCGGGCAGCGTGAGGCGATCGTCGCGGTCCTGCGCCGCGGCGACCGCGTCCTCGCCATCCGGCGCGGCCCCGGCGTCGCCCGCCCCGGCTACTGGCAGCCCCTCAGCGGCAAGATCGAACCCGGCGAGACGCAGGAGGAGGCCCTGGTCCGGGAGGTCCACGAGGAGGTCGGCCTCACCGTCACCCCCGGCGCCAAGGTCTGGGAGTCGCAGACCGACGACGCCCGCTTCCGCCTCCACTGGTGGACGGCGGACGCGCCCACCGGCGAGGTGATCCCCGACCCCGCCGAGGTCGCCGAGGCCCGCTGGGTGACACCGGCGGAGTTCCTGGCCCTGACCCCCGTCTTCGACGGCGACCGCGAGTTCTTCGAACGCGTCCTGCCCGGCCTCGGCTAGCTCAGCGGCCCCGGCACCACGGAGGCGGAGGCGTGCTGCGGCTGCTTCTGCACGACGCCACGGCCGCCCCCCAGCCCGCGCGGCGGCCCCTGGCAGCCCTGCGCCGCGGCGATGCCGAGCGCCACGAGCAGCGTCACGACGACGAACACGAACAGCCGCTGCCGCAGCAGCCGCGGATTCGCCGGCCGCCGCCCCGCCCCCGTGGTCCGCGGCCCCGGCCGCCCGCTGCCCCCACGCGACGCGGGCCGGCTCCCGCCGCCGTTGCGGGGAGCGTTGCGCTGAGCGCGCGCAGGCGACCCACCGGCCCGCGCCGAGGCCGCCGTACCGCCCCGCGAACCGCTGCCGTTCTGCGGATACGAGCCGGAGCCGCCACCGCGTGAGGCGCTGCCGCTTTGCGGGTACGACGACGGGTTGCCGCCGCCCCGCGAAGCGCCGCCGCCCTGTGGATACGAGCCCGAGCCGCCACCGCGTGAAGCGCTGCCGCTTTGCGGGTACGAGCCGGAGCCGCCGCCCCGCGAAGCGCCGCCGCTTTGCGGATACGACGACGGGTTGCCGACGCGCGGGGTGCCGCCGCCCCGTGCCGTACCGCGCGGGGGAGGGGTCCCCTGCGGGCGCCGCTGCTCGCGCGTGCGTTCCGGATAGGTGTCGGCGAGCCGTCCCGTGGGCCGGTCCGCCTCGCCGGCGCGCGGGGCCGGCGGCCGCACATCCGCGAGCCCCTGCGCCTCACGGGCGGCGATCTCCTTCAGCCGCAGCGAGAGCTGGAGCGTGCTGGGCCGCTCCTCCGGGTCCTTGGCCAGACAGGCCCGCACCAGCGGAGCCAAGGCGTCCGGTACGCCGTGCAGCTGCGGTTCCTCGTGCACCACCCGGTACAGCATGACCTCGGAACTGCCGTGCCCGAAGGGCGAGTCGCCCATGGAGGCGTACGCGAGGGTCGCGCCGAGGGAGAACACGTCCGTGGCGGGCGTCACCGCGGCCCCGCGCACCTGCTCGGGCGCGAGGAAACCCGGCGAGCCGACGGCCGTGCCGACGTGCGTCAGCGTGGACGCCCCCGTCGCCCAGGCGATGCCGAAGTCGATGATCCGCGGTCCCTTGGGAGACAGCAGGATGTTGGACGGCTTGAGATCCCGGTGCACGACACCGGCCTCGTGCACGGCGACGAGCCCCTCCGACAGGGCGGCCCCGATGGAGGCGGCCTCGGCGGCGCCGAGCGGACCCTCGTCGGCGACCTTGTCGTGCAGGGAGGGGCCGGGCACGTACTGGGTGGCGAACCACGGCCGGTCGGCGTCGAGATCGGCGGCGACGAGCCGTGCCGTGCACCCGCCCCGGATCCGTCGCGCGGCGGACACCTCGCGCGCGAACCGCGACCGGAACTCCTGATCCTCCGCCAGGTCCGGCCTGATGACCTTCAGTGCGACCCGCTGCCCCTTCTTGTCGGAGCCCAGGTACACCACGCCCATCCCGCCCGCGCCGAGCCGTCTGTGCAGCCGGAACGAGCCGACGACGCGCGGGTCCTCGCGCCTCAGGCGCATCATCGCCATGTTCATCCCCGCTGCCCGGTCCGTGTGACGTGGCACAGCTTACGTTTCCACGGCCGCCCGCGCGCAGAGGCCGCGCCCTTACGCCCAGATCGATTGTCAGTGCCGGGTGGGAGACTTGAGAGGTGGTCAGGGAGCGTGCGGGCGGGCGGCTGTTGTCGGCTCCGTGCTGCCAACCACCCATCACAGAAGGGGGATTGAACCCGTGAAGGGTGATCGAGTGGAGATAGTGGTGGACGCGGGGGACACGACCCGCACCTACGAGGTGGTGGCGAGCAGGGCGGGCCGGCGGGTGGAGACGGCGGTACGCCGAGGTGTCGTGGAAGTGAGCGAAGTCACCCGTAACGGCTCGGTGGTCCGCACGGCCCGCTTCATGGCCAACCGGGTCCTGGCGCTGGTCGAGCAGCCGGTGCCACGGGAGGACAGCTCGGAAAAGCCCGGACAGACCGGGCGCCCCCTCCGGGAAGACCCTGAGACCTAGGTCCCCGTCTCCACCCAGGGGAGTACTCCTCACCGTGCGGCTCATCCTCGGGGAGGCCCGGCAATCGGTACGAGGGCATGACGTGCGGGATGCGCCGGAAGCCTAGATTTGAGGTCAAGCGGCGGGTGCAGCACTCGTCCCCCGAGGTCAGACACCCGCCGCTGCCAACGACAACGGAGAACGGTCGGGAGAGGGACCATGGCCCACACGGCACCGCGGACGCTGGTCCGCACGCGAGAGCGCTTCGCGCCACCGCGCCGGACGGGCCGTCGCCACCCCCTGGTGGCGACGCTGATGGCCCTTCCCCTGGCGGCACTGCTCCTGCTCGTCTTCGACGGCTGGGAGACAGTGGCCACACAGGCGTCGTCCGTGGGCGTGATGCTGGGGCGCTGAGCGGCGACCCCAGGCCCGGAAGAGCGGTCCGGGCGGGGACATCCACCCATGAAACCCCGTGGGGACGGGGGTGCGGCGGACGGCACAAAATGCCGGCGCAGCTGGGGAGCTGCGCCGGCATTGCCGTGCCTGCGGGGGGCCAGGCGCCGGAGACGGCATCGCGGCGGGACGGCATGGGCTGGGCGGTGTCGGGCTGGGGCGGTTCATGGCGGCGGGCGGCAGGGCCGGGGCGGCTCTTAGCGGCGGCCGAGTTGTGCCCTGCCGAGTGGTGTAGCCATCCGGACCGTGCGGCTCCGTTCAGCGCCGTGGCCTAAGCGCCGGCTACACCGCCCCACTGAGCTGCGGAGTCGCGAACTCCGCACCCCTACACCACGTCGCAGGACGCGACCATTGGCCGGGGCGGTGTCGGCTGAGGCAGTGGGACTCTGGGCGGTATCGGCAGGGCGGTGCCGGTGGGATGGCGGGAGCCAGAACGCTACCGGCTGGGACGGTGCTAGCTGGGGCGTGGGAGTCGGGATGCTGTCAGCTGGGGCGCGGGAATCCGAGCGGTGCCGACTGCGGCGGCTGCGGCGGCCGGAGTGGGACGCGCCGTGCCCGCGCGCACGTCGGCCGGCTGGTGACCCGGCGGCCCACCTCCCCGTACCCTCGCCCCCAGACCTGTCCGCCTCCAGGGAGCCCCGTGACCCCGACCCCGCTGCTCACCGAGCTCACCGCCCGGGCCAGGGCCACGGCACACGCCCGCACCGCAACCTGCCCCTGCGGAGCGACCACCCTCGCCGACCGCCCGGACGCCACGGTTGTCCGCCACGCCGACACGGTCGCCAAGGCCCACGCCCCGCACACCCCCCTCACCGACCTCGCCCCCCGCCTCACCCTCGCGACCCACCTCCCCGGCATCTGCCTGCCCCCACTCACCCCCACCCCCGCAGCCCTGCACGACCGCCTCGTCACCTTCTGGCCCTACGGCACCCCCGTGGACCCGCAGAACCCGGACGCGGCCCCGTGGGAAGCCGCCGCCACCCTGCTGGCCCGACTCCACAGCACGCCCGTCCCGACCGCGCCGCTGCCGCCTCTCGCCCCGCCGTCCCCGCCCCACCTGCGAAGCCCCGACACCTCTCTGCCCACCCGCCCCCCGGCCCCGACGCCCGCTTCGGCTCCCGGCTCGGCCTCGGCTCCAGCGCCCGCCCCGACCCCGACGCCCGCTTCGGCTCCCGGGTCGGCCCCGGTTCCCAGGTCGGCCCCGGTTCCCAGGTCGGCTCCGGCTCAGGCGCCTGCCCCAGCGCCCGCCCCGGCCCCAGCACCCGCCCCGGCCCCAGCACCCTCCCCAGCCTCAGAACGCTCCCCAGCCGCACTCACGCAAGCCTCAGCACTCACGCAAGCCTCAGCACTCACCGAGGCCTCAGCACCCACCTCAGCCTCAGCACCACGCACCCCAGCCCAGCCGCCCTCGTCCGCCCCGGCCCCCGCGTCTGCCCTCCCCAACCCCGCCGAGCCCGCCCGGCGCACCCTCGGTGAAGGACCCAACCGGTCTGCACCCGTAGCCCCACCCCCCATGCGCGGGCCCGCCAAGGCCGCCGCTGCCGTCGCCCGGCTCACCGCCACCGAGACCGCTCGCTCCCACCCCGCCACCGTCCCCGTCCTCGGTGCCTGGGCCACCCTCCCTGCCTGGGCCCGTGGTGAGGCGCCCATGACGGGGGTGGCCACCCTCTGCCACGGCGACTTCCACCTCGGGCAGCTCGTCCGGTACCCCGCCGTCGGCGGGCCCTGGCTGCTCATCGACGTTGACGACCTCGGCGTCGGCGTCCCCGCCTGGGACCTCGCACGCCCGGCGGCCTGGTACGCCTGCGGTCTGCTCCCGCCCGACGAGTGGTCCCGTTTCCTCGCCGCCTACCGCGCGGCCGGCGGCCCCGCCGTGCCCGCCGACGGCGACCCCTGGCCCGCCCTGGATGTCCCGGCCCGCGCCCTCACCGTGCAGACCGCCGCCCGCGCGATCACCAAGGCCGTCACCGAGGACCGTCCCCTGGACGAGGTCGAGGTGTCCCTGATCGACGCATGTGCCCGAATGGTTTCCGTCCCGCCGGAGTTGACCCCGCCCCACGACCAGTAGGGTGCAACCGACCGCAGCCAGACGGAGTCTGTCCTGGCGAAACACGAAGCAGGACCGACCGGCGAGGAGTTGAGCCGACCATGCAGTGTCCGAAGTGCCACGCGCCGATGCACACGTACAACCGCAACGGCGTCCAGATCGAGCAGTGCAGCGGCTGCCGCGGGATCTTTCTCGACTACGGTGAGCTCGAGGCCCTGACCCGCCTGGAGGCCCAGTGGTCCCAGCCCGGACCGCCGCCCCCGCCCGCCCCGCAGGCGTATCCGGCCCCGCCCGCCCCCGCCTGGGGCGCCCCGCACGGCGGCGGCCACGGCGGTCACTACGGCGGCGGCCACCACGGCGGTCACCACCGCCACAAGAGCTTCGGTCACATGCTCTTCTCCAGCTGACCGGAACCACGGAGAAGCCCCCGGCCGCAGGGCCGGGGGCTTCGGTGTGTGGACGATACTGGGATTGAACCAGTGACCTCTTCCGTGTCAGGGAAGCGCTCTCCCGCTGAGCTAATCGTCCTCGGGTACCACAGGTGACGCGTGCGCGATACTGGGATTGAACCAGTGACCTCTTCCGTGTCAGGGAAGCGCTCTCCCGCTGAGCTAATCGCGCGAGGGATCCGAAGATCCAGAACGGATCCGAAGATCCAGTGGACGATACTGGGATTGAACCAGTGACCTCTTCCGTGTCAGGGAAGCGCTCTCCCGCTGAGCTAATCGTCCTTGGAGGTGGAGACGGGATTTGAACCCGTGTAGACGGCTTTGCAGGCCGTTGCCTCGCCTCTCGGCCACTCCACCAGGAGCGCAGGGGGTCGGGATGATCCCCTTGTTCCTTCGAGCGGACGACGAGGCTCGAACTCGCGACCTCAACCTTGGCAAGGTTGCGCTCTACCAACTGAGCTACGTCCGCCTGTCGTTTCGGTCCGCTCACGCGTCCCGGCGACGTGTTGAACTCTAGCGGATTCCGGGGCCAGTACAAAAACGCGTTTGTGCAGCGTGCTGCGTTGCACCCGCGCACGCGCGTGGCCAGGGCCTCCGCGGGGACACGGCCGGGCCACCCGGACGACACCCGCCATAGACTCGACGACGTGCTCGACCTCCCTCCTCTCGCCCGCTTCGGCGACCGCGCCGCCACCGGGCTCCTCGACGTCACCAGCGATCCCGCGGCCCTGGACTCGGCCGGTTTCTGGGCCGTGTGCGCCGACTTCGAGGGCCGCCTGACCTGCGCGCGCTTCGCCGACGTACGCCAGGAGCCGGTGCCCGCTCCGGTGCCGGGGGCGTGGCGGGGGCCCGCGGCCGGGGACTGGACGTCGTCCCTCGACCACGCCGCGTACACCGCGGGCGTACGCCGGATCCGGGAGCACATCGCGGCCGGCGAGGTCTACCAGGCCAACCTCTGCCGTGTCCTGTCGGCGCCCGTCGCGCCCGACGCCGACGTGGACGCCCTGACCGCCCTGCTGGCCCGCGGCAACCCGGCGCCGTATGCAGGAACGATCCGGCTGCCCGCGCACGGCGTGGAGATCGCCACCGCCTCCCCGGAGCTGTTCCTGCGCCGGGACGGGCGGGTCGTCGAGTCGGGGCCGATCAAGGGCACCGGGCGCACCGAGGCGGACCTCCTGGAGAAGGACCACGCCGAGAACGTGATGATCGTCGACCTGGTGCGCAACGACATCGGCCGGGTCTGCGCCACGGGCACCGTCACCGTCCCCGACCTGTGCGCCGTGGAGAAGCACCCGGGCCTCGTCCACCTCGTGTCGACGGTCCGGGGCGAGCTGCGCGCCGACGCCGGCTGGCCCGCGCTGCTCGGCGCCGCCTTCCCGCCCGGCTCGGTCACCGGCGCCCCCAAGTCGAGCGCCCTGCGGATCATCGACGCCCTGGAGACCGCGCCCCGCGGGCCGTACTGCGGGGGCATCGGATGGGTCGACGCCGACCGGGGCGTGGGCGAGCTGGCCGTCGGCATCCGTACGTTCTGGATCGACCGCGCGGACGGCGTGCTGCGCTTCGGCACCGGTGCCGGCGTCACCTGGGGCTCGGACCCCGAGGGGGAGTGGCGGGAGACCGAGCTGAAGGCGGCCCGGCTGCTCGCGGTAGCGTCGGGGACGTACGAGGACAACGCGGCTGGAGAGGTACTCACGTGAAGATCTGGCTCGACGGCGGGCTGCAGGACATGGAGTCCGCCCGTGTCTCCGTCTTCGACCACGGGCTGACGGTCGGCGACGGCATCTTCGAGACGGTCAAGGCGACGGACGGCCGCGCGTTCGCGCTCACCCGGCACCTCGACCGGCTGACCCGCTCCGCGCGCGGCCTCGGCCTGCCCGACCCCGACCACGACGAGGTCCGCCGCGCCTGCGCCGCCGTCCTCGCGGCCAACCCGATGCCGCTCGGCCGGCTGCGCATCACCTACACCGGCGGCCACGGCCCCCTGGGCTCGGACCGCGGCGAGCACGGCCCCACCCTCGTCGTCGCCCTCGGCGAGACCACCCGCCGCCCCGACACCACGGCCGTGATCACCGTGCCCTGGACGCGCAACGAGCGGGGCGCACTGACCGGCCTGAAGACGACCTCGTACGCCGAGAACGTGGTCGCGCTCGCCCGCGCCCACCAACACGGCGCCTCCGAGGCCCTGTTCGCCAACACGGTCGGACAACTCTGCGAGGGCACCGGCTCCAACGTCTTCGTCGTCCTCGACGGCGAGATCCACACCCCGCCGCTCGCCTCCGGCTGCCTCGCGGGCATCACGCGCGCGTTGACGATCGAGTGGACCGGCGCCAAGGAGACCGACCTGCCGCTGGACGTGCTGGAGCGGGCGGACGAGGTCTTCCTCACCTCCACCCTGCGCGACATCCAGGCCGTGCACCGCGTCGACGACCGCGAACTGGCGGCGACGCCGGGCCCGGTGACCGCGAAGGCGATGCGCGTCTTCGAGGAGCGGGCCGAGAACGACCTGGACCCGTGAGGGAACGACCTGGCTCCGTGGGGCCGGGAAAATCCTGCTGACGCGGGCTCTTCCGGCGGGTAGAACACCCCTGATGACCACGACCCTGCGGCCGACCGAGCCGCTCCAGCGCGCCGCCGACGGGACGCTGTCGCGTCACTACCGGGTGTGCGTGAACAGCCGGCCCGTCGGCACCGTCCACCTCGGCACCTCGCCCCAGTTCGGCGAGACGGTGGCCTGCATCCACGACCTGCGCATCGACGAGCCGGACCGCCGCAGGGGGCGCGGCACGGTGGCCGCGCTCGCCGCCGAGGAGGTGGCGCGCGGCTGGGGGTGCCGGCAGATCGAGGTGGGCGTTCCCGGCGGGGCGGAGGCGGCGCTGCGGCTCGTCCGGGCGCTCGGCTACGTCCTGCGCAACCGCGGCATGGAGAAACGGCTGGGCGACACCCCGCCCGCGCTGCCGGCGGGCAGCCGGGGCCGGGCCATGACCCAGGCGGAGTACGAGGAGTGGTACGCGCAGGAGTCGCGGACGTACCCCCTCGTCTGGATCGAGCGGGGCATGCCCGAGGAGCTGGCGCACGCGAAGTCCCGCAGGGACCTCGACACCCTGCTGCCGCATGCCATGGACACCGGGAACATGCTGTTCAGCGTGGTCGAGCACGAAGGAACGCGGGTGGGCACGCTGTGGGTGGCCCTCCGGGAGGACAGTGCCTTCGTGTACAAGGTCGAGACCGACGAGGCGCACCGCGGGCGCGGCCACGGCCGGACGCTCATGCTGCACGCGGAGGCCCAGGCGATCGCCGCCGGCAAACACGTCCTCGGCCTCAACGTGTTCGCCGGCAACACCCCGGCCGAACGGCTCTACGAGTCGCTCGGCTACGAGACGACGCGGTACGTCCTGTACAAGCCGCTGCTCTAGGCCGGCCGCTGCCCGGCCAGCAGCCGGTCCGCGATCTCCTCGATCCGCTCCCGCAGCCCCTCCTGGCTCTTGCCGCCGTCCAGTCGCTCCCCGTCGATGACGTACGTCGGCGTGCCGGTCACGCCGATCGCCTTGCCCTCGGCCTGGTCGGCGTCGACGATCAGGATGTGCCGGCCGTCGATCAGCGCGGTGTCGAACTCCTCGGCGTCCAGCCCGAGTTCCCGGGCGACCTCGACCAGGAAGGGTTCTCCCTTACGGTCCAGTTCCTCCACCCGGCCGAGCACGGCCTCCACGTACTCCCATCCGCGCCCCTGCTCCAGGGCCTCCTCGGCGGCCTGCGCGGCGGCGAAGGCGTGCTTGTGCTTCTCCAGCGGGAAGTGCCGCAGCCGCAGCTCCAGCCGGTCGCCGTAGCGTTCCCGCAGGGCGCGCAGGTCGTCCAGGGCGCTACGGCAGTCGGGGCACTGGAGTTCGCACCAGACGTCGAGAACGGGCGCGGCGGGACGTGCAGGGGAGGAGTCGTTCATAGACCCCAGTCTCCCAGCCCACGGCACCACGACCCAACCAGCGGAAACACCGACCCGGCGGTCATGATGCCGACCGGGCGGGGGTGGGCTCCCGACCGGGCGGGGGTGGGCTTCCGTACGGGCGGGGGTGGGGTACTGGATCGGGGCGGGCTCCCGGACCGGCGGGGGTGGGGTACTGGATCGGGGCGGGCTCCCGGACCGGCGGGGGACGGGATCTCGTACGGGCGGGGGACGGGGTACTGGACCGGCGGGCGGCGGGGCATGGACCGGCGGGCGGCGAGGTCTCCGATCGGCAGGTGGCGGGGTCCGCGACCGATCGGTGGCGAGGTCCCGACCGGCCGGTGGCGGCTGGCCGGACCGGCCGGCGGGGAGTGCCGGATCGGCGGGCGGGGGGTGCCGGATCGGTACCCGTGGCGGGACGGGCCCGGCTGCCGGGGACTGGGCCTGACTGGCGGGGGAGTGCCGGATCGGCGCCCGTGGGAGGACGGGGCCCGGTCGGCGGGCAGGCACTGCAGGCGGCTGGCGGCGTGCCGGACTGGCCGACGGGCTCCGGGTCGGTCGCTGAGGGGAATGTCGGACCCGTCCGCGGGTGAGTGTCGGATCGGTCGCTGGAGGGGCCGGGCCCGGCTGGCGGGCAGCACCGGAGGTGGCTGGCGGGGAAGGGGACCTGGCTGGCTGCGCGCCGGACCGGCCAGTGGGGCGCCGGACCGGCCAGTGGGGCGCCGGACCGGCCAGTGAGGCGCCCGAGCGGCCAGCGGGGCGCTGGACCGGGCAGCGGGGGAAGTGCCAGACCGGTCCGTGGCGGGACGGGGCCTGGTCAGCCGACGGGTGTCCGGCCGGCCTGTGGCGTGGTGGCCGGTCGGTCCGTGACGCGGTGCCGGAGCGGCCAGTGGCGTGGCGCCGGAGGGGGCGGTGGCGGGGAGCGAACCGGCACTTGCGGAGGAGACGACCCGGAGATGCCCCTGATGTCCGCTCAAGGCATGGCCCGCCGGGGTTCGGGCGGTGCAGGATGGAGGGGACGCGGCAGTCCGCGCGCCGAGTGCAGCAGCCCTGCCCGACCGAGCCCGCCTGGAGGACCGGATGATTGCCGAGACCGTGTGTTCCGCCGTCTCCGCGGCCGGCCTGGGCATCGCGGTGGTGACGGCGTACCGCAAGCGTTTCCTCGCCGCGGCCCGCATCGCCGCCTACTCCCTCGTGCCCATCGGCCTGGTGATGACCGGTGTCGTGCAGTGGGTGGCCGACACCGCCTTCAGCATGACCGCCTGGGCCGGTTTCGTCGTACTCGGCGTCTCCTGGCTGCTGTTCGCCTCCACCCGCGCCGTGGAGCGGCGCCGCGGCGGCACCCGCAAGGAGCGCAGGGCGGCCAAGGCGGCGCAGCGGCGCGAGGCCGTCGCCCCGCAGGCCTCGGCGCCCTCCCTGGGACAGGGGACGCGAGCCCCCACGCGCCAGGCGAGCCCGGCGCGCACCGACTCCGCGGACGACTTCAGCGACATCGAGGCCATCCTCAAGAAGCACGGCATATGAAGCGGCGGCTCACGGCGGCAGCCCGATGAAGCGGCAGGTCGTGTGACCCATGCATGAGGATGACTGAAACGACACAGTGGATCAGCACCGTGCCCTAAAACGATCACAACCCGAAAAGGACATCGCGGAATTCGGCGAACTACCGCTCATTCCGGGCGTGTTGATCGCGCGGAGTGTGTCCCGTACGTCATCATCGCCGCGAGATGCTGGACACGGAACCAAGCGATGCCGCGCCGCCGCAGGACGAGCCGCGCGGATGCCTCTTCGCCCTTTCCCAGCCACCGCTGATGATCTTCCTTGCGGTGATCGGGTGTCTGCTGCTCATGGCTGCGCTGCACGATCTGCTGCTGCTCTGAGCCGTACCCGTGGTCCCCGGCGCCACCCGCCGGGGCCCACGTCGACACACCGCCGTCCGGCCGGACGCCCGTCAGCCGGCCGCCTCCTTGCGCCGGGCCCGGTACGCGGCCACGTGCAGACGGTTCCCGCAGGTCCGGCTGTCGCAGTACCGGCGTGAGCGGTTGCGGGACAGATCCACGAACGCGTGCCGGCAGTCGGGAGCCTCGCAGCGCCGCAGCCGCTCCTGCTCGCCGGCCACCACGAAGAACGCCAGCGCCATCCCGCAGTCGGCCGCCAGGTGATCGGCGACGGAGGCGCCGGGGGCGAAGTAGTGCACATGCCAGTCGTAGCCGTCGTGGTCCGTGAGCCGGGGCGTGGTGCCCGCGGCGGCGATCAGCTCGTTGATCAGTCCGGCGGCCGTCCTGGGATCGGGCGCCGCGAAGACCGAGGCGAAGCGGCCGCGGATCTTGCGCACCGCCGAGAGGTCGAACTCCGAGAGCGTCCCCACGTCGCTGATCTCGTGCTTTCGTACGAAATCCGTGAGAGCCGGGACGTCGGGCAGCCCGTCCGGTGTCTCGTCGTCCTCCGGTGCGGTGTTCACCAGATCGACCACGGCGTCGAGGGCGCACCGGGTGTCGTGGGTGATCAGCACGTTTCGCTCCCTGGCCTGGGGGTCGGGCGCACGCCCGCCTGATGCTGGCCGATGGTAATCGCTCCGGCGGGTGCGGGACCGGCCCGGTGCGGCCCGGCCGGACGCGCTCCGGCGCCGCCCCGCGAACGAGTCGCGGCGGCGGCGCCGGAGTCTGCCCTATGCGGTTGTTCCGGCCCGAGCCGTCTCCCCGAGTCGACGGCGCCGGGCGGCTTGGTGGGCGCCCCGCCCCTAGCTTTCCGCCAGGATGTGCGAGAGCTCCTGATCGAGGTCGAAGTGGCGGTGTTCCGTGCCGGGAGGCACGGCGGCGTCCGTCCGCTTCAGGAAGGACTCCAGAGCCCGCGCCGGGGCCTCCAGCAGGGCCTCGCCCTCCGGAGAGCTCAGGGCGATGCAGACGACGCCCTGACCGTGGCTGCGCGACGGCCAGACTCGGACGTCGCCGGTGCCGGTGGGCCGGTGGAGGCCTTCCGCGAGGAGGTCGCGGGCGAACACCCACTCGACGGTCTCCTCGGCTCCGGTGTGGAAGGTCGCGTGCACGGCGTAGGGGTCGGCCGTGTCGTACCGCAGGCCTGCGGGGACAGGCAGGGAGGACTCGCTCGACACAACGAGGCGCAGGTGCAGCTCGCAGCTGACCGTGGTGTTCATAAGCGCCAGGGCCTTTCGCTCAGTGTGCGCTCGGGGATTCGCACGTCGGCGAAATCGACATGCCACCTACGGTGCCGTTGTAAACCCCTCTGAGTGTTTTGCGTGCCTTTACGTAACTCTTCCGGCCGAGAACCTCTTCGGGCGGTACGGCCATTACGGTGACCGGTTTCTCTCCGGTAGGGTTTGGTCGTATGAATACGGGGAGTGACGAACCGGGCGAGGTCGCGGTGGCGCCGGACGGAGCGAGAACGGACGGGGAGCAGGACGAGCAGGGGCTCGGTTCCCGGGCGCCCGAATTCGTCAAGGCGCGCCGCATGCTGCATCTGAGCTGGCAGGTCGGGGTCTTCGTGATCGGCCTCGGGGTGGTGGCCCTGGGCGTGATCATGCTGCCGCTGCCCGGGCCCGGCTGGGTGGTCATCTTCGCCGGCATGGCCATCTGGGCGACCGAGTTCGTCTGGGCCCAGCTGGTGCTGCGCTGGACCAAGCGCAAGGTCACCGAGGCGGCCCAGAAGGCCCTCGACCCCAAGGTGCGGCGGCGCAACATCACGCTGACGGTGATCGGCCTGGTGGTCGTCGGCGTCCTGGTCGGCGTCTATCTGTGGAAGTTCGGCGTCGTGATGCCCTGGAAGATCAAGGACCAGTGATCCGCCGCCACGGGTGCGGGGGCACCCGCTGACATGGGGTAATGTTCTTCTAGCGCCCGGGCGATTAGCTCAGTGGGAGAGCGCTTCGTTCACACCGAAGAGGTCACTGGTTCGAACCCAGTATCGCCCACCCGGAACGGCGGCCCACCTGCATCACAGCACCGTCGTCGTGGAG